>JAYUBK010000261.1:0-3821 GCA_043740835.1 Chloroflexota bacterium
GAGGAAGATCACCTTGCCGGCATGCACAAGCTCGGCGACAGTCGCGCTCATGCGGCCGAAGAACTGCTCGATCGAACCGCCCGCCTCGGCGTGCCGCGACACCTCGAGCAGCGCGTGCAGGGAAGTGTCGGCGGCGGTCCTCAGCCGCTCGCGGGCGCGGACCAGGTCGGTGACCTCCTGGCCGACGCCAAGGATCTTGGCGACCACGCCATCCGATCCCGTGAGCGGGTATACGTCCCAGTTCCAGCTCCGAGATCGGTGGCCTTCCGGTGACTGCAGGGTCGTCTCCCGGAAATGCATCGACCGGCCGGTCTCGCGCACCTGCTTGAAAAGCTCGAGGGTGCCGTTCACGGATGCCGAGGGAAAGACGTCCGCCAGTGGCCGTCCGATACCGGACCCGGGGGAGGACTCCATGAACGGCTCCGCGGCCTCGTTCGCGTAGACCAGCCTGAACTCATCGTCGGTGGCGTCGTATACAGCGACGCCGGAAGGGATCCTGTGGACCAGTTGGGCCAGCATCTCGAGAGCGATGTCGGCCGGGAGCTCGGAGCGAAAGATGCCTGCGAGGTCAGGCGACTTGTTTGGTCCGCTCATCGCAAACAATTCTGCGGCTTACCCCGGTAGCATCTCCGTGGAGTGCAGCACCCGGCCCTTGTTCCCGTCTGGCAGGGCCATGCCGCTGGTTCCCAATCTGCCTGGCTGAGCGGAATCGCCGTCAATCTCCGGGGCGACGGCGACGGCACTGGCGCCGCAACGAGCCAGAAGGGCGCATCGATCCTCCTCGTCGAGGACGACCTCATGATCGGGCAGATGTACGTGCTGGGCCTCACGAGCGCCGGCTATGAGGTGACACTGGCAACGGACGGTCGGCAGGCACTTGAAAAGATGCGCTCGCGTCGCCCAGACCTCGTCCTGCTGGATATCCGCCTCCCGCAGATGGACGGTCTCGAGGTGCTGGCGGCGGTGAGGGAAGACCAGGGATTGCGCTCGACAAAGATCGTGGTCCTCTCCAACTTCGGAGAGCAAGAGACGATCCGCGAGGCCAAGAGCCTCGGCGCCGTCGAGTACCTCAACAAGTCCAGCGTAACGCCGGGCGAGCTGGCGCGGCGCCTCCCGGACTGGCTCGGACGGGTTTCCTGACCGGCCGTTGAAGTAGGCGGCCAGAGAGCGGGGAGAGGCTCCTCAGGTCCTTCGTCGATACACCGCTAGAAGCCTAGAAAGGCGACCACTCCGATCGCGACCAGGACAATCGAGGTGATCGTGTTGGCGTGCTTTTCGAGCCACTCGCCCTTGACCTGGTAGCCGGCCGCGGTTGCGATCACCGTCAGCCCGACGAAAGTCCCGATCGTCAGCGTCGAGAAGATCGCCAGCGAGCCGATGACTGCGCCCCTGCCGTAGGCGCTGGCCGCGAGGGCGATGGGCAGGATTGTCAGGTCCGGCGACGCCGCGACCCCGAAAGGAACCGCGATGGTCGCCAGGCGTCCGGCCAGTGTGGATTGAGTCGACAGGTCGGTGAGTCGATTCTGCTGACGGGCGATGAACACCGAGTGGCTGTGTGCGTGGGAGTGCACGACGCCCTCATGAGCGTGCTCGTGTCCGTGGTTCGGGTCCTCCGCAACCTGGGCGGCGTGCTCGTGCTCGTGGGCTGGGTCCGCCACCACAGAGGCGTCGTACGGGTGCTCTTGGGGTGAGTTCTCCGCAACCGGGGCGTCGTGCTCGTGTTCGTGAGGGTCGTGTTCGTGAGGGTCGTGCTCATGCGGGCGGTGGGCCTGCGGCGCGTCGTGTGCAGTCGGGCCCTCGTCATGGTCGTGGCCTTTCTCCCCGTGCGGGTGGGCGTGGCCGTGACCGGCCAGGCCCCAGAGAAAGAACGCGATCCCGGTGAGGACCAGCACGGCACCGACGATATGACCCTGTTGGGTGTCGATCTGCTGCTGAAAGCGGAGGCCGATGAGGGCGACGACCCCGGCCAGGACCAGTGACGCGACGACGTGGCCACCGGCAGCGAGGGCGCTGATCCTGCCGACCCGGGCGAGGCTCCAGTGCTGAGTCCGGGCGACCACTGCCAGCGGCACCCAATGGTCGGGGAGGACCGAATGGACGACGGCGACGGCCGCGGACCCGACCATGAGGAGCGCCAGCGAACCCATGCGCATGCCTGAATTCAACCGGAAACGGGCCGGGCGGTGGTGCTCAGGCGGCTTTCATGTCCTGCAGTCGGAGCGAACGCGTCGCGGCTGTCGGGGTCGATCAGTCCGGGCTGGGGCCACCGGCCACGAGGGCGTTCCAGCGCTCGTCCACGCGGCGGAGCTTGAAGACGGCAAAAGCGGTGACCCAGGTGAGTACGAAGAGCCCGACGATGATGAAGCCCGCCTTTCCGATGAAGTCGAAGCCGGCGATCGCGTCGAAGACGCCTCCCTGGACCCCGGTCACCTGGATGAGGATCTGGGCGAGCTCGACAATCCCGACGAAGAGAGCGACGACAACTGAAAGGGAGGTCACGGTGAGGTTGTAGAACACCTTCCGGATCGGGCTTGCGAAGGCCCAGGAATATGCCTTGGACATGAAAGCGCCGTCGGTGGTGTCGGCGAGGCTCATGCCGGCCGCGAAGATGAGCGGAAGGGAGACCACGGCAAGGAACGGGATGCCCTGGGCCGCGGCGCCCGCGGAGATCGCCAGAAGGGCGACTTCCGAAGCCGTGTCGAATCCGAGCCCGAAGAGAAACCCGATCGGATAGAGCTGCCAGCTGCTCGTGATCGCCTTGAAAAGGCGTCCGAAGATCTTTGTCATGACCCCGCCGGCGACGAGGTCGTGCTCGAGCGAGTCGCGGTCGTACTTGCCGGCCTGCATCTTCCGGTAGACCCGGATGATGTCCAGAAGGATGATCAGGTTGAGAATCCCGATCAGGATCAAAAAGCTCCCGGAGACGGAGGTGCCGATGATCCCGCCGATGTTTTTCAGCTGGCCGTTGCCGCCGACGACGCCCTCGACGATCCACTTCACTGCGAAGCCGAGCGCGACCGCGATGAGGAGGACGACGGTCGAGTGTCCGAGAGAGAAGAAGAAGCCGATCGCCACGGGCTTCTTTCCGTCCTGAAGGAGTTTGCGGGTGGTGTTGTCGATGGCGGCGATGTGATCGGCGTCGAAAGCGTGGCGAAGACCGAAGGTGTAGGCCAGGCCGCCGAGGGCGATGAACGAGGGGTGGCCGGCGCCGTAAGTGAAGAGAGCTCCCAAGCCAACCACGTGGAGCAGCGCGATAAGGCCATAGAGGCCGCCGAGCCGCCGACGTTCACCGGCGTCGAAAGCATTGACGAGTCTGCCTAACGCCCCCAACTTGGTCCCTCCTGCCCGGTTGATGTCCGCCATACATCACCCTAGCAACTGTTGCGAGAGTCTCGCAATAGCAAGATCGAGAATGAGCCTTTCGCCCTAGAAAACACCGGGCATGGGCAGCTTGTTCCGCGAGTCGTGCGGTAGCTCCGAACCAATCCTCGGGCGGAGTCCGACGCAAGGGCTAAGGGCTTCTCGTTTGATCCCGTCGGGTCTATGCGTTCTCGACTTTCTTCTCGTCGAGGAACTGCTGGTATTTCTTGTACGCGTCCTGCTTTCGGGCGTCGACGATCTTCGTGTACGCCTGGAGAGTGTTGAGGTTCGCGTGGCCCAGCACCTCCTGGACCAGCCGGACGTCTCCGCCCGTCACCTCGAGCAGGGTGGTTGCCGTCGTGTGGCGGGCAACGTGGGGCGATTTGAACGACCATGCGCCAAGCTCCATTCGGATCCTCCGCACGATGTGCCGCGCGCCTGACGGCGTGAGACCGCGCGTG
>JAYUBK010000262.1:0-12158 GCA_043740835.1 Chloroflexota bacterium
CGGCCCAGTGATAGACGGCCTCACCTTCTTCTGGCTCGTGCTCAGGGCTTCCCTTCTCTCCTCGGGCGGGATGGGAAACCTTCCCCTGCTGCACCAGGACCTGATCGCCCGGCATTGGGCTGCGGATGGCGACTTCGCCAGCGCCCTGGCCATCGGCCAGGTCGCGCCGGGTCCGAACGGTCTGTGGGTGGTGGCGCTCGGCTTCCTCGTCTACGGCCTGCCAGGTGCGGCGCTTTCGGCTGTGGCGGTTGTCGCTCCGCCACTCCTGGTCGTCCCGGTGGGCCGGCTCCACAGCCGCTATGCGGACATACCGGCGGTCCGCGGATTCGTCCGCGGTCTCACGCTGGCACTGGCGGGAAGCGTGCCGGTCGTCTTTCTCCGGGTTGCCGACAGCAGGTACGGCCTCGACTCGCCGGCGGTCGTGATAGTGGTCCTCACGGTGGCGCTGATCGCCAGCCGCCGAGTGCCGATCATCGCCGCGCTGGCGGTGGGCGTCGCGATCGGCATCGTCGGGTACCGCTGAAGGGCCGACCGCTCGCGTCCTGAGGCGCCCGGCCGGGGCCTCAGCCGGCCTTGCCGCCCGATTGGCCAGGGGGTGCTGCCGTGATCTCGGCCAGGTGCGCCCGGTTGATCTCAAGGAATCTCTCCATCGGGCCGAACCCGGTGACGTGGCCGCCGCCGGTTCCAACCAGCTCCATGGCATGCCTGCCGTTCGCGGCCGCAGCCGCGAGGTCGATGCCGGTGTGGATGCCGGAGGATTCGAAGAGGTAGACGAGGTCCTCGGTGGCGACGTTACCCATCTCGGTCGTATGGATCGGCATGGCGATACCACCGCCGATCCCGGCCGAGGAACCGTCGAAGCCGCGAGCGCCGGCCTCGTAGCCGGCGAAGGCATTGCCCAGCGCGGTGCCCGCGAGGGTGTGGAGATGGAGACCGAGGAAGACATCCGGCCAGCGCTCCAGGACCGCGGAGCAGCGCTCCCGCACGAGGCTGGGCCAGGCGAGACCGATGCTGTCGGAGAGGTGGATGTCACGGATCCCCAATTGCACTCCGCGCTCCACGATCCTCAGGACCGAATCCAGCGGCACGAGGCCGTCGTAAGGGCAGACGAAAGAGATTGCCATGCCGAGTGCCACTTCGGTGTTTGCGCGCGAGGCTGCCAACTCGACGGTTCGCTCGATGTCGCGCAGATTCTCATCGATTGTCATGTTGGAGTTGAGCCGCTGGTAGGTCGGGCTCGCAGCGACCAGGCAGGAGATCTTGGGGACGCCGGCAGCGATTGCCCGTTCGGCGCCACGAAAGTTGGGGACCAAAGCCCGGAGCGTCGTGCCGAGGTGACGGCCGACGACCCCCGCCGCGACCTGTTCCGCGTCGGCGAGTTGAGGGATGACGCGGGGATGGACGAATCCGGTGATCTCGATCTCGGGCACCCCGGTGCGCGCGACGCGCTCGATGAAATCGATCTTCTCCGCCGTCGTGGGTTGGCGCAGCCCCGGTTCATAGAGCAGCGTCTGAAGGCCGTCGCGTGGAAAGACTTCGGCGATCCTGACGCCCAGCGCGTCGGCTCGGTTGGTCGGTCCCAATTTCTCTATCCTCCTCCCGGCTTGCCGCCGGTGCATTGCTCTCCGCGTAGCGGCTGTCGAGCTCGCTCCACGCGGCAAGGTTGACGATTGCATCGCGCTCGTTGAAAGATGCCAACTGGTCGCGGACGGCGGCTGAGGAGCCGTCTCTGCGCAGCGCCTCCGCCACTCTTTGCATGGCGCGAATCGCGGCTCGCTGGAGATCCGATGGCACCACCATCAGCCGGTAGCCCATGGCGGCCAGTTCGGCGGCCGGAATGAGCGGCGTGCGGCCGCCTTCGAACATGTTCAAAAGTAGAGGTGCCGTGATCGAATGCGCGATTGTCTCGATCTCCTCCCTGCTCGTCGGCGCCTCGACGAAGATGATGTCCGCCCCGGCGTCGGCGTACATCCGCCCGCGCCGGATCGCCTCCCCGAGCCCCGCCTTGCCACGCGCGTCGGTGCGAGCGATGATCAGCATCTCGGATCGGGTGTCCAACGCCGCTCTCAGCTTCTGAACCATCTCTTCGGCGCTGATGAGCTCCTGTCCGGAGTAGTGGCCGCATTTCTTCGGGGCGACCTGGTCCTCGATGTGAATGGCAGCCGCGCCCAAACGCTCAAACTCGCGCACGGTACGGACCACGCTGACGGCGTTGCCATACCCGGTGTCGGCGTCAGCGATCACCGGCAGGTTCGTGGCATCGATCACCTCTCGGAGCCGTGCCAGCACCTCGGTCATGGTGAGGAGGCCGAGGTCGGGTAGTCCTGTGCTGCGCGCGACGGCGCCGCCGCTGCAGTAGACCGCGCTGAATCCGGCTGCGGCGGCGATCCGGGCGGAGAGTCCGTCGTAGACGCCGGGTGCGACGACGATGGCATCGCCCGCGAGGAGCCTGCGGAGGTCGGCGGCGGCGCTCACAGCTGTTCGGCCAGCGTTGCGACATTGATCTCGTCGAGGTTCTTCACGGTCTCGACCAGGGCCGGAGGGCCGCCGAGCGCGAGGAACTTGCCCTCGAGCTCGGGCCAGGTGGTGGGTCCCGCGTAATCGGGCCGGTCGAGGGACAGGCTTCCGCCGTTGCGTAAGAGGACCTCGACGCCGACGCCCTGGTGCTCTGGGAAGGCGGCCGTGAAGCGCGGGTCCTGGTGGACTTCGACACGCTGTAGGAGCGCCTGGACGTCGGTTCGGTTGACCCGTTCGTCCGCGTACTGCGCCGGGGTCATCTCGCCGTCGATCAGCGCCGCAGCGACGAGGTAGGGGAGCGAGTGGTCGGCCTCCTCCTTGGTGCTCACCTTCTTCTTATCGCCCGCGCCGGGCCCGATGATCTCGTAGGAGACGTCGAACACGTGGAGGTCGATTCGCTCGACGTCTTCGCCGCGCAATCCCGCCTGGCGAAGCTCCAGGACCGCCTCCAAGGTTGACTGCGAGTGCCCCTCCGCGTTGTAGCGCTTGATGATGGTCATCTGGACCCCCTCGAGGTCTTCCTTCGACCAGTCGAGCTCGAACGGACCGGCGATGCTGTCCATGAAGCCCTTGCTCCCCTCGAAAACCTCCATCGGACCGGTGATCCCGCGTCGGGCCAGGAAGGCGGCGTGGATCGCTCCGAAGGCAACGTTGGGATAGGCCAGGCCCTTCCAGTTGGAGAGCGAGCCCGTGCGAGTCACCCGTAGCGCGTTGAAGGCCGTGCCGGAGATGGCGATGGCGTTGGCGGTCTGTTCGGGGTGAAGGCCGAGAACCTTCGCCACGCCGGCCGCGGCAGCGAAGGTGCCCTGGGTGGAATGATCGAAGCCCCTCGCGCGGACAGGGGCGACCTGGCTCAGCCGGATCTGCACCTGGTATGCGACTGCGAGTGCCGTGAGCAGTTGCTCACCCGACGCGTTGGCATACTCCGCTGCCGCCAGCACGGGTGCCAGGTTGTCGCTGGGGTGACACGCTTCACCGCGGCCGAGGAACGCGTCGTTGTAATCGAGGTAACGGACCGCCGCGCCGTTATGAAAGGCGGCCCTGTCGGGACTGGTCCTTCCGCCTCCGATCAGACTTGAAATGGGATTGCCGCCGAAGTCCTCGGTGTGCTCGCGGATTGCTCGCACAGGCGCTGCAGCGAGCGCGCCGTAGGCGCAGCCCAACGCGTCCAGAACTCGCTTTTTCAACGCCTCCCGCGAGCCCGCCGAGACGCGCTCCCACCGAGCCTCGTTAACGAAGCGGGCCAATTCTTGAACCGCGGTCATACGACACCCTCGCCACGCAGGGAGGCAATCTCCCCTGGTCCCAATCCCAGCTCGCCGAGCACCTCGTTCGTGTGGGCTCCCAGCGCCGGACCGGTCGTGCGGATTCGGCCTGGCGTGTCACTGAAGCGAGGTACGACGTTGGCCAGGCGCATGCTCCCGAAGTCGGGATCCGGGACCTCGATAAGGTCCTCGCGGGCGGCGAAATGGGGGTCTTTGAAAATCGTCGGGATGTCTAATATGGGCCCGACCGCGACCTCGGCCTCATTCATCATGCGGATCACGTCCTCCCGCAGGTGCATGCCCATCCATTCCGCAATCTCGGCGTCAAGCGCCACGACGTTATCGACCCGCAGCTCGTTACTGGAGAATCGCGGGTCATTCGCCAGCTCGGGCCTGCCCATCGCAGCGCAGAGTCGCTCCCAGATCGTCTGCGTGCTCCCAGAAAGGGAGACCCACTGCCGATCGCTGCAGCGGTAGGTGTTGCGGGGCGCCACGTGCGAGCTCCGATTGCCGATCCGACCCGAGGCGATGCCCATCTGGTCGTAGTCGAGTAGCGCCGGCTCGAGAAGACGGAAAAGTGGTTCGTACAGTGAGAGATCGATGACCTGCCCGCGTCCGCCGTTGTTGGTCCGACCGTAGAGCCCGACCATGATCGCGTAGGCCCCGGTGATCCCGGCAATCCCATCGCCCAGAGGAAGGTTGGCGAGGGTCGGCGGCCCGTCCGCCTGACCGACGACGTGCGAGAAGCCGGAGAAGCCCTCAGCGAGCGTGCCGAACCCCGGTTGAGAGCTGTAAGGGCCCGTCTGGCCGTAGCCGGTGACGCGCAGGATCACGAGCCGTGGGTTGAGCGCCAGGAGCACGTCGGGGCCCAGTCCCCAGCGTTCGAGAGTGCCAGGCCGAAAGTTCTCGATCAGCACGTCTGCGGTCTCGATCAACGACCGAAAGATCCCGGCTCCACGAGGCTTGCGGAGGTCCAGGGTGAGCGACCGCTTGTTGCGGGAAAGGGACTTCCACATCAGCGGGATGCCTTCCCTCTTGGTGCCCCAGCGACGTTGGTGGTCGCCGATCAGGGGCTGCTCGATCTTGATCACGTCCGCGCCGAATTCGCCCAGGTAGGAAGCCGCCCAGGGCGCCGCCATAAGGGTGGCGGCATCGATGACCCGTACTCCATCGAGAGGAAGGGACCGGCCGGTTTCGGACATCGGGTTAATTCACCTCGGAGGGTGGTCCATCCAGTGGACCTTGGCGGATCGAAAAGCAGTTGCTGGATAAGGTTGGGCGTGTTCGGTGAATCATACAGAGGCAATTAAATGGCTGCGATGGTCCACGTGGTGGTAATCTCACCCAGGTGAGCATGGACTCCGACGGGCAGCTGGGCGGCCTTCGCGTCCTGGAGCTCGGGTCCCTTATCGCCGGCCCCTTCTGCACGCGCCAGCTCGCCGACATGGGCGCCCGAGTGATCAAGGTCGAGCCGCCCGGCGAGGGCGACGCCTTGCGCAACTGGAGCGTGGTCACCGAGGAGGGCTCGCTCTGGTCGATGGTCCAGTCACGGAACAAGGAGTCCATCGCCATTGACCTCCGCACCTCCGACGGCCAGGATCTCGTCCGCCGCCTCGCGGAGCAGGTGGACGTTCTCGTCGAGAACTTCCGGCCGGGTCGCCTCGAGTCGTGGGGCCTGGGTCCCGACCGGCTTCGAAAGGCGAACCCCGGCCTCGTGATGGTGCGGATCTCCGGGTTTGGCCAGGACGGTCCGTATCGCGATCGGCCCGGTTACGGCAGCACCGGCGAGTCTATGGGCGGACTTCGCCACGTGACCGGCTTCCCCGATCGCCCCCCACTCAAGATGGGCGTCAGCATCGGCGACGCCATTGCGGCCCTGTACGCCACCATCGGAACCCTGGCGGCGCTCCGGCGTCGCGTGGCGACGGGACGGGGAGAGGTGGTGGACGTCGCGCTCCACGAGGCCGTGTTCAGCCTCCTCGAGGGCATCCTCCCTGAGTACGTCCACTCCGGCGTAGTAAGGGAGCGGCAGGGAAACGCACTGCCCGGCTCGGCTCCCTCCAACAGCTATCCGACCGCCGATGGCCGCTACATCACCATCGGGGCCAATGGAGAATCCATTTTCGCCCGTTTCTGTGCCGCCATCGGTCGGCCCGAGCTGCTGAAGGATGCGCGGTTTGCCGGCAACCAGGCCCGGCGCACGAACTCGGTCGCCCTCGACGAAGTGATAATCGAATGGACGGGCCGCCACAGTGTTGGAGAGATCTGGGAGGTCATGAACAGTGCGGGCGTGCCCGCTGCCCCGGTTTACAGCATCGCCGACATCGTCGGGGATCCCCAGTTCCTGGCCCGCGGCATGATCGTTGAGGCCGACGGTCCCGGCACCGTCGGAAAGATCGCGATGCCGGGGTTCGTGCCGCGCTTCACGGAGGCTCCAAGCCGGCTTCGCTGGGCCGGCCCGCGATTGGGCGAGCACACCGCCCAGGTCCTCCAGCAGGAGCTCGGCCTTACGGCCACCGAGGTCAGGCGATTGGCTGAATCAGGGGTGATCGGGTTGGCGAAGACTTCGGCGCCCGATCGATGAGCGAAGTGGGCAACCCGGCGGGAGAGTCGGTGAGGAGCGTCACCCGGGCCCTCCAGATCCTGGCCGTCTTCGACGAGGACCACGCGGTCTGTTCGCTCATCGAGCTTTTGGATCGCGCCAACCTTCCCAAGACGACGGCTCTGCGGCTCATTCATACCCTCCTGCGGAACGGCTTCCTCTTTCGCCGCGGCGACGGGCGATTTTGCCTCGGTCCGGTGCTAATTCCCCTCTCCCGCGCGGTCGAGGTGGCGTGGCGGCTGCCGGTGGCCGCCGATGCGACAATGGAGGTCGTACGCGCCCGGACACGTGAGACGGTCAACCTGTATCTCCTTGAGGGGATGTCGAGAGTCTGCGTAGCGCAAAAGCAGGGCTCTCAGCACATCCGTTTCGTGATCCCGGTCGGAGTCCGCCTCCCGCTGTGGGCGGGAGCCGCGGGCAAGCTCCTTCTGGCGCACGGTGACCGGGACTTCTTCGAGTCCGTGATCAGGGCTTCTGGTAAGGAGGAGGACTTCAGCGCTGGGCTGGCGGTGGAGCTTGCCCAGATCCGCCGCCAGGGATTCGCGGTGAGCCGCGACGAGAGAGAGCGGGGCGCCTCTTCGGTCGCCGCGCCGATCCTCGACCGGCGCGGCGGCGTCACAGCCGCGTTGGCCGTCTCCGGGCCCACCTCACGCTTCACGGACGACCGGGTTGCCGAATTTGTGGTCGTGCTTACTGAGGCCGTCCACCAGATGGCGGCGGCGCTCATCGGCGCGGCCGAAGTTACCTCCCCCGGACACGCTTTCGAAGGGCTCGGAATGGGCCTGTGAGGCGGAGCACCCGCGCTCCCTCGCCACGCTGGACCGTTCTTGCCGTCGCTCTCGCCGTCCAGACCGCGATCTCGCTGGTCGCGGCGGCGATGCCGGTGCTCCTGCCATTCGTCAAGGACGAATTCCACCTGACCTTCGCCCAGGCAGGATTGGTCGTGAACTTTTCCTTCATCGGCGGATTCCTCACCATCGCCCTTGCCGGCCTCGCCGTTGATTCCCTCGGTGACCGATTCGTCCTTGTCCTCGGTGGGCTCCTGACCGGCGGCGTGGCCATGGGGAGCGCATTGGTCGGCAACTTCTGGATCCTTCTGCCGGTGCTCGTGCTCATGGGCGCGGGAATCGCGATGCCGACACCCGCGGGCAGCATTGCGGTGCGCAACGCCTTTCCTCTCCGGTTGCGAGGCTCCGTGATGAGCGTCCGCCAGACGGGCATCCCACTTGGGGCCTTCTTCGCGGCCCTGATCCTCCCGCCGGTCGCGCTCATCGGTGGCTGGCGCGCGGCAATGGCCGTTGCCGGGGCCCTCTCGATCTTCGTCGCCCTGGCTGCGCTGGCGATCTACCGGACCACGGGCCGGCCGGAGCCGGTCGCCGGCGAGGTCCGCGGCCTCCGCAACGTCATGAATCGCGACAGCCTTGTCGCCGCCACCGCAGGCATCCTCCTGGTCGCGAGCCAGATGTCGATCGTGACCTACCTGGTGGCATTCCTGATCCATGACCGGAGGCTGGCGCTGACCACCGCTGCAGCCATCCTCGCCGTGGCACAACTGGCCGGCGCCGGCGGCAGGATTCTGTGGGGAGTCGTCAGCGACCGCCTGCTCGGGGGCAGCCGGCGCACAGCCGTTCTACTGGCAGCGGCAACCGGTGCTGCGGGGAGCCTCACTCTCGCTCTTCTACCGGTGTCCACGCCCCTGCCGCTGCTGGTGGCGGCCATTCTCATCAGCAGCATGGGCGCGGTGGGCTGGAACGGGGTTCAGATCTCGTTCCTTTCGGAGCTGGCCCGGCCGGGCACCGAGGGGCGTAACGTCGGTCTCGCCCTCATGATCCAGCAGCCGGGCATCCTCGTCGGACCGTTCCTGTTCGGGCTTGTAATCGACCTGGCGGGGTCCTTTCGGCCTGCCTGGCTCCTCATGACCGGCTTCCTGCTGGCGGCGATGGCTGTGATGGCGGCCACCCATGAGCGTCCGCGTGCCATCGACCGCCAGGTGGCCTAGCGATGCCGCTCGTATCCGCGACCGAGTTGCAGGAGTTCGCGCGGGAGGCGCTCGTCGGTATCGGGCTGACCGCGGTGGACGCCGGGGTTGTCGCCGGTTGCCTCGTGGAAGCGAACCTGCGTGGGGTCGATAGCCACGGTGCTCTTCGCCTGATCCAGTACTCGCGTTCAGTCAGCTCGGGCCAGGTCAATCCCAGGCCGTCGGTGCAGGTGGTGCGAAGAGTCGGCCCGACCGCCCTCCTGGACGCTGACGGAGGCTATGGCTTCGTCCCCTCACTGGAGGCGATCGAGCTCGCCGTCGAGTTGGCCGGCCACCATGGCATCGCGCTCGTGGGAGTCCGCAACAGCCACCACTACGGAATGGCTGCGCTCTACGCGGAGCGTGCCGCCGCCACGGGGCTGATCGGGCTGGTGATGACGAACACCGGCCCAGTCATGGCGCCCGCGGGTGTGACCCGGCCGATCGTCGGCAACAACCCAATCGCCTTCGCCGTACCCCGCCGCGCACCGGCTCCCCCGATCGTCCTGGACATGGCGCTGAGCGGGACCGCTTTCGGACGGATCCGGCTGGCCGCCGCCGAGGGCCGACCGATCCCTTTGGGCTGGGCCCACGATGCATCCGGCGAGCCGACGACGGACGCCGTCGCGGCCCTCGCGGCGAGCCTGCTGGCGCCGATGGGGGGCCACAAGGGTTACGGCCTGTCAGTCATTGTCGAGACGCTCACCGGCATCCTGACCGGTTCGCGATTCGGAATCGCGTCCGACGCCCACGGACACCTCGAGGGAGGCGTCGGCCACCTCTTCGTCGTGGTGCGCCCGGACCTCTTTTTGGATCGCGAGGCCTTCGAGGAGTCGCTTGAGAAGTTCGTTGTCGAGCTGAAGACAGCGCCGGCGCGCGAAACGGTCGAGGTGCTCCTCCCGGGCGAGATCGAGCAACGGACCCGCGCCGAGCGGTGGGAGAACGGCGTCCCCATCTCCCACGAACTGGCCGCCCAGCTCAACTCCCTGGCGGCAAGCCTGGGATTGGAGGCGCGGCTCCCGACTGGCTGATCGGAGCCACCGCCGCCTCCGCGTAGCGTTCCATCTGGTCCAGCACCTGTTCGAGACCCATCCAGTTGAAGAAGTCTCGGGGGCTTTCGGTGAAGACGCTCCTGTCCGTGCCGTGGTTTTTCAGCGTCTGTAAAGAGGCCCAGATGGCTTTGGCGGCGGGGATCATGCAGGCCGCGGGCCAGATTGCGAACTTAAAACCCAGCTCTTCGATCTCGGAGACGGTGAGGCTCGGCGTGCGGCCATTGGTGGCCTGGTTCAGAAGCATCGGACGCCCATTGGCGCGGTGGGCGATCTCTTCGAGCTCGCCGAGTGATTCGGGCGCCTCGAAGAACCCGACGTCGACGCCGGCATCGAAGGCGTCCTCGATCCGGCTCCAGGCTTCCTCGAAGCCGTGACCGGCCCGGGCGTCGGTGCGCGCAATCAGCAAGAAGTCGGGGTTCCAGCGCTCCGAGGCCGCCGCGCGCATGCGGCGTCGGAACTCGTCGCGATCGATTACGACCTTGTCGTTGAGGTGCCCGCAGCGTTTGGGGAAGGCCTGGTCCTCGATGTGGATCCCGGCGATGCCTGACTGCTCGTACTGGTGGACGGTCCGGATGACGTTGACCACCGCTCCGAAGCCGTGGTCCGCGTCGGCGATCACCGGGGTCATCACCACGGCCTGGATGTTCCGGGCGTTCTCCACCATCTCGGATGCGGTCGTCAACCCGAGGTCGGGTTCCCCGATGCGGCTGGCCGCTGTGCCGGCGCCGGTCATGTAAAGCAACGGGAAGCCGACCTGGTCGGCAATCCGTGCTGAAATGCCGTCGTAGACGCCCGGACCCCAGAGAAGTCCCGGCGAGGTCATCGCTTCGCGGAGACGAGCGGGCGGGTTGGATCGCATTCGCGAACCTCCTGAAATTGCCTATGAGAAGCGGGCTGCGGCGGCCTGGCCGCCGCAGCCCTGTTGCTACTGGAGGTGGTCTAGCCGGCCGCGGCGGAGACCTTGGCGATCGCGTCCGCACCGACGTGCAGGACTACGTTCGTCTGCGACGCGTCGGCGTTGTACTGGACGATGTCCCAGTCGCCGTAGGTGTTGTGGTATTGGTCGAAGTCCTCCGGTCCGGAGGCCCCTTCGAAGTTGATCTTCTTGCCGTCCTTGAGCAGCTGTACGCACTGGGAGTAGTAATAGCATTTGGTGCCGGGCGGATTGCTGACCTTCAGGATGTGGTCGACCCAGATTTTGCCATCCGTGGTCTTGGCCTCGGTCATTGCAAGTGCCGCGATGACGACCGCGTCATAGGTGTTCTGGGACAGCTCGACAGGCTTGTCCGTCTGCCAGACGGCCTGGTAGTCCTGGAGGTAATGGGTCCACGCCTCGCCGGTGCCAGGCGCGCCCGCAACGCCGTAGAGGTACTTGCTCGCGTCGGGCAGGCCGACCGCCTTGGCGTACTCGACCGTGTCGCCCGTGTCGTCGGAAACGAGCGGGACGTTGAGGTGCCCCAATTCCTTCATGTTGGCGAAAAGTGTTGCTCCGGTCTGGGCGTCGCTCTTCACGAAGACGACGTCCGGCGTTCCCTTGGAGAAGGCCTTGGTTACCTCCGAGCGGTACGAGCTCTGGTGCAGCGCCAGCTGCTCCGAGTCGAGGATCGTGCCGCCATTGGCCTTGAAGTAGGCGGTGGTGTGGTTCAGCTCGTCGGTGGCGTCCGAGGTGGTCTCGAACAACATGACAGCCTTTTTCCAGCCCTTCTGGATGGCGAAGTAAGCCATCGCCGCCGTCAGGGTCGTATCGGAGGCCGACGTCCGGAAGACGTACTTATAGTTCATCTTGTCGACCTGGGAGGTACCGCCCTCCATGAAGTCGACCAGGTGTGCCGGGTCGTAGTTCTTTATGACGCCCTGGATCTCGAGGGACGACGGGCCGACCATGAAGGCCGGGTTCTGCGCCACGAGCTTGCGGAAGGCCGGCACGGCGTCAACCGGGTCACCCCCGGTGTCGGCGAGGACCTCGTTGATCTGCCCGCCCATCACGCCGCCGTTCTTGTTGATGTCGTATACCGCCGCCTTGGCACCATGCTGGAACCACTGGCCGACGAAAGCCTCGCGACCCGACATCGGGAACAGCTCTGCCATCGTTACCGGGCCCGAGGTGGTCCCGCCACTTGAAGTCGACCCGCTGCAGGCCATCAGGCCGACAGCCGTCAGGACCGTGAAAACGGTCCTGAGTCTCTTTGTCATCCGCATCTGTACTCCTCCTGAAAAAGTCTGACTGCTTCGTATGTCCTCGCCGGAAGCTGAACGTCTCGTTTTGTTACCCTCCATTGACTTTTCGGTCCCGTTCAAAGGGCGAGGTTGGCGGGTACCTCACCACCGAGGAAGATGCTCGGGAGGTCCTCTCTCCCGACAACGTCGGCTGGCCCGTCGAGTCGGTTCCTGCCGGCCACGAGCACGTAGACCCAGTCGGCATTGTTGACTGCCAGGTCCACGTTCTGCTCGACGACGACCACGGCCGTGCCGAGCTCTGCAACCCGCTTGATCTGCTCCCACACGATCTTCGTGTAGGCGGGCGAGAGGCCCGCCGTCGGTTCGTCGAAGAGAACCACCTTCGGGTCCAGCATCAGTGCCCGCGCCATGCCCAGCATGTTGCGCTGGCCACCGCTCAGGTTGCCGGCCTTCTTAGTCCTCGCCGTCTTGAGATCCGGGAAGATCTCGAGCACCTCTTCGACTCGTTTCCGACGTCCGGACTTGAG
>JAYUBK010000263.1:0-3780 GCA_043740835.1 Chloroflexota bacterium
GGAGGTCTGCAACGGCTGCCGCAACTGCATCTCCGCCTGTCCCTACAACGTGATCGGGTTCAGCCAGGCCACGGGCACGGCCCACAAATGCACCCTCTGCTACGACCGCCTCCAGAACGACCTCACCCCCGCCTGCGCCAAGGCCTGCCCGACGCAGTCGATCATGTTCGGTGACGTCGACCAGCTCCATCAGCTGGCCGATGCGCGCCTCGCGGCGGTGCACCGGCAGGGCTACACGAAGGCGCAGCTCTACGGTCGCGACGACAAGGTCTATGGCGGGCTCAACAACTTCTTCCTGCTGATGGAGAAGCCGGAGACCTACCAGCTCCCGAGCACCGAGAACGCCGTGCTGCCCTCCCGCAACAACCTGCCGGGTTACCTGGGAGGAATCGTCACGGCGGTGGTGGCCGTCGTCGCGGGAATGATCGCCTTCCGCCGCCGGGGCGAGGGCCCTGGCGAGGAGTCGCGGTGATGACATTTCTCGCCGCAGAGCATTTCGTCCGCTCCCCCGATTGGAAGTGGTTTATCATCGCCTACTTCTTCCTGGCCGGTCTTGGCGCGGGTATCTTCGCGCTGGGGTCGATGCTCACCTTCTGGGGCCGCGAGAAGGACCGACCCGCGGCCCGTCTCGCGTTTCTCGCCAGCTTCCCCCTGATGCTTCTCTGTCCCCTGCTTCTGACGATCGACCTCGGACGTCCGGAACGTTTCTGGCACATGGTCATCGACCCGGCCCAGGGCATCCTGAATTTCAAGTATTGGTCGCCGATGTCGGTCGGCGTGTGGGCGCTGACTCTTTTCGCCGCGTTCTCGTTCCTGATGTTCGCCTGGGCTGTTGCCGCCGGTCGGGGGATGGCCATCGCCCGCATCTTCGACGGCCTCCTCGGTCGGGTCGTGATGGTTCTCGGCACCATCTCGGGCCTCTATGTCTGCGCCTACACGGGGGTCCTGCTGAGCGTCAGCAACCAACCCGTCTGGAGCGACGGATGGCCGCTCGGCGGCCTCTTCCTGGCCTCGGCGATGAGTGGTGCCGCCGCACTTCTATTGATCCTCGCCCGCCGCCGCCCCGAGGCCCTGGGCAGTGCCCCCGCAATTGCGGACGTCGACCGCTATTTCGCACTGATCGAGATCGTCCTCGTCCTCATATTCCTCGTGACCGTCGGCCTTGCGGGAACCCTGTCACCGCTTTTCGGCGGAGTCCTCCTTCTGCTCTGGATACTGGTGGCTGTCGGCATCGGCCTGCCCCTCGTCGGTCACTACATCAAGGGTGCGCACTCGCTCTCCCCAGTTGTGACGGCCGTCCTCGTCCTCGTGGGAGTCCTCGCGCTGCGCGTGGCAGTGATCTTCGGCGCCCAGTCCTGACGACGTGAGCGGAGTCGAGATGTCCGAGATCAAGGTGTACGGCGCTCCCTGGTGCCCCGACTGCAAACGGGCCAAGAAGTTCCTGGCGGAACACCGCCAGCGCTACGACTGGATCGACATCGACGAGGACGCGGAAGGGCTGCGCTTCGTCGAGGAGCTCCAGGGCGGAGGCCGCTCGATTCCAACCATCGTCTTCTCCGATGGAAGCCACCTGCTCGAACCAACCGACGAGGAATTGGCGCGAAAACTGGGCCTGAAGCTCGAGGCAAGCCGGCCGTTCTATGACCTCGCCATCGTTGGCGGCGGGCCCGCGGGCCTGGCCGCCGCGATCTATGCGGCCCGCGAGGGCATCGACTGCATAGTCATCGACCGCAGCGGGCTGGGCGGACAGGCGGGCGTCACCGAGCGGATCGACAATTACCCGGGGTTCCCGGACGGAATCGGAGGGGCACAGCTTGCCGACCGGTTTGTTCAGCAGGCGCGGCGATATGGCGTGGAGCTTCTTTCGGCGGTGGGGGTCGAATCGGTCGCGGGCGACGACAAAGACCTCGTCTTGAGTCTCAGTGGCGGTCAGCAGGTGTGCGCGCACGCAGTTCTCGTCGCCACCGGGTCGACCTATCGCCGCCTGGGCGTGCCCGGTGAGGATGACCTGATCGGTTCCGGCGTCCATTTCTGCGCCACCTGCGATGGACCGTTCTATCGCGACGCCGAGGAGCTTCTCGTCATCGGCGGAGGCAACTCGGCGCTCGAAGAAGGCCTGTTCCTGAGCCAGTTCGCGAAGCGCATCCGGATCGTCGCGCACAGTCCCGAGCTGAAGGCGTCGAGGCTACTGCAGGACAAGGTGCGGAGCCACTCGCAATTCATAGTTCATACGAACACCGAGGTGATCGAGCTGCGGGGGGAGCGGCGCCTGGAGGAGGTTGTCGCGCGCAACCGCGCAACGGGTGTTGAAATGCGGTGGCAGCCTGCGGCCGCCTTCGTCTTCATCGGGCTTACCCCCAATTCCGAATTCCTGAAAGGAGCGGTGGACCTCGATCAATGGGGGTTCGTCACCGCCAGCGGCTCGTTCGAGACCTCGATGCCCGGCGTCTTTGCCGCCGGCGACCTGAGAGCCGGCTCGACTAAGCAGCTGGGCTCGGCGGTGGGCGAGGGCATTGCCGCTTTACTCCAGGTTCGGCATCACCTTGAGCAACATCACCACGTGACGGCACTGGCCGTCAACGCCTGAAGACCGCCCGCCGCCACTCGTCAATGGCCCGTGAAAGCGATCTGTCCTGCCTTCACGACCAACAGCACCACGGCGACGACCAGATAGCCCCGCATCGCCAGCATCGCCACCCGCCGTCCAGGCGACCACGTAGGCCGGTTGAGCAGCGTCAAAGGCGGCATCCGCCAATCCTCCGGGTGCCGGTATTTCACCGGTTTTTCCTGGTGTCCCCGGCGGCCTCGCCAGACCCAGATCCCAGCCGCGAGCAGGGATAGGACAAGGATCGCGGCCAGGACGGCCACCAGAATCTTCACGTCGAGGGACGGAAGGAGGGTTGAGACGACCAGGATCAGCGACAGCATCAGCAGGACGCTCACGATGACCGTGGCGACTATGTTGAGCCAGAGCTTGTTCACCCAGGGACCGAGAACCTCCCGGTCGTTGCACAGAAGGATCAGGAAGACCGTCGCGCTGGGCAGCAGGATCCCCGCCAGAGCCTGGACGGCCGTCGTGATCAGGCCGAGCGGAGCATTCGGGATCAGCACGATGGCGGCGGCCACTGCGACGAGGCCCGAGTAGGTGCCGTAAAAGACCTTTGCCTCACCGAAGCCACGGTGGAGCGAGTGGCGAAGGCCGAATACGTCGCCGAACGCATAGGACGTGGCGAGGGTCACAGCCGAGGCGCCGACGATCGAGGCATCGAACAGCAGGAGGGCGAAGACGGCTCCGGTCAGGCCACCCAGGCGATGGCCGAGACCGGTCGCGGTTCCGAGCGCGTCCGTGAACTGGCCGAAGTCCCTGGTCCCCGAGAACGCCGCGGCGGAAGCCGCCATGATCGCCGCCGCGCCGAGCACGACGACGACGCTGCCTATCACCGTGTCCGCCTTCTCGTACACCATCCACCGCGGCGTGATGCGCTTGTCCACCACGTTGGACTGCTGGAAAAAGAGCTGCCAGGGCGCCACGGTGGTGCCGACGATGGCGATCATGAGCAGGATCGAGTTGGAGGTGAGGCCACCCGCAACTCCCGGGATGACGAAGCCTTTCAGGACCTGGACAGGTTGGGGATGGCCCAGCAGCACCAGAGGCACGATCAGGAGACTTCCGATCAGGAAGACGAACATCGCCCGCTCCCAGCGCCGGAAGTTACCGCTGGCGGTGATCGCGATCAGTGTCAGCGCCGCCAACGGCACGACGACGAAGGGACTGAAGCC
>JAYUBK010000264.1:0-3777 GCA_043740835.1 Chloroflexota bacterium
TAGATGCCGGGAACGCCTGCCAGGGCGAGCATGATGGCCTGCGAGCAGATGAAGCGATCGAGCGCCGTCGCCCAGGCCTCGGCCCTGTCGCTGGGGGCCGAGAGGGCATCGAAGAAGGTCGTGTTGAGCTCGTATGGGCTTGCGCTGCCATCGGGGTTGGCTTTGTCAGATACCTGCCCTCCGTGGGCCAGCACGCGCCGGGCCAGACTGTCGATCTCCGCCTCGGAGAGGAGCTCGCGGGCCGGAACCACGCCGATCCCGTCGTGGGAGGCTAGGAAGTTGAAGAAGGCAGTCCGTCCAGAGGGGGGGCCGAGGCTGCCCGCCCAGGCCGTCAACCGGGCGGCGTCGCCGCGTGCGAAGGCGTCCAGGACAAGCGGCGCAAGGGGAAACTGGTAGACCATCTGCGCTTCGTCGCGCCCATCGCCGAAGTAGCTGACGTTGTCGCGGTGTGGCACGTTGGTCTCGGTGACGATCCCGACTTCCGGAGCCACCTCGTCGAGCACCCCACGGAAGAGCTTGACCAGCTGGTGGGTCTGCGGCAGGTGGACGCAGGAGGTGCCGGCCTGCTTCCAGAGATAGGCCACGGCGTCCATCCGCAGCAGGCGGGCTCCACGCTCGACATAGCTCAGCATGACCTCCAGCATTCGCAACAGGACCTCCGGGTTGCGGTAATTCAGGTCCACCTGGTCGGGGCCGAATGTGGTCCAGACCCAGCGCGGCCCGACCGCGGTCTCGAAGCGGGTCAGCAGCGGAGTCGTACGGGGACGGGTCACCATCGACAGGTCGGTCGTCGGATCGACCGTGATGAAGAAGTCGCGGAAGGGCGCCTCCCCCCGGAGGAAGCCCTGGAACCAGGCGCTCTCGGCGGACACGTGGTTGAGGACGAAGTCGAACATGAGCTGGAAGTCCGCATAAAGGGCTTCGACGTCCTCCCAGGTGCCGAGATCAGCCTGCACCGCCAGGTAATCCTTCACTGAGAAGCCGTAGTCGCTCGAGTAGGGGAAGAAGGGCAGGAGGTGGATGCCGGAGAGGCGCCCCTCGAGATGACGCACCGCGAACTCTCGGAGCGCGGCCAAAGGGGCCCCCTCAGCCCCGAGCAGGGTGTCGGCGTAGGTGATCAGCAGAGCGTCGTTGCCCGCCCCGTGGCGCCCTACCTGTTCCCGGCCCGCGAGCCTCGGCCGGAACCGGGCCAGCAGTGCGTCGACCTCAACCGCCGTCCGCTCGCCCAGGCGAGGCCCGTAGAGGTTCAGCAACCGCTCGCGGCGCATCGACTGAGTATGTCCGAGCAGGCGCTTCGATCCCGCCGCCAATCGACGAGTTCGGGTCAGCTCGCGCTGACCTGGCGGCTGTGGTCAGGATCGAGTTCCCCCGTTGAGGTGGCCGACCGCATCTCGGCGACCCACCGCGGAAACAGCGTCACGTACAGCCATCGCCTCTTCTGGCTGCGGTTATTAGCCTGCGCTAAGGCGCCTTGTCGTTCTTCTCTCCGGCCCGGATCGGCACAGGGAGCCAGTTCTCCTCGGGTGCGAGGGGGCATGCCCAGCGTGGGTTGTAGGCGCAGCTCGGGTTGTACGCGTAGTTGAAGTCGATCTCCACCATCCTCTCCCCGGCCTCAGGCATCGGCATGGGTAAGTGATTCTTGATCGTGTCGAAGAGGTAGCGCCCCCCACCGTAGCTCTCGCGGCCGCTCGTCGCGTCCTTGAAGGGCAGGAAGAGCCCGTGCCCGTAAGCGACGATCTCGAAGACCGTCAGGCTGCAAGCCGTGCCTTGCACTTCGAAGCTCAAGGTCCCGACGCGCCGATAAGTGATGGCGCCGTCCTCTCCCCCGGTGTCGATGACGATCTCGCCGGGTTGGCGGGGTGGCTCCAGCCGGCACGTGAACCGGAAATTGGGGTCGGGAGCGAAGTAATCGAGGCCCGCGAAAGTCGACTTGTCCTCGATTGGAGACTGGGTGTGGGTGGCGAAGAGCCGGTCCCGGCCCCGCCGGAACTCGTCCAGCGCGCCGGGACCGATGAGCCGGTAGAGGTCCCCGACCCGGCGGCGCCAGTCCACCAGGTCGAGGGCGTCCTCCACCTTCATCTCGCCCAGTTCGCTACTTGACGAAGCCGTGATCCTTCAGCCACTTCTGCGCGAGGGCGTCGGGATCCTGCTTGTCGATGTCGGCCGCCTTGTTCATTGCGGTCAGGTCGGTCAGCGTCAGCGCTGCATCGATCTTGTTCAGCAGGTCCTTGACCTCCTGGTTCTCGACAGCCTGTCGAATGACGGGGACGATGTTGTCGGCCGCCTCGAGCTGCTTATCGTCCTGGAGGACGACGAAGTTCTTGGCCACGATGCCGCCGTCGCTGGAGAAGACAAGACCGACGTCGATATCCCCGTTGGAGAGGGCCGTCTTTGTCAGCGGACCGCCCGCGTCAAGCGGCTTGAAGGCCTTGAAGTTGAGACCGTACGTCTTCACGAGGCCCGCCTGGCAGAAGGGTCGCGTCGGGCACTCGGCCGGTCCTCCCAATGTGAGCTTGCTCGCGATTGGAGCGAGGTCTGACAGCTTCTTCAGGCTGTACTGGTCGGCTGTCTTCTTGGTGACGGCGAAGGCGTTGCCGTCGGCCGCGGGAGAAGCAGTGAGCGCATCGAGCTTCTTCGGTCCGAGGTAGGTGTTGAGCTTGGCGACGGTGGCCGCGGGATCGCCCGTGGCTTCGCCCTTGCCCTTGTTTATGAATTCGAGCTCAGTTGCCGCATAACCCGGGTAGAGGTCGATGTCCCCATGCTCAAGGGCCGGTTCGACCACCTCGCGCGAGCCGAGATTCAGCTTGTACTTGACCGTGTAGCCCTTGTCGGCCAGGGCCTTTCCGTACATGTAGGCCAGGATCGAGCTTTCGTTGAAGTTGAACCCGGCCACGGTGATCGACGATTTGGTCGTGCTTGCCGGGCTGCCGCCGCCCGACGAGCCACAGGCGCTCGCGATAAGTGCCAGGCCTGCCAAAGCAAACAGGAATGGCCGGAACTTGAATGGACGCATCGCTTTATGTTTCCTCCGTTTCTGATGGTTGTTCTCGTGCCCGTTCAGGAGCTGGCGTCTTGACGGGCGCTCGCCGTGCGTAGGCTACGCAGACCGGCGGGTTGGAGTGCTGATTCGAACGTGGCGAGACCCACTTCGGTCAGGATCGCGAGCCCGGTGACGAGAAGGGCGCCGGCGAAAAGCTGGACGTAATCGCGCTGGGCGAGCCCGTCGATGATGAACCGACCGAGGCCGCCCCAGGCGACGAGCGCGGCAAGAGTGGCGGTGGCCACGACCTGGACCGCCGAGGTCCGGACGCCGGCCATGATCAGCGGCAGGGCCAGTGGCAGCTCGACCCGGAAGAGCTGGGCGCTGTCTCGGTAGCCCATCCCGCGGGCGGCGTCCTTGACATCCGCGTCGACCTCTCGCAGCGCGACGTAGCTGTTGGTGACCATCGGTGGGATCGCCAGCAGGACCAGCGCCGCGTAGGCGGGGGCCGCGCCGATGTGGAAGAGCTGGAGCGCGATCACGAGGATCGCGAAAGAGGGGATCGCCCGACCGACGTTGGAGATGTTCACGGCGAGGCCTCCGAAGCGTCCCCAGTGGCCGAGCAGGATGCCAACCGGAAGTGCGACCAGGGCTCCGGTTGTCGTCGCCGCCACGGACATCCCGATGTGCTCGCCCAGGCGGGTGGGGATGCCGCCGGCCCCCTGCCAGTGGGCTGGGTCCCCGAACCACTGCGCGACCTGGATGAAGAAGCTCACCCTCGGGTCCAGGGAGTTACG
>JAYUBK010000265.1:0-3763 GCA_043740835.1 Chloroflexota bacterium
CCGCCAGCACCGCGCCAGTCACACCCAGCGCTGACACCCAGCCGTACCGAGGAGCGAGATAGGTCACCATCGGCACCAGCGCAAGAGCGCTCCCGGCGAATACTGCCGCCTGGATGCCGCCCAGCGTGCCGACTCGTTGCGGGAATGCCTGCCGCAGTGCCGCGAGGCCGGCCGCGAGGGTGAACCCACCGGCAAACCCGACTCCGATTCCGGCGTAGAGGACGATGAGCGTGTACGGATTCGGGAAGAGGAAGGCGCCGAGCAGGCCGGCGGCGAAGATCGCATAGCCGATTCGCAGGAGCCGCCTCGGTGGCTCGAGGTCTGCCAGACGTCCGGCGACGACGATCCCGAACCCGTAACCGGCGGGGGTGGCGCTGAACATCGCGGCCACCTGGAGGGAGGTCCAGTGCGTTTGCGAAAGTGCGAATGGGGCCAGGGCGCCCCAGGTGTATGAGACCCCGATCGCGGCCTGAAGCGCCAGTGTCGCGAGGGCCACCCTCAGTGGTGAGGGAGAGACGACCTCTCGGGGAATGCGCACCGCCAGAGTTTGACCGGTACCTTAGTGGCGACCTGTCAAACCCAACGGAGGCAAGCAGTGGACACGTTGAAGCCGGCGGCCAGCTCCCTTGTCACCTCGGATCCCGGCGAGCTCGGCTTCGACGCCGGCCGCCTTGGACGAATCGACGCCCATTTCAGGCGCTACGTCGATGACGGCCGCCTGCCCGGCTGGCAGATCCTCGTCAGCCGTCACGGCAAGATTGTCCACCTCAGCGAATACGGCCTGCGCGACAGGGAGGCCTCCCTGCCCGTCGAGCGCGACACCATCTTCCGAATCTACTCGATGACGAAGCCGATCAGCTCGGTGGCCGCGATGCTTCTCTACGAAGAAGGGGCGTTCGAGCTCACGACGCCCGTCAGCACGTTCATCCCCTCCTTCGGCGAGAGCCGGGTGTACGTGCGGGGCAACGCTGCGAAGCCTCTGACGGTCCCGCAGACGGAACCGATGCGGATCTGGCACCTTCTCACTCACACCGCCGGACTCAGCTATGGTTTTCACCACGCGCACGCCGTGGACGAGGCTTATCGCGCCGCGGGCTACGAGTGGGGAGTCCCGCCCGACACCGACCTCGAGGCCGCCTGCGACACCTGGGCGAGGCTCCCCCTCGCCTTCCAGCCGGGTTCCGAATGGAACTATTCGCATGCCACCGACGTGCTCGGCCGCGTTATCGAGGTCGCCTCAGGCAAGCCGCTGGACAGCTTCCTTGAAGAGCGCATCTTCAGGCCACTGGGCATGTTCGACACCCGTTTCTCAGTTCCGGAAGAGGACCTTGATCGCCTCGCGGCCCTCTATGCGGTTGCTCCCGGGGCGCCCTTGCCAGTTCGCTACGACGTGATGGGCAAGGAGGCGACGAAGGCGCCAAAGTACCTTGGCGGGGGTGGTGGGCTTGTTTCGACGATGGCCGATTATCACCGTTTCACGGAGATGCTCCGCCGTGGAGGGGAGCTCGAAGGAAGGCGGATCCTCGGTCCCCGCACCCTCGCCTACATGCGTCAAAACCACCTTCCAGGTGGCGCCGACCTCGAGCAGGTCGGACGCCCACTCTTTGCCGAGACGAACTTCGCCGGTGTCGGCTTCGGCCTGGGCTTCTCTGTCGTCGTCGACCCGAGGGCGACCAAGGCAGTGGGTAACGAGGGCGAGTACGGCTGGGGAGGAGCGGCCAGCACTGCCTTTTGGATCGATCCCGTCGACGATGTCGTCGTCATCTTCATGACGCAGCTGCTGCCTTCCAGCACCCATCCCATACGGAGTGAGCTGCGGGGGCTCGTCTACCAGGCGCTGGTCGAATAGTCGCCTGCACCGGCTGACTGCGCCGGGTCGTCAGGCCACGGTGTTCAACTAACCTTTCGAAATGGCAGAGATCGAGCCTCGGTTTGGCCGCGCGGCTCTCGCCGACTGGGGTCTCGACCCTGACGTCACCTATCTCAACCACGGGACTGTGGGCGCGGTGCCCTTACGGGTGCTCGAGGCCCAGCAGGCCCTTCGCCTCGAGATCGAGCGACAGCCGTCGCAGTTTCTCCTCCGCGAACTGGCCGAACTGCCGGGTTCGACGAGCTGGGCCCGGCGGCCGCGCCTGCGGACCGCCGCCGATGCGGTCGGAATGTTCATCGGGGCGCACGGCGACGATCTCGTGTTCGTCGACAACGCGACGACCGGGGCCAACGCCGTTCTCCGCTCACTGCACCTTCGCGCCGGGGATGAGATCCTGGTCACCGACCACGGCTACGGCGGTGTGACCCTCGCGGCGCAGTTCGTTGCGCGCGAGGCCGGGGCAATTGTCCGGCAGGTCACCCTGCCGGCCAGCGGTGCGAGCGACGAGGAGATCGTCGATGCCATTGGGGGCGCCATTTCGGCCCAGACGCGCGTGGCTGTTGTCGATCACCTGGGGTCGCAAACCGCCCAGTTACTGCCGATCGCGGCCATCGCCGACCGCTGCCGGTCGGCCGGCGTCAGGATCCTCGCCGACGGAGCGCACGTGCCCGGCATGCTCCGTCTCGACATCAATTCGCTGGGTGTGGACTGGTACGTCGGCAACCTTCACAAGTGGTGCTGGGCTCCCCGGGGAACGGGAATCGTCTGGGCGCGCCCCGAGGAGCAGGCCGACCTGCATCCAACGGTGATCTCATGGGGTCTCGACAAGGGCTATACGACCGAATTCGACTGGGCCGGCACGCGGGATCCCTCGGGGTGGCTGACGGCGCCCTTTGGGATCGATCTCATGAAGAGCATCGGCGTCGAGGAGATTCGGGCCCACAACCACGACCTTGCCTGGAACGGCGCGGCGCTCCTCACCGAGAAGTGGGGGACACGGATGGAAGTGGGGGAGTCGTCGTTCGGTTCAATGATCACAGTCCCACTTCCGCAATCGTTCGGAGCCGGTGACGAAGTTGCGGCCCGCCTCCGCGACGCCCTCCTCTACGAAGATCGAATCGAGATCCCGGTTGTGGCCAGGGAGGGCCACCTCTGGGTCCGGGTGTCGGCCCAGGTTTATAACGATTACGAGGACATCGAGCGGTTGGCAGATGCGATCTCGGCAAGGTTCTGATGAGCCCGGGGAGGGTACGAATTAGTCATGAAAAAGAAGACGCCAGTCGCAGAGGAGTTCGGCAACCTCATCGTTCCGCGCGAGCGTAACCCCCGGCCGATCGCCTCGGGAGTGGATATCGGTCACGTCCACCTGAAGGCGGGCGACCTCAAAAAGATGCGCGCCTTCTACGTTGACATCCTCGGCTTCGATGTCGTCTTCGAGGCACCCCAGATGCTCTTCCTGGCGGCCGGCGGCTACCACCATCACCTCGGCTTCAACACGTGGGAGTCGGCGGGTGGAACTCCCCCTCCTCCCGGTGTCACGGGCCTCTACCACATCGCCATCCGCTACCCGACACGTGCCGACCTGGGCGATGCGCTCCGCCGCCTCGTCGAGTCAAACTGGCCCCTCGACGGCGTCAACGACCACGGGACCCATGAGGCGCTGTACCTGCGCGACCCCGAGGAGAACGGCCTCGAGCTGGCCTGGGATCGCGACCCTGCGGAGTGGCCGAGGGACGAGAACGGCCATATGTCGATGGCCCCAAACCGCCTCGACATCGATACCCTCCTTCGCGAAGGCCTCCCGGCCGAGAGCTGAGCCCGGTTCTTACTCGGGCTTTCGTTCGTCCGGGTGCCCGGTGTTGCCGAATGCGATCCTGTCTCTGACGACCTGCG
>JAYUBK010000266.1:0-3740 GCA_043740835.1 Chloroflexota bacterium
CAGGGCCTCCTCGGTGACGACCTCGGCGCGCAGCGGCGTCTGCTTGCCGTCGAGAAGGACACTGACGTCGGGCTCGGCGATGAGATTGTGGAACCAGCCCGGGTTGCGCGGGTCACCCCCCTTGGACGCGATCACGAAAATGACGCCGTCGTCCGTGAAGTAGGTCAGCGGCGTCTCGATGGCACGGCCCGACTTCCGGCCGATCGTCATTAGGACGAGCACCGGCATCCCGGCCAGGCGACGGCCGACGCCGAGGCGATAGAGGGCGCGATGGAGGCTGCCGACAATCCGGAAGGAGACGTTAGGGATAGATGCCCCGGTCCGCGGTGGCGTCCGCGACGCGCTTCACTGCGAGGAGGTAAGCGGCGGTCCTCATATCCACCTTCTTGTCGAGGTGGATGGCGAGGACCTCCTTGAATGAGCGGGTGATGATCGCCTCCATCCGCTGGTTGATCTCGTGCTCCGACCAGAAGAAGGATTGCAGGTCCTGGACCCACTCGAAGTAGCTGACGGTGACGCCCCCCGCATTGGCGAGGATGTCAGGGACCACGAAGACACCGCGCCGCAGGAGGATGTCGTCCGCCTCCGGCGTCGTGGGCCCGTTGGCACCCTCGACGATCAGCGTGGCCTTGATGTCGGCGGCGTTACGGCTCGTGATCTGGTTCTCGAGGGCGGCGGGGACGAGGACGTCGCAATCCAACGCCAGCAACTCATCGTTATTGATGATCTCGATCCCCGGGAAATTCTTGAGGGTGCCCTCTCGCGCGCGCCATTCGAGCAGGCGCTTGACCGACAGGCCCAGCGGGTTGTAGATGCCGCCGTAGTCCTCGGAGACCGCCACCACGGTGCAGCCGGCCTCTTCGAGGAGTCGGGCGGAGACGCTGCCGACGTTCCCGAACCCCTGCACGACGACCCGCGAACCGAACGGTTTGCGGTTGAGATGCTCGAGGGCGGCCAGCGCGCAGATCATCACGCCACGGCCCGTCGCGTCGGTACGCCCGAGCGAGCCGCCGACCTCGATCGGCTTGCCGGTTACGGACGCCGGAATGGAGTAGCCGGCATGCATGGAGAGCGTGTCCATGAACCAGGCCATGACCTGGGCGTTGGTGCCGACGTCCGGCGCCGGGATGTCGCGGTCGGGCCCGACCAGGATTGAGATTTCCGTGGCAAAGCGGCGCGTGAGGTGCTCGAGCTCGTTGGCGGACAGTGCCCGGGGGTCCACGATGACGCCGCCCTTGGCGCCGCCGTATGGGATGTTGACGACTGCACACTTCCAGGTCATCCACATCGCCAGCGCCTTTACCTCAGCGAGGGTGACGTCGGGGTGGAAACGCAACCCACCCTTGGCGGGTCCGCGATTGATGTTGTGCTGGATCCGGTAACCGGTGAAGATCCTCGTGTGCCCGTCGTCCATCGGGACCGGGAAGTGGCAGGTGAACTCGCGCTGGACCTCGCGGAGGATGATCCGCAGGCCCGCGTCCAGCTTCAGGATCTCGGCGGCCTTGTCGAACTGGGCCTGGGCGTTCTTCCAGGGATTGGCTTCCGACTGCTTGGGCTGGGCTACTGTCATTAGAGTCTCAAGCTACATGAGGACAGAGGAGCGCGGGTACTCCGCCGTGGGGTCGGTGAGGACGTTGACCACCGCCGGCAACCCTGACTTGAACGCCCGCTCGAGAGCAGGCCGGATGTCCTCCGGCCGCTCGACCAATTCACCGTGGCCACCGAGGGCCTCTACGACCCTGTCGTAGCGCGTGCCCGGCCGGAGGTCACAGGCGATCGCCGTGCCGAAGGCTGACTGCATGGGGTGCTTTTCGGTCGCCCAGATCCCGTTGTTGCCGATCACACAGACGACCGGCACCCGGTGGCGCACGAGAGTGTCGAATTCCATTCCCGAGAAGCCGAAGGCGCCGTCCCCCTCCATGAGGAGGACCTGCCTGTCGGGCCGCGCCAGCTTGGCAGCCAGCGCATAGCCAGGGCCCGAGCCAAGACAGCCGAAGGGGCCCGGATCGATGAACTGGCCCACGTTGTCGCGCTCGATGTAGCGGCCGGCGAAGGAGACGAAGTCGCCTCCATCGCCCACGACGATGGCGTCGCGATCCAGGAAGCGGTCTACTTCAGCCACGACGCGGGCTGGGTGGATGGGGGTGGAGTCCGACTCGAACATGGCCCGGTCGCGAAGGCGGGCGGAGCTCTCCCTGGTCGCGAGCAGTTCCAGCCATTCGGCATGGCGCGGGGTGTCGCGAGCCGCCTCGGCCAGCGCCGCCAGGCTCTTCGAGATGTCGCCGTAAAGCGCGGCGGCGCCTTCGCGATGCTTGCGGAAATCGTCGCTATCGATGTACACGACCTTGCCGTCGTCACTGAGCACGGGGGACTGCCCGAAATTAAGTCGGAAGTCGAGCGGCACCCCTATCACGAGAACGAGGTCGGCCTCCCCGAGGCCGGTGGATCGCGAGCGGGAGCGGAAGAGGCGGTGGCCGGACGGCAGCATGCCGCGCCCAAGTCCGTTGACGTAGACCGGGAGGTCGGCCGCCTCTGCCAACTCGCGGAGCGCCGCCTCGGCGTGGGCCCAGTAGGCGCCCGAGCCGACGATTAGCGCCGGCCGCAGCGCTTGCTTCAATAATCGAGCGGCCTCCCTGACCTGGTCCGGGTCGGGAGCCGCACCCTGCCCGGCGGCGATCCGCGGCCTGTCCACAGGGAGATCCTCGGCGCCGAAGAAGGTGTCGAAGGGAACGTCAAAGAACACGGGCCCGGTGCGTGGCGTGAGGGCGCTGGCGATGGACCGCGCCGCCGCGTCGTACGCCTCGGCGGCCGACTGGACCGTGAAGGCGTCCTTGGTGATTGTTTTCACCAGCGGCACGTGGTCCAACTCCTGTAGGGAGCCCATGCCCCAGCGCGCCGCCGGCGCCCGCCCCCCGATGACGAGCAGGGGGGAATCGTTGGAGTGCGCCGCGGCGATCGCCGAGATTGCGTTGGTGACTCCAGGACCGGCGGTGACGCTCGCGACTCCACACTCGCGGGTGACCTTCGCCCAACCCTCGGCGGCGAATGTCGCGGTTTGCTCATGCCGGGTGTCGACGATCTCGATCCCGTGCTCGACGCAGCCGGTGTAAAGGGGCCAGATGTGAGCCCCGTTCAGGGTGAAGAGGTGGCTGACGCCGGCGCTCTTCAAGGCGAGGACGATCAGCTCGCCCGAGTTACCCGAGTCGGCCATCGAAGTAGATCCTAGTTGCAACGGCGGGCCGCTCGGGTGTGTTCAAGCCAGTGATGATCGAGAGCACAGTCGTAGCCCGCCCGACCGCCCGCCGCCTTCCCGCCGCCGAGCTGGCGGCGATCCTCGTCGTCTGCACCTGGGGTGTCAACTTCGTCTTTTTGAAACTGGCCCTGGCGCAGTTCGACGTGGTCGTTTTCAACCTCCTCCGGTTCGCGGCAATGGTCGTCCTCGGCTGGCTCGTCCTGCTCTGGCAAAAGCGTCAGGGAGGCTTCTCGGTCCGCATCGAACGGACCGACCGCTGGCGGGTGGTCCTCAGCGGCTTCCTGGGCTTCACGCTGTACATCAGCCTCTCGATGGTCGGAGTGAGCCTCAGCACCGGCTTCTCGGCGGCGCTGCTGATCACCACAGCTCCGCTCTGGGCTGCGCTGCTGCTGTGGGCGATGAAACTCGAGAAGATCAGCCGTCGCCGTGCCGCCGGCCTCGTGATCGCGTTCCTGGGCGTCGCCGTATTCGTCGGTGAGGCCGGGTC
>JAYUBK010000267.1:0-11944 GCA_043740835.1 Chloroflexota bacterium
ACCGAGGCCATCATCCGGACGTGGCCCATCGGCTGGATGGAGCGGCTGCCCCGGACCGGTTTGAAGGCGCAGTCGAACACCTTCAGGTGGTCGTCGGCGAGGTGGGGGGCACCCTCGATGGTCTCGTTCTCATCGATGTAGTCGATGATCTCCTTGACCTGCGCCTCGGGGTAGCCGAGCTTGGCGAGCGCGGCGGGGACTGTCTGGTTGACGATCTTCAGGAGGCCGCCACCGACAAGCTTCTTGTACTTGACGAGAGCGAGATCGGGCTCAATGCCGGTGGTGTCGCAGTCCATCTGGAGCCCGATCGTGCCCGTGGGCGCAAGGACCGTCGCCTGGGCGTTGCGGTAGCCGTGAACCTCGCCGAGGGCGACGGCGTTGTCCCAGACCTTGCGGGCTTCGGTGACCACGGGCCCCGCGTCGCCGCTGATGGGCATCTCGTAGGCGGCGCGACGGTGCATGTTCATGACCCGCAGCATCGGCTGGCGGTTCTTGTCGAATTCGGTGAAGGGTCCCTGGACCTCCGCCATCCGAGCCGACTGCGCGTAGGCCTCGCCGGTGAGGATGGCGGTGACGGCGCCGGCCATCCGGCGGCCCTCGTCGGAGTCATAGGCGAGGCCCATCGACATCAGGAGCGCGCCCAGATTGGCATAGCCGAGGCCGAGAGGCCGCATCGCCTCCGAGTTCTTCTGGATGGCGGCGGTCGGATAGGAAGCGTTGGAGACGAGGATCTCCTGCCCGGTGAAGCAGACGTCGATGGCCTTCTTCATTCGCTCGACGTTGAAGGTGCCGTCCCCGTCCTGAAATTTCATCAGGTTGAGGCTCAGCAGGTTGCATGCCGTGTCATCGAGGAAGACGAACTCCGAGCAGGGGTTGGTGGCGTTGATGCGACCCGTGTTCGGCACGCAGTTCCAACTCTGGATGGTGGTGTCGAACTGGACGCCGGGGTCGCCGCAGATCCACGTCGCGTCGGCCATCGCCCGGATCACGCCGCGCGCCGTGTAGGTGTCCATGACGCGACCATCGGCAACCGCCCGGGTATGCCAGGGGCCGTCCTCTACGACTGCCTTCATGAACTCGTCTGTCAAGCGCACCGAGTGATTGGCGTTTTGGAACTGGACGGAGTCGTAGGCGCCACCGGGGATGTTGAAGCCCGCGTTGTAGCCCGCGTCGATGAGTGCCCAGGCCTTCTTCTCCTCGTCAGCCTTGCAGGTGATGAAGTCCATCACATCGGGGTGGTCGGCGTTGAGGATGACCATCTTTGCCGCCCGGCGGGTGGTGCCGCCGGACTTGATGGAGCCGGCGAAGCTGTCATAGCCCTTCATGAATGAGACCGGGCCGGAGGCGGTGCCGCCGCCTGAGAGCTGCTCGCGGGAGGAGCGGAGCACGGAGAGGTTGGTGCCCGTCCCGGATCCGAATTTGAACAACATTCCCTCGGTCTTGGCCAGGTCGAGGATCGACTCCATCGAGTCCTGGACCGAGTTGATGAAGCAGGCCGAGCCCTGCTGGGAGCGGCCCGGGACGCCGATGTTGAACCAGACCGGGCTGTTGAACGAGGCCTGCTGGGTTACGAGCAGAAAGCGGAGCTCTTCAGCCCAGTTGACGGCGTCGTCCTCGGAAGCGAAGTAGCCATCCTTGCGGCCCCAGCGGGCAAGCGTTTCGACGACCCGGTCGATCATCTGGCGGACGGACGTCTCGCGCTCGGAGGTGCCCTGCTTGCCTCGGAAGTACTTCTGAGCCACGACGTTGATTGCCAGCTGCGACCAGGGGCGCGGAACTTCCACGTCCTTCTGCTCGAAGATGACCCTCCCGCCCTCGCCGATGATCGCAGCCGTGCGGCGCTCCCACTCGACGAGGTCGTGGGCGTGACTGCCCGGGGGCGTGAAGAAACGATCGAAGCGGAGGCCCTTGCCGGCCCTTGGGCCCGCGTTGGCGACACCGTTGGACGAGGGTTTCTGACCCGATTCTGCTGCGACGTCGGCTACGTTCTTGGCCATTGATTCAGCCTCTCCTTTTTTGGCTCCGCGGGCCTCGGCACGTCGCCGTTCGGTCCGAATCTGCCGTTTGTGCGCTAGAGAATGGAAGAGGCCCCAGAGCATGCCCGCCACATATGCCCCAAGGCCTCGACCGAGAGCGAATTATGAGCTGGTGTATGGGCGCTGTCAAGCCCCTGGACACAACATATTTGGTCTAAGCTTGCCTCGGGACACCACATCTAGAGTGGATAACCTGTAGACAACCATTGGGCCGCATTGGGGATAACGCCCTTGAAGCTGGGTAAACGGCAGTGAACATCCCGGATCGCATCCCTCTCGAAGAGGTCTTCATGCGGATGGCGGAAGAGCTCGCCAAGCGCTCCACGTGCGCGCGCAACCAGGTGGGCACCGTCATCACCAATGGCGAGCTGACCCAGGTCCTTGGCATCGGCTACAACGGCAATGCCCGCGGACTCCCAAATCGCTGCGACGGCACCGAGCCGGGCCGCTGCGGCTGTCTCCACTCGGAGGCCAACGCCCTCATCAAGGCCGGTGCGATGATCCCCGCCAAGGTTATGTTCGTGACCGTCTCACCATGTGTCATGTGCGCCAAGATGACGGTCAACTCCAACGTCGCCCGCGTCTATTTCCGGACTGCCTACCGCGACCCGAGCGGCGTCGAGGTTCTCAGGGCGGGGGGCCTTGAGGCAGAGCTCTATGACCGCCTCAGCGGTCTCTGGCGGGAGTCGCCGCCTGGGTGACCACGACGGAGATCTTGCCCTCGGCGGAGATTTCCACAACCGGAGTCACCGCGCGGATCCGGCGACGACGTCTTACCTTGGCGATGAGCCGGCCGGCGTCGGTATCGGCGGCGACCTCGTCGAGGATCCGGCGGGTTGCGAAGACCATGTTGAACTCCATGTCCTTCGCCGCCTCGACGGGGTCGACCCAGAGCCAGCCATCGACTTCGCCCGGCTGCGGGTGTACCACCTGGCCGGCCGGCAGCCGGGCGATGTAGAAGCGGGTGTCGAAGCGCCGGCTGAGCAGGATCGGGGTGATCACGTTGGCAAAATAGGCGAGGCGGTCGAAGGCGGGTTCCAGGCCGGCCTCGGCGAGTGCCGGGTTGAACCCCAAACCTTGCCGGATCAGCGACCGCACGCGATCGCAGTCCGATGCCTTGGCGAATCCACGCCGGCCCCGAGCGAGGAGGATGCCTAGCTCCTCGAAGACCTCGCGAATTGCCGCCGCCCGGTAGGGGTCGTCGAAGCGCTGGTCCTCCTCGTGCAGGCTGCCGCCTGGGAAAACGTGGGCGCCAGGTGCGAAATCGGCACCCCCGGGCCTGCGCATCATGAGGACTTCCCAGGAACTGCCTCCTCGCAGGAGGAGGACCGTTGAAGCCGGTCGTGGCACGACGGGCGTGGGCCCGCGGTTGATGATTGCTGAGAGGCCGGGAGGGATGGCGGGCTTGGTTGCGATCTTCGAAGAGTAGGCCGCCGCACCCACGCCAGTCGCCGCTCACCGGCGCGCACGTGTTTCGTCCATCAAAGGAGTAAACCCACCGTTGACTGCGTCCGGGCTCGCGTGCTCACTCCCTCCGTGGGCGGGCAAGGGGAGCCCAGTGGCGACAGCGTTAGCATTCGAAGGTGGATCTCGGCCTGAGCGGTAAAGCGGCGCTTGTCACGGGCGGCAGCCGTGGCATCGGTCTCGCCATCGCTCGCGCTCTGGTTGCCGAAGGCGCGCGGGTGGGAATTATCGCGCGAGGCGAGGAGGCTCTCCGGACGGCTGCCGGCGAATCGGGCGCCGTGGCGATTTCCGGCGACCTGTCCTCCGAAGCCGGCTGCCAGACCGCGTTCGCCACCGCGGTGACCAGGCTGGGCGACATCGAGGTCCTGGTCAACAACCTCGGCGGGCGCTCGGGCTCCAATTGGGGCGACACCGGCTGGGCTGAGCTGAAGGCGGCAATGGAGACGAATCTCTTCCCGGCCGCCACCTTGAGCAAGCTCGCCATGGAATCGATGGCCGCCCGCGGGTGGGGGCGGATCGTCGTCGTCTCGTCCCTGTTCGGGCGCGAGGCGGGCGGGGCGCCCGCCTACAACGCCGCCAAGGCGGCGGAGATCAGCATGGTCACCTCCCTCGCTCGCGAGGTGGCCGCCAGGGGCGTTACGGTCAATTGCGTGGCGCCGGGGTCGATCCTTTTCGAGGGCGGCTCGTGGGATCGCCGCCTGAAATTGGAGCCCGAAGCGATGAAGGCCTTCGTGGCCCGTGAGCTTCCGCGCCTTCGGTTCGGGACGCCCGAGGAGGTCGCCGCTGTTGTCACGTTCCTCTGCTCGGCGCCCGCCAGCCTGGTCAACGGCGCCTGCCTGGCCATCGACGGCGCCCAGTCCCGGAGCAACCTGTGACGAAGGTCGTGCTCATTCACGGCGCCTGCTCCGGGCCCTGGGTCTTCGAGGGTTGGGAGGACTCCTTCAGTCCCGCGGCCAGGCTCATCCTCGTCGATCTCCAGAACGGCATCGAGGTTTCGAAGGCGACGATGGAGGACTACGTCGACCAGGTCGTGATCGCAGCCGGCGGGATCCATGACAGACCGGTCCTGGTGGGCTGGAGCATGGGTGGGCTGGTCGCCATGATGGCGGCCTCGAAGCTGCGGGCGTCCAAGCTCGTTCTGATCGAGCCGAGTCCGACCGTCGAGGTCGTGGGTGAGCACCGAGAGGTTGAAATACCCGCCTCCGGCACTTATGGCGCCGAGGTGTACGGCGGACTTGGTGGGCTTCAGGAACGCCCGGAATCGGCCGTTGCCCGTGCCCAGCGTGAGCGGGGGATCTCGATCCCGGAGCTTGCGTTCCCGACGCTGGTCGTCTCCGGGGACGCTCATCCGGAAATCCGAGGCTCCCTTCTCGCGGCGCGCTATGGCGCCGAGGAGATGTACTACGCCGGGTACGACCACATCCGGCTCGTGCGCGAGCGCAAGGTGCGGCGGGCAATCGCGGGTTGGCTCGGCCTCGGGCTCAGATCCTCGGCGACTTTGTCGGCTAGCCGCCGCCCGCAGCGACCGGCTGGGCGCCGGCCTGGGCGATGAGAAAGAGAATCACAGGGTAGATCCCGACGGCGATTGAGAGCACGCCGGTGATCGCCACCGCGAGTGCCGTGCCCGCGGTCAGCCGCGGCCAGGCCTGTGCCTCACCCGGGGTCCACACGTGCACCACGACCCGCACGTAGTAGTAGACGGACACCACCGACATCAGGACGGCAAGGACGACGAGCCACGTGAAGCCGTGCGCCACTCCGGCGGCGAAGAGAAAAAATTTGCCTATGAAACCCACACCAGGTGGGAAGCCGGCAAGCGAGAACATGAACACGGTCAGGGCCACGCCAAGCAGGGGCCGGCGCTGGCCGAGGCCGTTAAGGTCGCTCATCCGGTCGACGTCGCCGTCCGGGCCGGCCAGGGCGATGACCACGGCAAAGGCGCCAAAGTTCATGACCATGTAGCCGAAGAGGTAGAAGAGAACGGCGCCCTGCCCGTCCGCGTGGCCGGCGAGGACGCCGATCAGGATGTAACCGGCCTGCGCGATGCCCGAGTAGGCCAGTAGCCTCTTGATGCTCGTCTGGGCGATGGCGCCCAGGTTGCCGACGACCATGCTCGCCGCCGCGGTGAACGCCAGCAAAGCCTGCCACTGGGGCGCCAGGCCCGGCAGCCCGGAATCGAAGACCCGCATGATCATCGCGAATGCCGCGGCCTTGGTGCCGACCGACATGAACGCGGTCACGATGATCGGCGAGCCCTGGTAGACGTCCGGCGTCCACATCTGGAAGGGGGCCGCCGAGACCTTGAACGCGAAGCCGACGCCGATCAGGATCACGCCCAGGAGGAGAATCGGGTTGTTCGCGGACTCGGCCGTCACGCGCTTGGCGATCTCGGGAATCAGCGTCGTGCCGGAGCCCCCGTAGATCAGGGCCATGCCGTAGGCGACGAAGGCCGATGCGAAGCCGCCCATCAGGAGGTACTTCGTCCCCGCCTCCTGGCTGGCGCTGTCCCGACGGGCGTAACCGGCAAGGATGTAGAGCGAGATCGAGAGGAGCTCCAGCCCCAGGAAGATCGAGACGAGCGACGTCGAGGATCCGAGGACCATCATCCCCGCCGTCGCGGCGAGGAGGAGAACGTAGAACTCGGAAGTCAGGAACCGACGCCGGCGCAGGTAGGCATGCGCTGCGGCAACGGTGAGCAGACCGAGGATGGCGAAGAAGGCGTGGAAGTAGACCGCGAAGTTGTCGCCCGTCGCGAAGCCGTAGTAGGCCGACCTTCCGTTGTTGTAGAGGAACGCGTCCGCGACGAGGGCGCCGACTAGCCCGAGCACAGTCACTGCGCCCGCCGCACTCCGCCGCACGCCTGCGGGCAGGACCAGGTCCGCGATCATGGCCAGCAGCAGCGCGATCGTCACGGCGACGATCGGCCCGACCTGGAAAAGGTCCTGGAGCGCCATGTTCGCGCTGTAGTTGACCGTCCGATTGAGAAGGAAGACGCTCAACTCCATGGCAGTCCCAGCCCCAGTGCGGTCACTGTCATGACGCGCGTCAGGACATAGGGATAGAGGCCAAGCACGAACATCAGGATCACGAGCGGAGCCAGCAGAGCCAATTCGCTGCCGCGGAGGTCGATGAGCGGCGTCCTCTCGGTGGCGTCGGGCGCGCCCTGCATCGAGCCCTGAAACAGTCGCAGCATGTAAACGGGCGTCAGCACGAGGCCGATGCAGGCGATCACCGTCAGCACCGCCGAGTACTTCCAGGCACCCAGAAGGATCATGAACTCACCGACGAAGCTGTTCAGCCCGGGCAGGCCGAGCGCGGCCATCGTGACGACGACGAAGATGCCGGCCAGCACCGGCATTCGGGCTCCCAGCGCACGCACCGAGCGGAGGTCGCGGCTGCCGGCACGGCGCTCGATCCAGGCCACGATCAGGAAGAGCGCGGCGACGATCAATCCGTGGTTGACCATCTGCACCACCGCACCCTGCTGGCCCTGGGCGTTGAAGCTGAAGATGCCGAGGACGATGAAGGCCATGTGCGCAATCGAGGAGTAGGCGACGACGGCCTTCATGTCCGTCTGCGCGAGCGCGAGCAGCGACCCCCAGATGATCCCCGCCACGGCCAGGACCGGTAGCACCTGGTCCCAGTCCCACCACCACACCGGCGAATGGAAGAGCGGTACGAGGACGCGCAGCATCGCGTAGGCACCTGTCTTTCCCATCACGCCGGCGAAGGCGAGGAGCATCGGCGTCGGTGCCGCGAGGTAGGCGTCCGGCAGCCAGGAATGAAGGGGGAAGAGAGGAGTCTTGACGGCGAAGGCTGCGGCGAACAGGAAGAAGAGGCCGAATTGCAGGTGGCTGGAGGGCTGGTGCTGGGCCAGGGTGGTGAGGTCGAATGAGGAAGCCCCGCTGAACACGTACTCGCCGATGATCCCGACCAGCATCAGCAGCGATCCCACCAGCGTAAAGAGCACGAACTTCAGGGCCGCACGCAGCGGACGAGGGCCCTCGCCCCACATCCAGAGGAGGAAGTAGGCCGGGATCAGCATTGCCTCGAAGAAGACGTAGAAGACAAGCAGATCGACCGCCAAAAACACCCCGGCCATCCCTCCCTGCATGACGAGGAGGAGGGCGATGAAGCGCGAGGAGTTGCGCATGTCAACTGGCGTCGCAAGCACCGCGATGAGGCCGATCAGCGCGTTGAGGACGAGCAGCCAGAGGCTGATCCCGTCAACGCCGAGGTGGTAATCGACATGCAGCCCGGGGATCCACTGGACGCGTTCGACGAACTGGTAGCCGTGCGCCCCCGGATCGAAGGCGTAGGCGAGGTAAGCCGTCAGTACGAGGACGGCCCCGGCGACGATCACGCCGAGCCACTTTCCGAACCGGTGAGGGAAGGCGGTGACGAGGATGCCGCCGGCGACGGGGATGAGCCAGATCGCTGAAAGCATCAGAGTGTCGACCTATAGAGGACGATCAGGCCCGCGATCAGCGCGCCGCCCAGGAAGACGAGTGCGTAGCTGCGGAAGTAACCGTTCTGAGTGAGGCTGAGACCGCCCGCAGTTGCCTCCGCGATGTTTCCGACTGCGTTCACGGCCCCGCCGATGAGGGGCCTGTCTAGGTACCTGTCGGTGCCCCCGGCGAGACGGTCGGTGGGCCGCACGAACAACGCGTTGTACATCTCGTCGAAGTAGTACTTGTGTTCGAGCAGGGTCTGGAGCCGTGGGAATCGTGAGCTCCACGGCGCCCACGAACGCCGCACGTAGAAGAGATATGCCCAGAAAAAGGCGAGTGTCGAGAGGACGACAGTGAGGAACGTCGCGACCAATTCCCCGTTGCCCCCCTCCCAGCTGGGCTTGCCCACGACCGGTTCAAGGAAGTCGGTGACCGGACTGAACGGTATCCGAACAGCATTGAGCTGCAGCAGGCCGCCAACGCTGGCCAGGCAAGCCAGGATCACGACCGGGATCAACATCACCGGTGGCGCCTCGTGGGGATGCGCGACGGGCCGAGTCGGTGACGGCGGCCCCCAGAAGGCAATCCACCACATCCGGCCCGTGTAGAAACCGGTCAGGATCGCGGTGACGACTCCGACCGCCCACACCGCAATCGAGACGGGGTTGTCGGGCTTGCTGAAGGCCGTTCCGAGAATCAGCTCCTTGGAGAAGAAGCCGACGAAAGGAATCACCCCGACCAGTGCCAGCGAGCCGATGAGGAAGGAGATCGAGGTCGGGCGAAGCTGGCGCCAGAGCCCTCCGAAGCGGCGCATGTCCTGCTCGTCGTCCATCGAGTGGATGACGTTGCCCGCGGACATGAAGAGGAGGGCCTTGAAAAAGGCATGGCTCACGAGGTGGAAGAGCGCGATGGCGTAGGCGCCGACGCCCACGGCCATGAACATGTAGCCGATCTGGCTCATCGTCGAATAGGCGAGGACGCGCTTGATGTCGGTCTGGACAATCGCGATGCTCGCCGCAAACAGTGCCGACAGCGCACCGATGATCGCCACCGTGTTATGCGCGTAGACGGCGACCTCGTAGATCGGGTGCATGCGCGCGACCAGGTACACCCCGGCGGTGACCATCGTCGCTGCGTGGATGAGGGCCGACACGGGGGTCGGGCCTTCCATGGCATCCGGAAGCCAGGTGTGAAGGGGAAGTTGGGCCGACTTGGCGATACCGCCGACGAGGAGCAGGAAGGCGATCAGCTCGAGCGCCGGCTCATCACCCTTCGGAACCGCGGCGAACATGCCCGCGTAGGTAGTCGAGTGGTAGGAGAAGAAGATGGCGAACACCGCAAGGATCATCCCGATGTCCCCGATGACGTTCATCACGAACGCCTTCCGCGCGGCAACCACCGCCGACGGCTTCCAGTAGTAGAAGCCGATCAGGAAGTAGGAGCTGACGCCGACCATCGCCCATCCGATGAGCAGGAACACGAAGTTCCCGGCGAGGACGAGCAGCAGCATCGAGAACACGAAGACGTCCATGTACGCGAAGAAACGGGCATAGGACGCGTCGTTCTCGTGGCTCATGTAGCCGACCGCATAGGTGACGATCAGCCCACCGACGCCGGTTATCACAAGGCTCATGAACAGCGACAGATGGTCGATGACGAGGTTGGCGGGAAGGTTGAAGGAGCCCGACTGGATCCAGGTCCAATACGTGTGGTCGACAGGCCCGGGGTTTTGGAAAAGGATTGCCAGCGTGCACCCGAAGGACGCCCAGACGACGCCGGGACCGACCAGCTTGGTCAGCAGCCGGGGCCAGCGCCAGCCCCGGCCGGCGAGCAGCAGCGCGCCCACGACGGGGAAGAGCAGGATCACGAGCGCCAGGGTTTCGACGCTCACCTCAGCCTCTCAGCTCATTCAGGTCATCGATGTCCTCGATCTCGCGCAGCTTGATGATGTCGACGAGGATGCCCAGACCGACCACCGCCTCGGCGGCCGCGACTGTCATGACCATCAGCGCGAAGAGCTGTCCCTCGAGGTTGCCGAGCTGGCGGCTGAAGGTGATGAGCGTCAAGTTGGCGGCGTTGAGCATCAGCTCGATGCAGATCAGGATCACGAGCGGGTTGCGCCTCACCACGATGCCGAGCGCGCCGATCATGAAAAGCATCCCCGCGAGGATCAGGAACCAGGAGGCATCAAGGTTCTCGCCGCCGATGTTGAGGGTGCCCATCAGTGGTGCTCTCGCCGTGACAGGTAGATGGCGCCCACGGCGGCTACGAGGAGCAGCAGGGACGTCAGCTCGAAGGGGTAGAGATAGGTCGTGAAGAGGCCGAACGCGATGTCCTCGACGCTGCCGAAGACCGCCAGGTCGATCTTCGCAGGGGTCGCGTAGCGGACACTGCCGCTGAGCATTGCCGCGATCAGCCCGGCCATGGCCGCCGCGACGGCGACGGCGATCCAGCCCTGGCCTCGCAGGCGTGTGGTGGCCGCCTCGCGGACAGGCCCGAGCAGGGCGATCACGAAGAGAAACAGCACCATGACGGCACCGGCGTACACGATGATCTGGACGGCGAAGATGAACTGCGCCGAGAGCAGCAGGAAGAGCGCTGAGAGAGCGATCATCACCAGCACCAGGCTGAGCACGCTCCGGATCGGGTCGGGCGACACGATGATGCCGACGGCTCCGGCGAGAGCCATCGCCGCGGCGACGAAAAAGACGAGTGTTACAACGCCCACTTACTTCTGCTGCTTGCGTGCGGCGTCCGCGATTTCTCGCGGGTCCGGCTCGAGCAGGCGAGGCTTGTCGTAGATGAACTTCTCGCGCGCGGTGTCGGCCAGTTCGAACTCGGGGCCGAGGACGATGGCCTGCACTGGGCAGGCGTCCTCGCAGTAGCCGCAGAAGATGCAGCGCAGCATGTTGATCTCGTAGACCTTGGCGTAGCGCTCGCCAGGGCTGACGCGGTGCTCCTCGGTGTTCTCTGCGGCGACCACCAGGATGCAGCCCACGGGGCAGGCGGCGGCGCACAGTTCGCAGCCGATGCAGCGCTCAAGGCCGTTCTCGTAGCGGCGCAGGTAGTGGCGGCCGCGATAGCGCTCCGAGCGCGGGGTCTTGTCCTCGGGATATTCGACGGTGAGCGGGTCCCGGATCCCAACGACCATCTGGCCCAGCGTGGTGCCGAGACCCTTGGCCATCGCCAGGAGCTCCCTGCCGACGTTCGGCTTTTCGTCCTCGATCTCGGACATCTACTGCACCGCCACGAAGATGACTGCCGTGACAATGACGTTGGCGAGGGCGAGAGGCAGAAGGACCTTCCAGCCGAGGAACATGAGCATGTCGTAGCGCAGCCGGGGCCAGGTCGAGCGGATCCAGATGTAAACGAAGAGGAAAAAGATGATCTTGGCGAGGAACCAGACGACTCCTGGAAAGATCGGGCCGGCGCCGGCGCCCAGGAAAAGCACGGTGGCCACCGCCGAGACGGCGATGATGTTCATGTACTCGGCCAGGTAGAAGAGCAGGAACTTGAAGCCGGAGTATTCAGTGTGAAATCCGCCAACCAATTCCTGCTCCGCCTCGGGCAGGTCGAAAGGTGCGCGGTTAGTCTCCGCGACGGCCGAGATGAAGTAGATGACGAAGCCGACCGGTGTGAGCAGGATGAGCGGTATCGGGCCGTTGTACCAGCCCCAATGCACGCTGTAATTTGCGATGTCCTGGAGACGGAGTGAGCCGACGATGATGAACGTGGGTACCAGCGAGAGGCCGAGGGACATTTCGTAGCTGATGAGCTGGGCGGCAGCTCGGAGGCCTCCCAGCAGCGAGTACTTCGAGTTCGACGAGTAGCCGGCCAGCATTATCGAGTACACGTTCATCGCGCTGATTGCGAAGATCACGAGGATGCCGATGTTCACATTGGCGATCCAGTAGCTGACGTTGCCCCAGATCGCCAGTGGCACCACGGCCCAGGTCATGAAGGCTGCGGTGACGGCGATGACGGGGGCGAGGA
>JAYUBK010000268.1:0-3728 GCA_043740835.1 Chloroflexota bacterium
CTCGGTACCGACGCCCGCCTCCCGGGCGCGAACGATGGCCTGGGACCGATGGTCGACCTGAAGCTTGGCGAAGATGTTCGAGATGTTGTTCCGGACCGTCTTCTCGCTGAGTGAAAGTTGCTGGGCGATCTCGGTATTGGCACGCCCCCGGGCGATCAATTCGAGGATCTCGCGTTCGCGCAGGGTCAGGTTCGGGAATGCGGATGCCAGCCCATCCCTCGCTGCGCTGAAGAATTCGCCCATCCGACGTGCCACCCCGGAGCCGAACACAGCGCCACCGGCATGGACCGTCTGAACGGCGCGGAGGATCTCGTCTTCGTTGGACTCCTTGAGAAGGTAGCCACGCGCTCCGGCCCGCATCGCTGCAAAGACGGAATCGTCGTCATCGAACATCGTCAACATGAGAATCGCGATGTTCGGATTCGCCGCCAGGATTCTTCGGGTCGCGTCAATACCGTTGACCGATGGCATCCGAAGGTCCATCAACACCACGTCCGGAACTACCGAGGCGCTCTCCTCAACGGCCTGCTCACCAGTCGCCACCACCGCAACGACATCCACATGACGCGCCAGCGCAGCCGCCAGGCCGTTTCGGAACATCGGGTGATCGTCAGCGAGCAGCACGCGTATCAGGGCCTCGCTCATTGGACGACCAGCGGGAACGAGGCAAGCACGATGGTGCCGCACGGCACTCCGCGGCCGACATCGAGGTGCCCCCCCACCTCGGCCGCCCGGTCGCGCATCGAAGCCAGGCCGACTCCGGCTCGATAGGGCTCGGGAAGCCCTCGCCCATCGTCGTTCACCTCGAGCTCCAGCTTGCCGTTCATGGTGAGGCGGACGCGGCAGCGATCCGCCTGTGCATGACGCACGACGTTGGTGATGGCCTCGGAGGCGATCCGATAGACGGCGACTTCGACCGCTGCGGGGAGGGAGGTCACCATGTCGGGGCTGTCGAAGACGAAACGAGTCGTACCGGGCTCACCCGAGTTGAGGCGTTCGGTCTGTTCTCGCAGGGCGCCCACGAGGCCGAACTGGTCCAGCGCCGCCGGTCGCAGGCCAGAGGAGAGCTGCCTGACCGACTCGATCGCCTCCAGGGTCTGGGCGCGGAGCTCGCTGAGCGTCCTTCGGGCCTCGACCGGGTCGTCGTCGACCTGCCGCCGAGAGCGGTCAAGGCCGAGCGCGATGGCCGCGAGCGTCGGGCCCAGGCCGTCGTGGAGGTCGCGGTGCATTCGCCGTCGCTCCTCCTGCGCGGCGGTCACCATGCGCTCCCGGGAGCGGCGGAGGTCGCCGGCGAGAGCGACCCCGCGGGCCGCCACGGCGACCTGGCGGGCCAGGTTGTCGAGCAGGTGTCGGTCGGATGGCGAAAGCGCCTCACCCGGACCGCGCGTCTCGAGCAACAATCGCCCGACCTCCTCCCCCTGGGAAACTAGGGGGAGGTCGACGCTATCGCCCCGGCCGGCCTGGCCGGCGACGGCCACGAGCGGCACCGGGGACCCTGTTCCAAACCTCACTTCCACGTACGGCAGGCGGAGTGCCTCAGCCACTGTTCGGGCGACTTCGGGAAGCACTTCTTCGGAGCCCAGGCTCGCGGCCAGACGGTCACCCAACCGCGTCAGCGCACGATAGGGGTCGTCGCGGTCTCCGTACATCAGACGGTTGACTCTGCGCTGCAGCCGTGAATGGAGGGGCAGAGCGACCAGGGCAGCCACCACGGTGGCGATGATCGCGGGTAGACGGCCCGCCATGATCAAACCGATGGCGCCGAAGGCGAGCACGTAAACGGCCAGCACGCACAGCGTGAGCAGACCGTAGACCGCCGCCCGGTTCAGGATCCGCGGGATATCCCACAGGCGGTACCGTGCGATCGACACTACGGTGGCGATGCCAATGGCCGCCACGGCGCCGATCTCGGGCCCGATTGCAAGGGCCGAGTCATCGCCCGCGAACGCGGCGATCGTGCAGAGGACGAACGACGCCGCGATGAGAGCGCCACCCAGGGCCGGACCCTCGAGTTGTGCGCGTTCGGCGGCGGGCGCGCGCCGTTTCCGTGCCATCAGCGCCCACGCCGCGAGAACGGTCGTCACGGGCAGGAGGAGGAACGTGGCTTCAAGGAACGAGAGGGCATCTCCAATCCCGCCGGGGGCGGCAAACGGATTGGGGGTGCCGGGCCAGTGATCGAGGGGGCCCGGGCCGAACATCAGCCGCAGGCTGATGCCGGCGAGCATGATCACCGATAGCCCGTAGGCCGGTCGCCACCTTCTGGACGGCAGGTGGCCGTAAGGAAAGAGGAGTATGCCGATGGTCCCGAGCAGCGGCTCCGAGAGCACCCATACCCAACTCGACAGCCAGAGGGCGACGAGCCCTCCCGGCCAGGGACGACCAGCGAGCCAGCCCTCGCCGTAGGCGTTCGAAAAGGCGTAGATCGCGAACGCGAGACCTGCGCCGCAGAACACCAGGCCCAGAGTCCTGGCCGTGCGCCGGCTGAGGATCGAACCGCCGACGGCGGGGAGGATCAGGAAGGCGGGGCCGAGGACATAGGCGAAGAAGTCTCGCTGCGTGTGGACTCCGTTGACCGCCCAGGCGAGAATCTCCGCGGCCAGTATCAGGACGGCCGCAACGCCGAGCGGGAGCCACGAGACGACGCGGCTCCCGCTTTCTGGGCGCATTTCGGAGGACAGTGTGCGCCGGTTCTCCCTTTCGTGGGTTCCCAAATCAGGTGGCCGGGACGGCGGCCACCACGGTCCGGGCCGGGGATGGGACGCCGTCCCAGCGCTCGTCTGCCATCCGCAACACGACCACACCGGTCGCGGCATACCCCAGCACCAGGAGGGTGAACGCCGCCAGGTCGACCTGCCGGATTCCGATGGCGTGGGCAGCGAAGTGGAGAGGTCCGGAGATCACGAGCACGATGCCGATCCAGGTTGGCACCATCCGTGAGCGAGCCAGGGCAATTCCAAGCACCGCGATGCCCGCCACATGGCCGATTACGAAAGCCATCTGGATCACGTTGAGCGCAGTCGAGTTACCGAGCTGGTCGTAAAGAGCGCTCATGCCCGCGCGATCCGCCGTTGAAACTGCCATCGCCAAGGTCACCGCGGCCCCGGCTTGCACACCCATGAAGGCGACCCAGCCGAGCAGGCTGAGGCTCCCGCCGATAAGGGCGAGAATGGCCGACCCCTGTTGAGCGACACGCATGAGTCCCAGCGTTGCGGGGATGAGAAGGGCGATCGCGAGGATGCTGATCAGCAGGCTTGCCTCCCAAGCCGAAGCATGGGCGGCCACCGTGGCCAGGACCTCTTTCGCATCACCGTCGTCGGCGGGCTTGAGCGCGACCCCCGCCAACACGATCGGTGCGATGGCGATCATCACCGCGCCTGTCGCCAACCGTCGAAACCGCCGAGTGTCTCTGACTCCGTTCATTTGCGTTGCTCCTTGTTGCCGTGGGATGTTCGGGCAAGCTTCGGAGGCCCGCGAGCCCGGGCACAAGGGAGCGCAGTCCCGGATATGCGGGTGAAGGCATCAGCGAAGACAGAGTCCGCGGCAACGGCCACCTGGAAGTACGCACCCGCCCACGCTCAGTCGTCCTTGACCCTGGCGTGGGAAGTGAGCCGGTGGTCGATCCGCCGGCTCACCATGTCACTCGCGCGTGTTGCTACGAGGTCGCGATGTCGCCTCGGTTGCCGCCGAGGTCGTCGGAGGCGTTGACCCAGTGCCGGAAGATCAGGCCC
>JAYUBK010000269.1:0-11837 GCA_043740835.1 Chloroflexota bacterium
GGCGCCCTTGGACTGGGCCGACTCGCCGGGTCTGACCAGCCGGCCGGCAATTCGACTCCGGCCGGCATCCTGAGGCCGGCCGCGGCACGGAACTGGATTGCAGTGGGCGTCCTCGGGGACTTTCCGGAGGGGAAGGCGACGCCGATCGTCGCCGGCATGGTGCGTGCCTATGTCTTCCGCAAGGGCGAGACCCTCTCCGCCGTCTCGTCGATCTGTTCCGACCTTCCGTGTTCGCTCGACTGGCAGGAGAGCCAGGGCGCCCTTTACTGCCCCTGCCACCGCCAGCAATTCGCGCTCGACGGAGTTCCCCACGAGTCGTCGTACAGCTATGCCGTGCCGCGGCTGCCGACTTTCAAGGTCAAGGTCGAGGCCGGCCGGGTCCTGGTCCTGGCCCAGTGAGCATCGAGCGCCGGCAGCGGCTGCAGATTCTCGACCAGTGCCTTGTCATCCTTGAGGAGGCACTTGAAACCGGCCAGGTGCGGGTCAACGCTCCGCTCGCCATCGCTCTTCGCCGGCTTCTCGGTCAGGCCGGGCTGATCCCGGACCACCGCCTCGAGGGAAGGCGGGTCGAGCGCGTCCTCGACGACATCTTCTCTCTTCAGGAGGAGTCTCTCGGCGAAGCTTCCTAGCACCGTGGGTGGGATCTCCGCGCCGACTAGACTTCGGTCGGAATATGACGACCTTCAGTAACTCCACGTCATTTCACCTGACCAGCGAGTCGGTGACGGAGGGCCACCCCGACAAGGTTTGCGACCAGGTCTCGGACGCCATCCTCGACGGCCTGCTGGCCCAGGACGACGAGGCCCGGGTTGCCTGCGAGACGGCAATCACGAAGGGCCTCTGTGTCGTCATCGGCGAGGTCACTACAACAGCCGAACTCGACATCCAGCGCACCATCCGCGACACGATCCGGCAGATCGGTTATGACTCCGATGAGGCGGGCTTCGACGCCGATCACGCCAACATCTCGGTCTACCTGAAGGAGCAGTCACGCGAGATCGCCGCAGGCGTGGATCATTCCCTCGAGGAGCGCAGCGGCGACTTCGACGACGACCCTTTCGAGCTCCAGGGAGCCGGCGACCAGGGCATGATGATCGGCTTCGCCTGCCGGGAGACGCCCGAACTCATGCCGCTGACGATCTCGCTCGCCCATCGGCTCTGCCGGCAGCTGGCGGCGGCTCGCAAGGACGGCAGGCTTCCCTTCCTCCGCCCGGACGGAAAATCTCAGGTCACGGTCGAGTACCATCTCGGACGGCCCAAGCGCATCGAGGCAATCGTGGTGTCGACGCACCACGGCCATGACGTCAGCAACGCCGAGATCGCCGACGGCGTCCGTGCCCACGTCATCGACACCGTCATTCCAGCGCACCTTGTGGATGCGAACACCAAGATCATGGTCAACCCAAGCGGCCGTTTTGAGATCGGCGGTCCCGTCGCGGACGCCGGACTTACGGGTCGCAAGATCATCGTCGACACCTATGGCGGCGTCGCCCGTCATGGTGGCGGTGCCTTCAGCGGCAAGGATCCGTCGAAGGTCGACCGCTCGGCAGCCTACGCTGCCCGACACGTGGCCAAGAACCTGGTTGCGGCCGGCCTCGCCGAGCGCTGCGAGGTGCAGGTCTCCTATGCCATCGGGCGAGCCCATCCGACCTCTGTCGCGGTCGAGACGTTCGGCACCTCGGCGGTGCCAGAGGAGGAAATGATGATGCTCGTCCGCCGGCATTTCGATCTCCGGCCGGCGGCCCTCATCGCCCATCTCGACCTGCGCCGCCCGATTTACCTTCCCACCGCCGCGTACGGACACTTCGGGCGCGACGACATCGACGCGCCGTGGGAGCTGACCGACAGGGTCGACGCGCTTCGCGCGGACGCCACCCGCACCGTCCCTGTCTAGCCGTCAAATGGCGCCACGCGCCGGCGCGGCGCCGCGGGTTTACGACACGTACTCGCGGTCGACCGTTCCGCTGCCCGTGCGAGTGGGGCCCGGCGGTCCTGAGATGAGCGTTTACGTCTGTGGCGTCACCCCCTACGACACCGGTCACCTCGGCCACGCCTTTACGTTCCTGACCTTCGATGTCCTCGTCCGCTACGCCGAGTCCCGTGGAGTGAAGGTCACCTACGTCCAGAACGTCACCGACGTCGACGACCCCCTGTTCGAGCGGGCCCGGCGGGACGGCGGAGACTGGAAAGACCTCGCAACAGAACAGCAGGCCAAGTTCGTGCACGACATGGGTCTGCTCGGGTGGCGGCCCCCCGACCGGATGCCGCGTGTCAGCGAGGAGATCCCGGGCATCATCGAGTCCTGCCGCGAATTGGCCGCCGCCGGCTATGCCTACCGGGCCGAGGGAAATCTCTACTTCGAGGCGGCCCGTTTCCCCTCGTTCGGGGCACTGTCCCAGCGGACCCGGCGTTCGATGCTGCTGAAGCTGAAAGCCGACGGCCTGCTCGGAGAGGCCGGCTCGGATGCCCGGCGCGACGCACTCGACTTCGTCCTCTGGCGCCCTTCGGCGCCCGGCGAGCCGGCGTGGCAGACGCCTTTCGGTCCCGGCCGGCCTGGCTGGCACATCGAGTGCTCGACGATGGCGATGCGCTACCTCGGGCCCCAGGTCGACGTTCATGGGGGAGGTCGCGACCTCATTTTCAGTCACCACGAGTCTGAGCGGGCCCAGAGCGAGGCGATAACGGGAATGCCGTTCGTCCGCGCCTGGATGCACTCCGGGATGGTCCGCTACGAGGGCCACAAGATGAGCAAGTCACTGGGCAACCTGGTGCTGGTGCCCCAGACCCTGGAGCGGGTCTCGCCCGCAGCGGTCCGGATTTTCCTGGCCAGCCACCACTACCGAACTGATTGGACGTTCAGCTGGCCGGCCCTGGAGGCTGCCGGCCGATTGGCGGATCGCGCGCGAAAGGTCATTGAGGGAGGCTCGGTGAGGGGCCCGGGCAGGCCTGCCGATGCGGGGTTGCTGGGCGAATTCGACGCGGCCCTGGCTGACGACCTCGACAGCCCACGTGCCGTACGTGCCCTTCGCAGGGCGGTCTCAGCTGGAGATGCAGGCGCGACCTCGGAAATGCTCCAGATCCTCGCCGGCGACGCCTCCCTGGACCGAATTCGGTAGCTCGGTCAAGGCCGGGCGCGCTCGGCACGGCCGTAGCCGCCGAGGCGGGGTGGTCGGGTCGATCAGTGTTCCCGGACCTCCAGTTCCAGCTCGGCTCCGCAGTTCGGGCATTCGAGGTCGGGGCCGACGGTCACAGGAGTTTCGCAGACCGGACAGAGCACGTCCACTGTGTCCGCCGGCTCGTCCTCGGCGCGCTCTTCGGCAATCGCGTTCGGGACCTCGCTGAGGTCCACGGCGGGACTACCGCAGCCGGCGCAGACGTAGATCGGCTGGAGGATGTGGTGGTCCTGGTAGTTTCCCGCCGCGTCGATCTCCACCTCGACGTTGAGGGAGCGGAAGATCTCGCCTCCGCAACGGTTGGAGCAGACAAGTAGCATTTGGCTCCGAGAGTACAAGGAGGGCTTCGCGGGCGGGTCGTGCCAAACTTGGCCGCCATGCGCGGGTTCTTCGTCGGCCTCCTCCTCGTCCCCCTGGCCGTGGTCACCCTGCTCTCGATCCGACCGGGCGGCCTGCGGCGGCAGCTTGCCAACGCCGCGCGGCGGCTCCGGCTGGTGCTCGCGCTCGCCGGCGTCTACCTGGTTGTTTCGGGAGCAATCAGGATTGTCGGGCCGAACGGTCCGCTGGAGGAGTGGGGCCTGCCCGCACTGGCCCTGCTGCTGGTCGTCGTGTTCATCGTGATGGGCCAGGACCCTCCGCCCGAGAACGCAGCCTGAGTCGATAGGCGACGACGACGACGCCGAGGGCTGCGGGAGCGCCGACGACCAGCCAGGCGACCGCGCCGCCCACCGCCGCTCCCAGCAGGGGCCCGGCAAAGGCGCCGATCGCGAACCCGACGAAGATGATGCCGAAAGTGTGATTGGGGGCGTCCGGCGCTCCATCGATGGCGAGGCGCGCGACAGCCCCCGCCGGGATTCCGAAAGCCACGCCCACCACGATGCCGACGAGCGGGAGCAGGGAAGGGGAAGCCGGGGCCAGGAACAGAGCCACCGCGCAGGCGGCGTCCACCACATAGGCGACGAGCATCACCCGGTCAACCCCAAGGCGGTCGGTGGCCGCCCCGCCCCCGATCCGGCCGATCGCCGTCCCCGTGGCCACGGCGGTTATCGCGGCGGTGGTCAACCAGGCCACGAGGTGGAGACTCCGGCCGTAGGCGGCCATGTTCACGAAGGCGAAGGTGCCCAGCGGAGTCGAGCATGCCTGGAGGAGGACCGCACTCCAGACACGGGGTCGGCGCAGGAGCGCCAGGGCGCCCGCCCGCTCGTCGGCATGCGATGCAGGCCGGGCGATATGGGGCATGGCAGTCAGCGCCAGCGCGCTGAGCAATGTCATCGACCCCCCCATCAACCGCAGGGCTGCCAGCCACCCGTAGGTCTCGGCCAGGAGGCTTATCACCGGTACCTGGATAGGGGCCGCGAGCGCATACGCCGCTGTTATCGCCCCGCTTACAAGGCCGAGTCGCCGCGGCAACACATGCCGACCGGCGGCGATCGCGCCGGCCAGGGCAAGACCTCCGCCGAGGCCTAGACCCAGCAGCGAGTAGAAGACGATGAACGCAGGTCCGCTGGGCGCGAGGAGAGCTGTCGAGAGGCCCAACGAGAGGAGGCCAAGGCCGGCCCAGCAGAGTCGCCGGGGTGGCAGCCGGTCGGCCAGGCGACCGCCGACGACGACCCCGGTTCCGTAGCCGACTGGAGTGGCGCTGAACACAGCGCCGACGAGGAGCGGCGACCAGTGCTCCCGCAACAGGTAGGGCGCCACTGCACCCCACGAGTAAACGAGTCCAAAGGCGAACTGGAGCGTGAGGGCTGCCAACAGGACCCGGAGTACGGTCTTCCGCTCGACTTGATGGGCCAAACAGTCAAGGTAGCCGCTGAAGCCTCTGAGCTCTCCTCAAGCGACCTCTTCTACCATGGAGAGATGACGTCGGCGCTAACCACCTGGTGGCGAAAGGACAACCTCCGGGCACTGGTCCCTGTCGTCGTGGTCCTCGTTGCGCTCATTCCCATCGACATCCACTCCCACTACGGGCACGGGGATATCGATCTCTACCACCGATATGCGCAGGCTTTTGTCACCAACCATTCGCTTCCGTTCGAGTATCCCGTGCTGGCCATCCTCCCCTTCCTCCTGACCCTGCCGCCGTTCGGTGACTACATCAGCGTCTACGCGGCGATGATGCTGGTCGTCTTCCTCGCCGGCTATGCGGCCTTTTACAGGTTTGCATCAGCGCGGGCGGCCAACGTCTACGCCGTCTACGTCCTGCTCGGCGGAGCGATCACCTCGCTCGCGAGGTTCGACCTCGTCCCCGCCCTAGTCACCGTTGCCGCGCTCTGGGCGGTGTCTCAGCGCCGCTTCACGCTCGGATACGTGTTGCTTGCCGCGGGAGTCCTCCTGAAGCTCTACCCACTCTTTCTCCTCCCGGTCGTGATGATCGAGCATCGGCGCGTCCTCCATTTCCGGGGCGGCGGACTCGTTCCGACTCCTATGCTTCGCGGCGCCGGGATCTTCCTTCTGACTGTCGCGGCAGGCTTCGTGGTGGCGATCATCCTCGAGCCCACGGGCTGGTGGACACCCTTCGTTCAGGCCTCGCAAAGGCCCCTGCAGGTCGAATCGGTCTCGGCAACCTTTCTCTGGCTGAGCTCGTTCGTTGGGTTCTATGCGCAGCCCGACCACTCCTTTCACTCCTTCAACATGGTCGGCTCGCTGGCGCGGGTGCTCACTGCGCTGGGGAGCGTCGGGCTCGTCGCGGGCTGCCTTTTCGTCTACTGGAGGCAGTACCGCGGCCGCATCGACGTCGGCCGGGCCTTTCTCGCAGTGATCTGTGTCGTCATCGTCTCGAGCAAGGTCTTCAGCCCCCAGTACCTCATCTGGGCGCTGCCGCTGGTCGCCCTGATCGAGGATTTCGACCCGATCTGGATCGTAATCAGCCTGCTGACAACGCTCATCTACCCGATTCTCTACGAGGTTGACCAGCTGCACGGCAACGGTACGCCCAGTCGTTACCAGCTTCATTTTCTGGGCATGATCGCGATCCGCAACGTGCTCATCCTGTGGGCCACCTACCGCGCGGTGGTTCCTCGCGAGGACCGCGAGACGCTGAGAGTGTCCGAGGGTGAAAGTCTTCCCGCCGCCCGTCTGGCGAGCGGCGACCGATAAGTCCCCGGACTGCCAGCGGCCGGTTTCGGCAGACCTCACCGCAGCCGAGGGACGTTTAGATCCCGCTGTAGGCGAGGAGGTACTTTCCGGCAGGCACGAAGAGGCGGCCGTTGGAGGAACTGGGCGAGACGAAATGTGCCGAGACCCCGATTCGAGATCGCACTGCGACGGTGCCGTCCCGGGGGCTGAACCCGTAGAGGTACCCGCCTTCAAAGTCGATGTTCCAGATAATGCCGCCGGCAACGATCGGTGAGCCGGATCGGATATCGAGGGTCTTCCAGGCCACCCGAATCGTTCCGCCGCCCACGTCGACAGCCTTCATGCCGTGATCGCAGGGGACGAAGACATAGGGCGCCTGGTAGGCCGTGCCGCCGATCGCGTAGCAACCTTGGAGCGACGCGGACTTGAGCTGACCGCCGATTCCCCCGAGGTGGTTGGCGTCAAGCAGGTACCCGGTTCCCTCCTTGCCGACCTGGAACACGCGGCCCCCGTCGATCGTCGTGGGGCCGACGCTGCCAAGGTCAAAGTCTTTGGCGTTGAGGTCCGCCCAGTTGGAAGGTGCGAAGAAGTCGAGCTGGCTCAGCGTCGGGGAGAGGCGGACGACGCTGTTTCCTCCGTCGTAGCTGGTGGTCGATTCTCCATTTCCGGTGGCGACGAGGAGGTCGCCATTGCCGAGGACGATTACGCCGGACGGGGTCCAGATGCCGCCCTGGCGCTTCGACTGCACGGAGTAGACGTCCGGCTCGCCGGAGAGGTCCGGCGCCAGGCCGACGACGAATCCACGGTAATTGCCGCAGTCGCCGGCACGCCCGCCAAAGGCGGCGTAAACGCGTCCATTGGCAAGGGCCAGCGCCGACCTTGTCAGCTGCGTGGGCGGGTCACTGCCGGGTGGATCGATGTCGCGCTGGTACTTTGTCGCTCCGGTCGCGAGGTCGAGGACGAAAACTCGGTGGATCGCAGGCTGGACGTAGGCGACGACGTAGACTAGGGCGTTCTTGACATCGATCGCGGGGGTGGCCGTGATCCCGATCTTCGGGAATGGGCTGCAGCGCTGCCTGGTGGCGTCGACCGCGTCGCCGAGGTGGCTTGACCAGGCGACACAGCCGGTGGTCGCTGAGATGCCGTACACCGTGTCGTTCTCTGTCGCGGCGATGACGACGTCGCCCGCCACCACCGGGCTCGCGACCATCGGGCCATCCAGCAGGTCGCCCCAGGCGCCCTTCAGGGTCCCGAGCCGTGGCGAGTTGGTGTCAACTCCGTGACGGTCGGCCGTGCGGTGATACACCGGCCAATCACCGGCGCTCCCGGCCGCCGAGGGCGCCGTCGCGCATGCGGACGGGGTGCTGCCGTCCGGTGCCGCGACCTCGGGATACGAGCCGCTCGTGGAGCAGGCGGCGAGCGTCGCGGCCACGAGCAGGAGCGGAACGAGGGGGAGCCTCTGATACCCTCGCCTGCGATGCCGGATCGGGCTCCCGGGAAGACCTGGGCTGCGCTTGCCGGCCTGGCCATCGTCGCCATCGCGATGCGGGCATGGTTCCTGGCCGGCCCGCAGATCGACTACGACGAGGGCGTCTATTGGCAGTCCCTGCGGGCGCTGGCCGCCGGGCACCCCCTCTTCAGCTCCGTCTACAGTTCCCAACCTCCGGGCTTCCTCCTCCTGCTAACGCCTTTCTACGACATCCTTGGACGCTCGCTTCCCGGGGCGAGAGCCGGGGTGGCTTTCTTCTCACTGCTGGGCGTCGGGGCGGCCTATGTCGCGATGTCGCAGGTCGCGGGCCGAGGCTCCGGCCTTGCCGCGGCCGCGATCCTAATCGCCGACCCACTCTATCTACGCCAGTCAGTGACGCTACAGGCGGACGGCCCCGCTCTCGCCATCGCACTCTGCGCGGTGGCCATCGCGGCGGTCGGGCGTGAAGGGGAGGGCCGCTGGCGAATCTTCACCGCTGCCACCGCAGGAGCCGTGCTCGGAGTCGCCTGCATGGTCAAGCTCCTCGCCCTCCCCGCCGCGCTACCGCTCCTTCTGCTGCTGATGCCGTCACGTGCCCGCCTCGCAGCCGCCGTCGGGGGAGGGCTCGGCGCGATCGCGCTGTTGCTGGTCCCGTTCGCCGGCGAGCTTGGGTTGGTGGCGCAGCAGAGCATCGGGCTCCACCTCGGCGGAACCGCGGGTTCGCTGACGAGCGTTGGCGGCCTCTGGACCCTTGCCCGCTGGGAGCTGCCGCTCGCACTACTGGGCTTTCTCGCGGTCGTCTTTCATCGTCCTCGGTCAGCGCTCCTCGTGGCGGGTGGGTGGCTTGGCCTTGCCCTTGTCGCGCTGTCGTTCATCCATCCCCTCTGGCCTCATCACCTCGTCGCCGTCAGTGTGCCCCTGGCGCTGCTGGCCGCGCCTTTGATGGCCTCCATCGCGGCGCCGCGCCTCGTTGCCGGTGGGGCCGTAGCCCTTGCCGCTGCGTGCGCCTGTGTCGCGATAGTCCTGTCGCAACAGCAGCCCGCTGCCGGCGCGACCATCGACCGGATTGCACAGTTGACGAGGCCGAACCAGGAGGTCATCACCGACGACCAGTTCGGCGCCGCGCTCGCCGACCGGAGCACACCTCCCGAGTTGGTCGACACATCCTTTGTGAGGATTCGCTCCGGCGACCTCACGCTCGCGGATGTCGAGGGCATCGCGAGGCGCGACAGAGTGCCGGTGTTGGTGCTGGCAACCGGACGCCTCGCCCAGCTGACCGGCCTCGCCCAGTGGGCGTCGAGCGCCTACCCGAAACGCGAGACGGTGACCGGCCAGAGCTTCCTGGTGGCCCCTTAACAGGGGACATTCCCATGCCGGTCCGCGGTCGGTAGTTTTGGCCCGTGGACCAGGCCCTGGCAGTGCGCTTCCGCTTCGACTTCGACGACCTGCGTCCCGCCGTGCGCGAGCTCCACGTCGTCGATGGTCGGCGGGCACTCCCTGGCACGGCCGTCCAGGTCGCCCCGGCGGCGCCGCGCCCGCGCTGGCTTCCCCGCCTGTTGCCCGTATTTCCCGCCGGCCGACCCATTCACATCGAGGTTCTTGGCAGCGGTGCCTTCGCCGGCCTTCTCCTCGATTCCCTGGTTGCGATCTTCGCAACTGCCGGCGCGGAGGCGCGGGTGCGCGTCGTCCGCGTTGACGGCGGCTTCCTGGCCGGCTGCCCGGTACCGGACGGGCTCCCCCCGAGCCCGCACGCGACACTCGTCCCCACCGAGCTCACTCGCCCGGCGGTGGCTGCCGCAACAGCGCTGGCGAGGTCGCACACCGAGTCCCTGCTGGTTCTCAACGGGTGCCTTCCCCGGCTCGACCGCCACCTCGGGCTCGACCCCGGCCTGGGGCTCATCAGGGTCCCGCTGGTCGGCCGCGGCGAGCTCGAGGCGGTGCGCTGGGGCATTCCTCCCGGACTTGTTCGAAAGGGCTTCGGGAGCGGCTGCCTGGCCGTGGCTCGGCGGGTTGTGGCGATGTACAGCCAAGGCCCGCAATGACCTTCTGGCCTCTCCTCGGACTGTCGGTGTGCCTGTTGCTCGCCGCCTGCAGCCCCGCCGACCGCCCAGGTTCCGTGCCGGCCGGCTCGCCGCCGGTCTCGCCGCCCGCATTTGCGCCAACCCTCGATGCGCGGACTGCCGCGGAAACCGCCCTGGCTGCGGACGACGCCCGCCGCCTGGCCTACGCAGGTGTCGACCCGGCGCCTCTGGGCGCTCTTTACACCCCGGCACTACTCGCGGCGGAGACGCGCCGCCTGGCCGGCCTCGCTCAACGCGGTGCGGCCCTCGAGGAGACCGCGCAGGAGCGCCGCGTCGTCCATCTCGGCGCAGGCGCGGGTAGGGCAGAGGTGGTTCTCGCTGTGCGCGGTGTGCAGCGCCTGTCGGCGCCGGGAAGCTCGGTTCCCGGAATCTCGGCCCGGCCCTGGTCGGCCTTCGTGCGCCAGTGGGCCCTCCAGCTTGTGTGGGCAGGCGGTCGCTGGCTCGTCGACGCGGCGCAGGACCTGCCTCCCGACAGGTGGTGGAACTGATACTTCGTACCCGCGCCTATCGAGTCAAAGTCCGGTCCAGGCGTCCGCCCTGATACCGCTCCCCTCGCCTTGCTGCGGTGCTTAGCCAGGCGACTCGCGTGCGCCGCCCACGGTCGGGCAGAGGGCTTACATCAGTCATCATTGCGACCCAGATCGATGGGTACGAAATGAAGTCTTCGGTACGCTTCGCCACCAGCGGCGAGGTCAGCATCGCCTACCAGGTGCTTGGCAATGGTCCCATCGACCTCGTCTACGTAAACGGATCGTTCACGCATCTCGATGTGCTGTGGGAGCTCCCGGCCTATCGCCACTACTGCGAGCGCCTGGCCGAGTTCACGCGACTGATCCTCTTCGACAAGCGGGGAATGGGTCTGAGCGATCGGGTGCCCAGCGCGACGACTCTTGAAGAAAGGATGGATGACGTCCGCGCGGTCCTCGATGCGGTCGGTTCTGAAGTGGCCACGGTGATGGGTTCCTCCGAGGGCGGCCCGCTCGCGATACTGTTCGCCGCCGCTCACCCGGAGCGGACTGCGCGGCTGATCCTGCAGGGCGCCGAAGTCTGCGAGCGAATTCGTCCGGATTGGCCATGGGGGGAGGGGACGCAGGCGGAATTCGACGTTTGGATGGCGAGACTTCCGGAGATCTGGGGCAAGCCCAGCGCCACACTTTGGCGGGTCCTGGCACCCAGCCTCGAACCGGATCTCTGGCTGGAGGAATTCGCCGGCCGGCTGCGGACGAACAGCGGCACACCGCGAGCAGCGGAGCAGTTCATGCGTATGGCCTTCGACATCGACGTCCGCGACGTGGTCCCCTCCATTCGCGTCCCGACACTTATCGTCCACCGCAGGGACGACGTGGTCTGCAACGTGGGAAACGCGCGCTGGCTGGCCGCGAACCTGCCGGGCGCCAGGTACGTGGAGCTGACCGGCGGCGACCACGTGCCCTGGTTTCAACCCGATGAGATCATCTCGGAGATCCGCGAATTCCTGACTGGCGAACGAGAAGCGTCGAGTCCGGACCGGGTGCTGGCCACCGTGCTTTTCACGGACATCGTGGACTCGACTCGACGTGCCGTAGCCGTGGGCGACCGTCGCTGGCAGGACCTCGTCGACCTGCACCACGTCGCCGTCAGGCGCGAGTTGTCCAGATTTCGCGGGCAGGAGATCGATACAGCCGGCGACGGCTTTTTCGCCAGCTTCGATGGTCCGGCCCGCGGAATCCGCTGCGCCCGGGCGATCATCGAGGCCGTCCGGCCCCTGGGCCTCGAGGTTCGAGCCGGGTTGCATACCGGTGAGCTCGAGATGGGAGCCGGCCGGCCTCGCGGGATCGCCGTCAACATCGGCGCCCGGGTGGCGGCCCTGGCCGGCCCCGGCGAGATCCTCGTCTCCCGGACGGTCACCGATCTCGTCGCCGGCTCAGGCCTGCGGTTCACCGATCGCGGCACGCACGTGTTGAAGGGCCTCGACGGCGAATTGCAGATCTTCGCCTGCGTATGAACCGGCCCCATCCTCGGGCGCTTGGCGAGGACTGCCCGGCGCCCGGACTCGGTTGG
>JAYUBK010000270.1:0-3688 GCA_043740835.1 Chloroflexota bacterium
ACTGTAGACAGCGGAAAAAAAGAACGCAAAGGGGGCGAGGGCGAGCAGCCAGGCGGCCGTCCTGCCGTCTTCCCCGGCCAGGTCCGCCACCGCAACCAGAGCGACGAACTGCCCGATGAGGCTGATGAGAATCCCCGCCACGACCACGTCCGGGATGACGAACAGCGCGGCTCGAATCAGGAGCGGGTAGCCCGGCAGAAAGGCGTCGCGCGGATCGAACCCGCCCGGGTAGCCGTGCTGCGCCAGGTAGGTGAAATGCTCCGCGTCCCAGTAGAGGTGCACCGAACGCCAGTCGCCGTGAACGAGGCCGACCCAGAGCGCCAGCAGCGGAATCAAGAGGCTGATCCCGGCACCGACCGCGAAGGGCACACTCGCGGTTCTGACTGCCACACCGCCCATCGCAGTGCCAATCATGGAGCAAAAAGAAAGGGACGCCACGGTGGCGCCCCATTCTTCAGAGAGGTAGAAATCGAGGTGTTAGGCGATGCTCGAGCGGCGCTCGCCCTGGTTGACGTAGAGCCAACCGGCCACGAACGCGAGGACGCCGGACGCGGCATGAAGGGCGATGTCGAAGCCACCGAGAGGAACGATCCCGAGCAGCGGCTGGGGAAGGAAGCCGGCGATGACGAGGATCAGGAAGAGGACGGCCGCGCCGCGGGCGTACTCGACGGTGCGTCCGCTCATGAAGGCGGCGATGCCGGCGAGACCGATGGCGAGGTGGACGATGTTGTGCACGACGTTGACAGGAAAGAGAATGAGGGTGCCGGTGGCGAGGGTCGTGCTGACGAACATTCCGGCGATGCCTACCAATGTGTAGACCGCGCCAAAGGCGATCGCGTAAATACGGGACAGGTTCATTGCGGGTTTACCTCCGTGTGGGTAATGACCGGGCCAGGCCCGGAAGGGTGGACAGGGGCTCGGCGCGCTGGCCGGACAGAACAAGAACGAGAGCTCCGGCTTCGACGAGCTTCGTGAAGACCCCAATGGCATCGACGCCCTCCCGGCCGGTGAGGACGTAGAACGCATAGGCGAAAAGAGACGATCCGAGAAAGAAGACGGCGGCCCCGCGCCAGCGGGTGTCGACGAAGGCGCCCAGTGCAACGGCGCCCAGGCCCAGACCATTGAGGACGAAGAGAATCGCGCGAAGGCGGTCCTCGTCCCAGTGGCTCGGGGCCAGGGCGAGATGGGTCCATGCGGTCATGGCGATCAAAAGGAGGGCCGCGCGCGAGGCCGGCCCGAGGGCTTCGTATCCGGCGCGCATCCTGCTCGCAGCCGCGACGCCCGCCTGGTGGCCGGCCTCGATGGCAAACATCACCAGGAAGACCGCGATCGGGAGATAGAGCAGCGCGAGAAGCGCGGGATCGTGCTCATGGCCCGCCGGTGCGGTGGCTTGTAGGTAAGTCACATTGATAGGTACGTGGATAGCGCTCATGTGGATACTCGCATTACTGTATAGCTTTTGTACAGTTTCTGCAAGCAGTCTATTCCAAGTTATGTTTCGCCAGTCCCGATGAGCCTCCACGAACTTCCCCTCGAGCGGCGGACGCTCCATGGCCATTTCTCGCCCGGGCTGGCGCCGGTGCTGGAGATCGAGAGCGGCGACGAGGTGGTGTTCCAGACGCTGGATGCGCGCTGGTCGGTCGGCGGCGACTGGCGTCGCTTCGAACCGATGGACCCAGAGTTGGACACCGGCCACGCGCTCTGCGGCCCGGTCCTGATCGAGGGAGCGCAACCGGGCATGACACTCGCCATCGAGGTACTGGAGCTCGTCACCGAGGCGACCGGATGGACCGCCGTCGCTGCCTCCCCGCTGAACGAGAAGTTGGGGGTGACCGACGGGAAGGATTACCGCATGGGATGGGAGCTGCACCCGGAGCGGGGCGTCGCCCGCAACGACCACGGCCTCCGCGCGCACCTGCGCCCTTTCCTCGGCGTCATGGGCGTCGCACCGGCCGAACCGGGGCGTCACTCCACTGCCCCGCCACGACCGACCGGCGGCAACATCGACTGTCGCGAGCTCATCGTCGGGAGCACCCTCTACCTCCCCATCGCGGTGCCCGGCGCGCTCTTCTCAACCGGCGATGGACACGCCGCCCAGGGCGACGGCGAATCTTCGGGTACGGCAATCGAGTGCGGAATGGCCCGGGCCCGACTCCGTTTCGAATTGCTTCCCGACCTCCGGCTCACGATGCCACGCGCCCAAACGCCCGCCGGATTCATCACCTTCGGGTTTGACGAGGACCTCAACCGAGCCATGGAGACCGCCCTCGGCGGGATGCTCGACGTTCTGAGCGAGCGCTACGACCTGGCTCGCCGGGAGGCGCTCGCGCTTTCGAGCACCGTCGTCGAGCTCCGCGTGACCCAGGTCGTCAATGGCGTCCGTGGGGTGCACGCTCTGTTACCGGAAGGCGCGATCTTCTAACAGGGACGGGGCTCGGCCTGGACAGATGGGAGCTTGGCGCGGAACCCGGCGCGGTCTAACCTTCCGGGCCATGACTGCAACCTTCAGCGGCTGGCCGGCGGATTACCAGGAATTCTTCATCGGGCTCGAGATGGACAACTCCAAGAGCTACTTCGACGCCCATAAAAAGCAGTACCTGGAAAAGGTGAAGGGACCCATGGAGGCCCTCGTCGCGGCCCTCGAGCCGGAGTTCGGACCGGGAAAGATTGCCCGTCCCAACCGGGATATCCGGTTCAGCGCCGACAAATCGCCCTACAAGACGAACATCTACGCCAACGTCGGCACGGGCGCCAGAGGAGGCCATGTCGCGCTTGGCAGCAAGGGGCTGATGTCCGCCGCGGGACGTTACGAGCTGGACCCATCGCTTATCCCGAAATTCCGCGACGCGGTGGTGGCCGACGGCAGCGGCAGGCAGCTGGCCAAGATCGTGGAGAAGCTCGAGAAGGACGGCTACGAGGTGGGCGGCGAAGAGCTCAGGAGAGTTCCGTCGGGCTACCCGCCCGACCACCCGCGCGCGCGCCTTTTGCGTCATAAGCGAGTCTTCATGTGGAAAAACCTGGGGCTCCAGAAATGGCTGGGCAGCGGCGCCGCCGCTGAGCATGTGGCGAAGGTCTGGCGGGACGCCCAGCCTCTGAATGACTGGTTCGCGAAGCACGTCGGCTCCGCCGAGCGCAGCGAGGGATCAGACCGCGGCCGTGGTCGCGGCAGTCGGTAGCAGCACCTCGCCGGCGGAGCCCAGCCTCATGCTTTGGGAAATGGACGATCGCCTGGACCCGGTGCGCGGCTACTACGACGTTCGCGGCGAGAGCGAGGTGCACCGGCTTGCCAACCCCTATGAGGGCGCCATCGAGGAGAACCTGCACCGGCGCGCGTTCGCTGAGCTCTTGCCGCCCGGCGCCCGCGTCCTCGACCTTGGCGGAGGGCCGGGGCATTGGACGATCTGGATGCTTAAGAGAGGCCATCGGGTCGTCCTCGCCGACCTTTCCCCGCGGATGCTGGAACTGGCGAGGCGCGACCTCGCAGCTGCCGGCGTCGAGGCCGAGGCCGTGCTCGAGATGGACGCGCGCGACCTCGGCCGATTTACGGACGGCGAGTTCGATGCCGTGCTCGCGTTGGGGCCGTTCTACCACCTGGTCGAAGCCGCCGATCGCGACCTTGCGGCAACCGAGGTCCGGCGGGTCCTGCGGCCGGGCGGCCTGCTCCTGGCGACTGTGATGTCCCGCTACG
>JAYUBK010000271.1:0-3659 GCA_043740835.1 Chloroflexota bacterium
GTTCGTGGCGTTGAGGATCCGCTCACCGAGCCCATCCGGTGTGACCCGGAACCGATCAAGCCTCGGGTCACCCTCCGGCTTGATCCGGAGGTTGAGGGAGAGATGCCCCGCCGCCGATCGGGTGTGGTAGGCGAGTGCGTTGAAATCGGGGCTCGGCAGCACCCAGCACGCCTCGATTTCGAAGGCTGGGATGAACAGAACCGCGTAGAGAAATGCAGCGTCGCTCCGCGCCTCCCCGGAATCAAAGGTTGAATCGACCTCGATCAGATGAGCCCTGTCGAGGCTGCGGCAGGTCTTGACCTGGATCGCGAGGGCGGGAGCCCGGCCCTTACGGCCGGCGATGACGTCGGTGTGGTCGTCGTCCGAGACGGGCCGGTACAGCTCGAGAAGGCCTTGCGAGCCGAGGATGACGCGAGCGCAGAAGAGGTGTTCGCCCGCCGCGCCCAGCTGCGTCTTGGAGATGCCCATGCTCGAGCAGAGGCTAATACCGTGACGCTGCTCGCGGGTGCGATTCGCCTGCTTTCCGAGTTCCCGCGACTGCTCTACTCTGCCCGCATGCCCGACCTTGACCTTGCCTACACGCCGGCCGTGGAACTTGCCCGCCGCATCAGGGCGCGCGAGATCTCTTCCGTCGAGCTCGTCCAGAACAGCCTCGACCGCATCGACGAGGTCAACGGCAGGCTCAACTGTTTCTGCTTCGTCTGGCGCGAAGAGGCTCTCGCCGCAGCCCGCGCAGCCGACGCGATGACCACCGGCGGAACCGGTCTCGGGGTACTGCACGGGCTCCCGATCGCGCTCAAGGACACCACTCCCACCGCCGGGATGCGGACCACTCTGGGGTCCTACACGCACGAGCACTGGATTCCCGAAAAGGACGCCCACATCGCGGTGGCAATGCGGCGCGCGGGCGCCGTCGTCGTCGGGAAGACGAACAGCCCCGAGTTCGCCCACACCCTCGTCACCGACTCCCCGCTCTGGGGACCGACCCGCAATCCCTGGAATCTGGAGCTGTCGCCGGGCGGGTCGTCGGGTGGCAGCGCGGCCGCGGTTGCCGCCGGCTGCGTGGCCCTCGCCGAGGGCAGCGACATGGGCGGTTCGGTCCGGATTCCAGCCTCCTGGTGCGGGGTCGTCGGTCTCAAGCCTGGAATCGGCCGGATCCCGATGGACACCCTGCCCGGTCTCTTCGACTCCATCTCCCACCATGGCCCGCTGGCTCGGACAGTTGACGACGCGCGACTCTTTCTCGCCGCCGCCCAGGGACCCGATGAGTCGGACATCATGTCGGTCACCACGCCCCTGGACCTCACTGGATCCACCCCCTCAGATGTCCGGGGGATGCGATTTGGGCTCAGCCTGCACCTCGGCAACTGGGCTGTGGACGCCTCGGTCGAAGCGGCGGTGCGTCACGGCGCAGACGCGCTGGTGGCGGCCGGCGCCGTCGTCGAAGAGGTGGACCTTCGCATAACCAAGCAGGACGACCTCATCTGGGAGGACCTCTGGGCGGTGTTCATGGCCGCCTACTACGGGCATCTGCTGGCGGAGTTCTCCGAGCGGATGGACCCGACGGTCGTCGGGTTGATCCAGCGCGGCAACTCCCTCTCCGCGGTTCACATGAAAAGGCTGGAGCTGGCGCGCAGCGACATCTGGCGCCGGGTCAGCGCCGTCCTCGCCGGGCATGACGCGCTGCTCTGCCCGACAACGACGGTCAGTCCCTTGCCGGCCTCGAAGGCCGATCGCAGGCCGCCGGCGCCGCGGACCGACGGCCGCCATGACGCCACCGAGATGACCGCCATATTCAACCTTGTCGCCCCCTGTCCAGCCATCTCGGTGCCGTGCGGGCGTGATTCTCAGGGAATGCCCGTGGGTCTGCAGGTGGTCGGGCGCCGATGGCGGGAGGACACCGTGTTGCGGGTGGCGAGGGCAGTCGAGCTGGGACTGCCGCCGCTCGGCAGGCCGCCGATCTAGGCGGTCCCGGAAACCACCAGCTGCTCCCCGGGCAGCTCGCCGGAGACCCGGTAACGGTGGTACCTGCGGTCTATCGACACCCAGAACCGATCCTGCAGAGCAGGCGGTACCTCCCGCGCAATGCTCCGCGTGCCGATGTGGCCCTTGAGCTCGGTGAGAAAGCCATCCCAGTCGGTGGGCCGCGCCCGGGCGGGCGCCCTCTCGACCCTGACCTCGGAGAAACCGGCGCGGCGGAGAGTGGCAGCGAGACGATCCGGCCTGGAGAGCCCCAGCGCCAGACGAAGGCCAGTGTCGGGCGGGACGGTGACACCAACACTCTTCGCAGCCGCGAGCGGAATTGAGAGGCGCGGATTGCGGTCTCCGGAAGCCCAGGTCGTCCCCGCGAACCGCCCGCCTGCCTTCAGCACCCGCCGAATCTCCGTCAGTCCGCAATGAAGGTCGGGAATGAACATCAGCACATTGCGCCCCACCACGGTGTCAAAGGTCCCGTCCTCAAACGCCAGCGCCTGGGCGTCCATCTCGAGGCAGCGAACCTTTGGAAAGCGGGCCTGGACGACCGCCCTGCGCGCCTCGTCGACCATGCCAGGGGAGAGGTCGGTGAGAACGACCTCGCCTTTCGCGCCGACGGCTCGCGCGGCCTCTATGGCCTCGTCACCGGTCCCACCGCCCACGACCAGCACGCGCATCCCCGGCCTCAGCGCCGCCTGGGCGAACATGCGGGCGGTCGGGCCTGCGAGGTATTCGGCACGGTTCGCGGCAGCTGCTCGCCAGGCCGCCGCGGCACCCTCCTCGGAGAACATCTTTCCGGTGGGGACCGTGGTCTGGGGCACGGCGTGAGTGTGACGGGGCCGGCCCTATCCTGAACACGTGATTTTCAAGAGCCCTCTTCCCGACGTGACGATCCCGGAGACCACGTTGACCCCGTTCGTCCTCCAGCACGCGTCGAGACTCGGAAACAAGGTCGCGATCGTGGAGGCCGGCAGCGGTCGCGACTACACCTATGCGCAACTGGCGGACGGCGTGCGCCGCCTGGCAGCGGGTCTCGCGGCTCGCGGTTTCAAGAAGGGCGACGTCCTGGCGATCATGGCGCCGAATCTTCCCGAGTACCCGATCGCCTTCCACGGTGTGGCCGCCGCCGGCGGCATCAACACGACGCTCAACCCCCTCTACACGGCGGACGAGATCGGCTTCCAGCTCCGCGATTCCGGCGCCCGTTTCCTGCTCACGATCCCGCAGCTCATCGACAAGGCCAAGGCTGCCGCCGCCCAATCGTCCGTTGAAGAGATTTACGTCTTCGGAGAGGGGGAGGACGCCACGCCCTTCGCATCACTCCTCATCGACGGGGAGGCACCGGCGCCCGCGATCGACCCGGCCGAGGACCTCGTCGTGCTGCCCTACTCGAGCGGAACAACGGGCTTCTCGAAGGGCGTGATGCTCACCCATCGCCACCTCGTCGCCAACCTCGTCCAGGCGAGCGCGATGCTCGACATCGGAGACCAGGAGAAGCTCATCGCCGTCCTGCCCTTCTTCCACATCTACGGGATGCAGGTGCTGATGAACTGCGGCCTGCGCGCCGGGGTCACGATCGTCACGATGCCGCGGTTCGACCTCGAGCAGTTCCTCTCCCTGCACCAGGAGCACTCGATCACCCGCGGCTTCGTGGCGCCGCCGATCGTGGTCGCCCTGGCCAAGCA
>JAYUBK010000272.1:0-11695 GCA_043740835.1 Chloroflexota bacterium
CCCAAAAACCCGCTCGTCAGGACCAGCGAGGTCGTAAGGCTGGCACCCATCTGAACGAGCGAGGCGGCCAGGAAGTCGATCATGAACGGGTAGCCGAGGCGATGACCCGGGTCGATCGGAAACTCGGGAGGGAAGTTCGCACCGTATGCGAACGAGCCCGCGTAGCTGAGATGGGCGGCCCAGTCGCCCCAGATGCCAAGCTGTCCCGCGTAAAGGCCCTGGGGCAGGTATTGGTAGGCCTGGCCCATGATCTTCAGCGTGTAGGCGCCGCTGATTGCGGCGACGGCGATCAGCGGCCAGGGATGCCCGGCTGTCAACGGGGAGCGCCACCAGCGTTCGCGGAGGGCGCGGAGCTCAGTGCCGAATAGCGGCCTGGCGAGCCACCAACCGGGGATGGATACGGCGGCCGCGAAACCGACTCCAGCCCAGACGGTGAGTGCCGAGACCCCGAACGCCGAGGCCAGGCCGAAGCCGGCCATGGTCGCGACCATGGTGCCGATCACGGAGCCGAAGGCGAACCGCTCCTCGGGTTCGAGGTCGAGATGGGAAAGGAACGTGATGCCGTATCCCGAGGCCATGCAGGCTGCGAAGAGCAGCGCGGGCACGCCGACCCAGAGGTAGCCGAGCGCGACGGCGACTCCGACTGCCACCGCGAAGACCCCCCCTGCGACCGGCGTGAGCCGGGCCTTGGCCGGCGGGTTTGGGGGGGCCTCCTGACCGGTCCTCTGAGCGGTCTCCTGAGCGCTCTCGTGGTGCGCGGCCGCCGGGCGCTCGTCAGCCTCGACTAGATCCATTTTGCGAACCACATCCGGCCGTGCCCGAAACCGCCCAGATACTGGTCGGCTCCGATTGGAATCCCAGTCCAGACCGGATAGAAAAAGATGAAGAACAGGATCGCCAGGGCCAAGTGCGAATAGAGGAGGGCTGCACCGCCGAGTCCCGGGATGCGGAAGGGGCCGATTTCGACGTCGGCGGCCGCCTGGGCCAGTTTCGCGAGGCAGAAGGCAAGGGCCAGGATCATGAACGGCAGTCCCGCGAACATGTGATAGAGGAAGATCACCCGGCTGATCAGGGACCATGGCAGGTATTGGGTTATGAAACCCATCGTGATCAGGGCCGCCGCGTAGTTGCGCTGCTTGAGGGCGAAGTACGGCATCAGCACGACGCAGGGGATCGCCGTCCACCAGATCCAGGGATTGCCAAGGTTGACCATCCCGGCCACCAGCGACTGCCCGCTTCCGACGTCCACTCCGAGTCCCGCGTTCTCGAAGTAGTAGGCCACCGGGCGGTACAGGAACGGCCAGGAATACCAGGGCGACCCATAGGGGTGAGTGGCGGTGAGGTGGGCGTGGTACGAGTAGCTGTCGACCTGGTACTTCCAGAGGTCGGCAAGCCCGTGGAACTGGCCGCGCGTGAAGAAGGGCATCCAACTCGCGAGGTAGATTGAGGCGGGGATCGCGACGAAGGCCAGGGCAAAGCCGGCGAGGTAGGCCGGCCACCATGCGCCGCCGGGCAGTGCGGGGCCGACCGCCTCCTCCCTCCCCCATACCCAGGCGCTGGTGTCACTGGTGCGGATCCGGATTGTCACCAGGCGCCGCACGATTCGCATCAAGAGGACGAAAAGCATCACCGAGACCGCGGCGATCGCGATCCACTTGGCGCTCACGGCGAGGCCGACGGTGACGCCGGTGAGAAGCAGTGTCACGATCGAATCGCGCGGGCCGCGGCTGTCGAGGTGGACGTGGAACATGTAATAGGCAAGGAGGATGAAGAAGACTGCGAAGATGTCGATCATTCCGATCCGGGACTGGATGAAGAACATGCCGTCGAAGCAGACCAGCACCGCGGCACTGACGGCGAAGAGCCGGTTGCGCCAGAGGCGAAATGCGAACAGGTAGATGAGCGGCACGATGAGCGTGCCGAAGATGCAGGACATGATCCGCCAGCCGAACGGGTTGAACCCGAGATCGGCAGGGTCGCCCGGCACCCCGTCGATGTTGTGCCGCCACCAGCCGTAGCTCCACTCGCCGCCGGCGATGATCAGCTTCGCGAGCGGCGGCTCAGGGTCGAAATACGCGATGCCCTTGAGGTCGTCGTGGGCGAAGACCCCGAAGTAGATCTCATCGAAGATCTCCCCGCCGGGCGGGGAGAGGGCCCCCCCCTGGGCGGGGGCGTACCCGCGCTGGAACGGATAGGCCAGGCCGCAGAGAGTTCCGGGTCGGCCGGTCACATCGACAGGCGTGTTGACGACACAGTTGCTGAGGTCGAAGTGGTCCGCTGGGTGCGCGTACAGGTCCGGGAGAATCGGGCTGAAGAAGCGGAGGATGAAGGCGACGGCGGTCAGCGCAACCAGCGCGAAGACATCCGGCCGGTCCAGGCGCAGGTAGGCGAGAATCCGCGCCCGGCGCGGTATCAGCGGCTGCGCTTCGTGCGCTTCGCCCCCCCGAGGTTTTGCCCCAGGGATCGTTTCGGTAGTCGTTGGTTGACCTCCTCGGCCAGCTGGGTTGGGTTGACCACGGGGACCGCGATGGTGCTGTCGAAGACATACCGACGCCCGAGCTTCTTGGTGAGGCGTGCCACCTCGATGTCGTCCGGCGCCAGCCGGATGAAGAGAGCGTCGGCATTTTTCTCGATCAGCGGCTTCGTGACGTTGTTGACATACGATTTCCTGCCCTCCAGGAAGGCGTTCTTGATCGGCCCGACCCGGGCCGCCCGGATCTTCTCGTAGGAGATCTCCGTACTCTGGAAGGGAAAGGTCCAGTTGATGCGAAGACCGCGGTCGGTGGCGAGCGCGTAGCTCTGCCAGCGGAAGGCTCCGAAGAAGACGAGGATCACGCCGGCGCCGCCAAAGCACTCCGCGAGCAGCCAGGGCAGTTGCGAGTCCTTCCGATAGATGACGGCGAGGGCGATCCCGAATATCACCAGCAGGGGCGCCATCACCCAGTTTCGCTTCCAGAGCTCGTGCGCGTAGAGGATCGGGTGTTTCACGAGCTTCAGGAGTTTAGTGATGTTGGCCGCGGCTGCGCTTCACTGCCTCGTGCCACCCCGCCTGGAGCGAGGCCGCCTCGTCGCGGGACATCCCTGGGAGGAACTCTCGGTCCAGCTGCCAGACGCCCGCGAGCTCCGAGTCCGATGCCCATACGCCCGCCCCGCGCCCGGCCAGGAACGCGGCGCCGAGCCCGGTGGTCTCAGTTATCCGGGGCCGCCGGACCGGGATGCCGAGGAGGTCGGCCTGAAACTGGCCGAGGAAGTTCATCACGCTGGCGCCGCCGTCGATCCTGAGCTCCCTGAAGGGGGAGCCCGCGTCGGCGGCCATCGCCTCGACGACATCGCAGGTCTGGTATGCCATGGCCTCCACCGCCGCACGGACGACCTCGGCACGGCCCGTCCCCCGCGTGAGTCCCACGATCGTCCCCCGTGCGTAGGCGTCCCAATAAGGGGCCCCCAGCCCGGTGAAGGCCGGGACCATGTAGACGCCGCCGGTGTCCTTGACTGATTCGGCAAGTGGACCGGCTTCGGATGCCGAGGACAGGATCCGCAACCCGTCCCGGAGCCACTGGAGGGCGGCGCCGGTCACGAAGATCGCGCCCTCCAGTGCGTAGCTCAGGCGCCCGTCGCGAAGCCAGCCGATCGTCGTCAGCATCCCGGTCCGCGATTCGATGCGCTCAGCCCCGGCCTGGAGAAGAACAAAGGAACCGGTGCCGTAGGTGTTCTTCGCCATCCCCCGCTCGAGGCATGCCTGGCCGAACAGCGCCGCCTGCTGGTCGCCGGCCACTCCTGCGATCGGCGCGCGAATCCCCAGGAATCGATCCGGTCTTGTCTCGGCGATCACCCCACTGGATGCGACCACCTCGGGGAGCATGCCCAGTGGCACCCCGAAAAGCTCCCCGAGCTCGGCGCTCCAGGTGCCGGGACCGATGTCGAGGAGCTGCGTGCGGGACGCGTTGGAGGCGTCCGTCAGGTGCGCTCCGCCGGTGAGGTTTGCGATCAGCCAGCTGTCGACGGTGCCGGCAGCAGCCCCGGCTGCTCCGGCCACGTTGTCCAGGCACCAGCGCAGCTTGGTGGCGGTGAAATAGGGATCGATGACCAGGCCGGTGAGATGGCGCACCCGCTCTTCGTTGCCGGTCTGGCGGAGGCGGTCGCACTCTTCCGCGGTGCGCCGGTCCTGCCAGACGACGGCGTGATGAAGCGGCTGGAGGCTGACGCGGTCCCAGAGGACGAGCGTCTCCCTCTGGTTCGTGAGCCCGACGGCGCACACCGCTGCCGCGTCGGCGCCGGCGGCGATCAGCGCATCTCGAGTCGAGGCGAGCACGCTCTCCCAGATCTGCGTGGCGTCGTGCTCAACCCACCCCGGCTGTGGGTAGTGCTGGGTAATCTCCGCGTAGCCCCTGCCCCGTACCCCACCATCCTCCCCCACAACCAGGACGGTGGTTCCGGTGGTGCCCTGGTCGATGGCGAGGATCAGGGCTTCAGCCACCGATCACCGCTCCTCTCATCGCCGTGGCGCAACCGCACGTCCTCGGGTCCGGGATTCCGGGCACGAGCTTCATGATCAACTCGCGAATCCTGGTGTTGTTGCTGGAGAAGACCTTCTCCACCTCCGCCACGCTGACCGGTTCGATGGCAGGATTGTCGAGAAGCCCGGCGTCGTAGTCCGTGATGAGAGCGATGTTCACAAAGCACATCTCCAGCTCGCGGGCGAGCACGACCTCCGGGTACTGCGTCATGTTGATGACCTCCCAGCCCATCGAGCCGAACCACTTCGACTCGGCTCGTGTCGAAAAGCGAGGCCCCTGGATGACGACGACCGTGCCTGTCTCGTGGACGTTGACGCCGAGCTCGCGACCGGTGCGCACCGCGAGCTCGCGGAGCTCGGGGCAGTAGGGATCGGCCGGGCTCACGTGGGCCACGAGCGGGCCCTCGAAATAGGTGTCGGCGCGCCCGTGTGTGCGGTCGATGAACTGGTCGCAGACGACGAAGTCGCCCGGCTTCACCCGTTCCTGCAGCGACCCGGCAGCGGTCGGCGCAAGGATCCTGTCGACGCCCAGCTCCTTCATCGCCCAGAGGTTGGCGCGGTAGTTGATCTGCGCCGGTGGGATCGTGTGCCGGGGACCGTGACGGGGGAGGAACGCTACCTCGCGGCCCTCGATGCTGCCGATCGCCACCTCGCCACTGGGATCGCCGTAGGGAGTCGCTGGGGTGACCATCCGCACATCGTCGAGCAGCGAATAGAAGCCGGACCCTCCGAAGACGCCGATCATCGGCCCGCGATCGCGGCTCGAAGCTGAGTGACCTCCGACGCCTTCACGATCATGAACTCGGTGACTATCGACGTGATGAGCCGGGCCGGGGTGACGTCGAACGCCGGGTTCCAGGCCTGGGTGCCCGGCGGCGCGAATGTCGTCACCTCTCCCTCCGCACGCTCCTCGATGACGATCGACTCGCCGTCCGGGGTGTCGAGGTCGACGGTGCTGAGGGGCGCCACGACGTGGAAGGGCACGGCGTTCTCGCGTGCGAGCACTGCCAGGGAGTAGGTCCCCACCTTGTTGGCGACGTCGCCGTTGGCGGCGATCCGGTCGGCGCCGACGAGGACTATGTCGACCATGCCCCGCCGGAGGGCGAAACCGGCGGCGCTGTCGACGAGGAGCCGGTGCGGAATGCCTAGCCCGTTGAGCTCCCAGGTGGTGAGGCGTGCGCCCTGGGCGCGGGGCCTTGTCTCAAGTACGAGGACGGACGGGCTGAGATCGTGCTCATGGGCGTAGCGGACGACGCCGAGGGCGGTGCCGTAGTCGACGGCTGCCAGGGCGCCGGTGTTGCAGATCGTCATCACTCGTGCTCCGGGCTTGAGAAGCGTCGCGCCGAAGCGGCCCATCCGGCGGCAGGCCTCGACCGACTCGCTGGCGATGCGCTGTGCCTCCTCGACCGGGTCAGTCGCCCCGAGGACGCGATCGATGGCCCAGAAGAGATCACGGGCGGTCGGTCTGCTGGCGCGAAGGGCCGCCAGGCCGGCCTCGGGGTTGGACTCCCGAAGAGCCATCGCGGCTCCGAAACCGGCCGCAGCGCCGATCGCGGGCGCCCCTCTAACGACCATCTGGCGGATCGCCTTGGCGACCATCGCCGAGGAGCGGCAGAGCACCCAACTCTCCTCGTCAGGGAGTTTGGTCTGATCTATGAGCCGCACCGCCGAGCCGGTCCATTCGACTGTCGCCACTTTTCGCTAGCTTACTGGCCGTCAACCGGCCGCCAGTTGGCAGCTAGTCGGCCGCTCTTGGCTTCCAGGCCTCGTTGAGCTTCCCTGTTGCGTAGCCTTCGAGGTCGAGCGCGACGAACGTATACCCCGCCCCCTTCAGACTCTTCACGACCGCCTCGCGCTGTGCGAACAGCCTCTCAACGTCGGCTGGTTCGACCTCAACACGGGCGACATCGCCGTGGTGGCGGACCCGGACCTGGCGGAACCCAAGCCCCTTCACCGCCGACTCGGCACGCTCGATCTGGCGAAGCGCCTCGACTGTCACCGGTGTGCCATGCGGGATTCGAGAGCTGAGGCAGGCGAATGACGGCTTGTTCCAGTTGGGCAACCCCAGGGCACGGGCCGCGAGGCGGATCTCCGTCTTGCCGAGCCCGGACTCGAGGAGCGGAAAGCGGACGCCGCGGCGAACCGCGGAGCCGTGTCCGGGGCGATGGTCGCCCTCATCGTCGGCGGTAGCGCCATAGGCGAGGTGATTCAGGCCCAGGTCCCGCTGGACCGGCTCGAGCGTGTCGAACAGCTCCTCCTTGCAGTGGAAGCAACGATCGGGATTGTTGCGCTGGTATGCATCGAGCTCGACCTCGGTCGTGTTGACCTCGATGAGCCTTGCCCCCAGTGCAGCCGCAAGCTCGCGTGCCTCCTCCTGTTCGGACTCCGGGTAAGCGGGTGAGCTGGCGAGGATCGCGACGGCCTTCGGACCCAGCTCTTCGAGTGCGAGCTTCAAAAGCAGGCTGGAGTCGACGCCGCCAGAGTAGGCGACGAGCACAGACCCCAGCTCGCGCACGATCTCACGCGCCCTGTCGAGGGCCGCGGGGTTGGCTCGCTCGAGCTTGATCACCGTGCCGGAAGCTTACCGGGAGACGATTTCCGGGAGGCTTGTGGAAGGCCGGCTTCGAGGCTCTGCGTGGACGAATCGGAGCTGCTAAATCGCCATCTTCGAAGGTTCGACGGCGGGGATGCCACAGAAGTCCTCGTAGTCGATCAGGCCGGTGACCGTGGGATTCTCACCGCAGAGCGCGCAGTTCGGGTTCTTGCGCAGCCGCACCTCGCGGAACCTCATGTCGAGGCCCTCGAACAGCATCAGGCGCCCGGCCAGCGGCTCGCCGATGTTAAGAACATGCTTGATCGTCTCGAATGCCATCAGGCTGCCGATGATCCCCGGGAGAACCCCGAAGACGCCCGCCTCGGCGCAGCTGGCGACCGAGCCCGGCGGCGGTGGCTCCTTGAAGAGGCAGCGGTAGCAGGCCGTTCCGTGGGCGGAGTCGAACATTGTGAGTTGCCCCTCGAAGCGGTAGATCGCGCCGTGGACCAGCGGCTTGCCGAGCAGGTGCGCGGCGTCGTTGGCAAGGTAGCGGGTGGGGAAGTTGTCCGTTCCGTCGACGATCACGTCGTAATCCCTGAAGACGTCGAGCGCGTTGCCGGAGTCCAGGTGCTCGCGGATGCCGATGACCTCCACGTCTGGATTCATCTGGTGCATCCGATCGGCAGCGGAGTCGACCTTGGGGCGCCCCAGGTCCTCGACTCCATGCAGGATCTGCCGCTGGAGGTTGGAGGCGTCGACGGTGTCGAAGTCAACGATCCCGATCTTGCCGATCCCGGCCGCGGCCAGGTAGAGACCGGCCGGCGAGCCGAGGCCGCCGGCGCCGAGAAGGAGGACGGAGGTGTTCATCAGCTTGCGCTGGCCTCGGCCGCCGACCTCGGGAAGGATCAGGTGGCGCGCGTAACGCCCGACCTGTTCGGGTGTCATCGAAGTCACGGGTGCCATTGCAGAGAGATTAAACCGCGTCTCACAGATCCCTGTTCCGCCCTGTGAATCAGGACGATGCACAAATTGCATCGGATGCAGACGCCGCACTCCCCTCTGTGAGCGATCACCGCGGGCACGACCGCCGGATCAGTGAAGCGGCGCGGGTAGCTTCACCTCGACCTGATCGCCGGACTCTCGAACGAGGAAGGCGGGTTGATCGAAGGTCGCGGGGCCGTCCTGGACCCTGCCATCAGTGATGCAGAACCGTGAGCCGTGCCAGGGGCAGGTGACGATGTCCCCGTCCAGCTCCCCTTCGTCCAACGGTCCGCCCGCGTGAGAGCAGACGGCGGAGATTGCGTCCAACCGGTTGCCGCGGCGCACGATCATCACGGGCATGTCCCCGGCCTTCACCCTCACCTGACCACCGTCCGCGAAGTCCGCCGACCGGCCGACCGCCGTCCACTCGCTGACACCGTCGACGAAGGCGTTCCTGTTGACCATGGTGCCGAATCCAAATGAGAGGTGGCCGCCGAGATAGGCACCGAAAAGGATGACGAGGAAGGCGAGGCTCGAGACCACCATCGCCGGCAGGGTCAGATTCACCTGCCGGAGGACGAGCGAGACGATCATCGCCACGAGGCTGAGACTCATGACCAGGCCATGGGTGGTCGCGTACCGGCGCTCCCTTCCGAATGTGCCCGTGTAGTCCGTGTACCCCGAAAGAGCGGCACCGACCATGCCGAAGATCCCGACGATCAGGCTCAACTTGCCGACGATCGTCGGTACAGACGGGGTGAAAAGTGCAATCCAGTCGGCGATGAACATGACCGAGAAGGCTCCCAGCGGGACATCGGTCAGTGCCGGGTGGAGTGGATGGCCGAGGGGCTTCGTGCCGTGCAGCAGGTCCTTCAGAAGCTGACCGGGACCGCCCAGGCTCTTGTAGAAACTGAGGATCGCTCCCTGTACGAACTCCGCCGGTCCGTCCAGCCAACCGGCGCCGTCGATCCAGCCGTCGATCCCTCGGGCCCTTTTCACCCGATTCGTCTCCGCCTTGCCGGCGCCCTCGAGATCCATCGCAGCAACCTAGCCTTTTCGCCGGCGAATTGCCACCTTCCAATAGACGTTGGGTATTCCCTGCGAGAATGGCCTGAATCGCCATGGCAGCCGAATACCTCGACGACGAGGAGGTCATCGCTCTCTACAACAAGGTCCGCACCGGGCGAAAGACCTGGCCAGAGGGCATCTGGACCTCACCTGCCGCTCTCCAGTACGCCGTCACGATCCTCGACTACTGGATCCATAACGTCATGGGCTGGAAGAGCTGGCCCGAGGCGCGGACCCGTGTCACACCCGCCCTCCTCGAAGAGCATCGGCTGGCGGACCTCGTGGAGTTTGTCCTCGTCCCGGAGTTCGGGGAGGACTGGCTCGACTTCGAGGTCGTCCTGAACGAGTCCATGCGCCTCAGCGAGGACCTCGAATGGGCCGTCGACATCGTCGACCGCCAGGAGCGTGTCGAAGCCGCCTTCGAGCACGCCTTCGAGCAGCTGATCGGCTCGCCCCAGAGCCAACCTCGACTCCTCGCCACCTACCACCGGTTCCGCAATCACCTGCTGCGCATGTGGGGCGCCTTCCAGGAGGCCCAGGCCGAACACGAGAAGGCTCAGCGAGACGCGGCCAACACCTTCTGGCGTGACCTCCGCCTGGTCCGCTCGACCCGCAGCCAGTCGGGCGAAAGCTGGTCGATAGTCAACCCCGACGACGAGCGCCTCGGCGAGGTCTCAATGCTTTGGGGCGAGCCCCATCCCTACTGCCTTGTGGTGCTCGACGAGCGAATACCCGAGGGCGGCTGGGAACAGGTCGTCTACCGCCTCGAGCAGGAGGTTCTGATTGAAGAGGCCGGAGTCGTCAGCTTCGCGGTCTGGCAGAAGAGCTTCCTGGGCGAGTACTACCGCTGCATCGACTGCGGTGAGCTCCATAGTCAGTTCGACGATGACGCCGCCGGCGAGCTGCGTCTTGGCGACATCGACGACGGCGACGGCGACGAGGACGAAGGACCGCACTCCACCTAGACATGGTCTTTAGGGGAGCTCGTTGCGTCGGAGTAGGGCAAGCCGGAGGGCCTGCTCGGATGGCTTACTTGGCTGTCAGCGAGTAGTTCCGTCCTTCCCAACGGTCGGCGAAGTGTGGGGTCCAGGACATGGTCACGCCGGGCCGCATGATCTGGGTCGGCAATTCCGCAACGTGGATTCCCAGAGTCGTGTCGACGCTGCGGCTTTCCTTCCACGAGGCCCAGTCGTCGGCTGACCAGCGGATCACGGCTGCCTCGTCGAGCTGAATGCGAACCTTGCGCCCGGCGACGAACTGGGTGATCTGGTGGGCGTGGCTCCATACAAAGTCCGGCTCATATGGCGGCGACTCGATGTAGCGGCGATAAACGGGTTCGAGCAGATCGATCACCCGCCCGGTCGCGATCGTCGCGAGCAGCTTCAGGTACTCGGCATGGGCCCAGCCGAGCGGGGCGGCCGAGCCCGTGGCCTTGCCGGGTTCGAGGCCATAGGCCGGGAAGGGTTGGCCGTACCACACCTGCTCGGGAAGCATGCCGCCGGGGCCTGCGACGCTCTCGTAGACACGGGCCAGATCGGATGCATTTCCAGTCAGCGCGTACTGGTGATGGGCGCGCTCGCCCAGGAGCAGCGGCCACGCCCTCCCCACTCCGCTACCGTCGAAGGGGCTGCCATCGTCGTGCTCGCCATACGCGTCGTTGACGTAACGCCGCCAGGCGGGCCCCGCGGGCGTCATCACGCGGAGTGCCGCATCCACGCAAGCCAGGCTCTTAAGAACGGCCGGATGGTCCGGGCGTCGGATCCCCAGGCGGACCAGTTCGAGGAAGTCGGCCGAGACCAGCGAGCTCGGCCCCGGCCCGGCCTGGGGATCCTGGCCCAGCCGCACGTAGCTACCTGCCAGAGGCCAGAAGCACCACGCCTCGACGCGGTCGGCCCAGTAGTCGGCGACCTGCCTCAGGTGCGCGGCAGCGAGGTCCTGGCCGGCATGCTGGGCCATCTCGGCGGCGCAGACAAGTGCCGCAATCGAGGCTGCGAGCGTCGATGGCGAGAGGCCTCCGGCATCCTCCCAGCGGTCGAGTGGCGTCCCCGGGCCCACACGGACGATGAACGTCGCGGCAGCGCGCACGAGGCTCGAGTAGGCGTCCCAGTCGAGGGCCTGGGCCTGGCGCAGGCGCCAGGCGAGGAGGATTGGGTAGGCTGCCTGGTCGAGCTCGAGCCCCGTCCAATGGGCGCGGCCGCTGACCATCCAGTTCTGCGGCCAGCTGCCGTCCGGGCGCTGGACGCGAGCCAGGTGTCGGAGGCCGCGTGCCGCAGGCTTCACGTCCCCGGCCTCGAGCAACGCCGTCGTCGATTGGTAAAGGTCTCGCGCCCAGACGACGTGGTAGACGAGGTTGCCGTCGTGATTGCTCTCGCCCCAGGGTGCCCCCGGCGCCGCGACGAAGGCGCCCCGCGCGTCCTTGTCCTCAAGGGACCGAAGCACTGCGACCGACTTGGCAGCGAGCGCGCCGCCGTCGCCGCTCACCTGCGCCATGCGCCGCGGCAGATCGGGAAGGATGCGATACGACTCGACGAGCGCATCCCGCACACGGACCGCGCCCTTCCGCAGGATCTCTCGCGCCGCCTCCTCCGCATCCGCTC
>JAYUBK010000273.1:0-3651 GCA_043740835.1 Chloroflexota bacterium
CGACCTGCACCCGCGCCACACGTTGGGAAAAAGTTTCAATCTTGAGCATATGACTATCCATAATTGTACTTATAGGTGAACTATTTCGAAGCGTCCGCAATTGCGCCTCCGGGGGCCTCCCAATTCAACCTCGATGACGTGCGACGTCTTCCACCCGACGTCCTGGCTCGGGCCGGCGTCCCGATCGCCGACCTCGAGGCCGCCGGGGCCGGCGACGCCTCGGCCACCGCGCGGCTGGTGCGCGGACTCTTCTGGCACCTGGTCTACGAGCTGCGGCCCGAGCTCTGGGACAAGCTGGCCGCCGCCGAACGCATTCACCCGGCCCTGCTCGAGGCGATCCCTGTCCCCGGCGGCAAGATCCTGGAGGTGGCCGCAGGCAGTGGCCGGCTGACGCGGCACCTCGTCCAGCGCGCCGAGGAGATCGTCGCCGTCGAGCCGTGCGACTCTCTCCGGGGCATCCTCGGGCAGCGTCTCCCAGAGGTGGACGTCCGCGCGGGCTCCGCCGAGCGGATCCCGGTGGATACCGCCTGGGCCGACCTGACCATCTCCTGCGCCAGCCTCGGTCCGGAGCTGGAGGTACTTGCCGAACTCGAGCGCTGCACGCGCCCCGGCGGAGTCATCGCCTACGTGAGCCCGGAAACCTCCTCCTGGTTCATCGAACACGGCTGGCACTACCGCGAGTGGGATCCCTCGGAAGTTGTGATTCCGCCCCACGACCCCGGCTTGGAAGGCTTTTTCGGACCGCTTCACCCACCCCACGTCCTGGCCTGGACCACGCGTTGAACGCGGCCGATGCGGCCGCTGTGCTGGCGGAGATCGCGTATCTCCTGCGCCATGACGCCGAGCAGTCCTTTCGTTCGCGCGCGTTCGGGAAAGCCGCCACCACCCTGCACCGGCTCCAGCCGGACCTCGCTGCGCTCCGGGCGGAGGGGCGTCTAGAAACCATCGACGGCGTGGGCTCGGGCATTGCCAAGGTGCTTGTCGAATTGGTCGATACAGGCAGGAGCACCTACCTGGACAAGCTGCGGTCAGAGGCGCCGCAAGAGACACCTCAACAGGCAGCCCCGATCGCGGCGGGAGGGGTCGAGGCCAGTTTTCTGAGGGGCGACCTCCACTCCCACACAAATTGGTCTGACGGTGGATCGACCGTCTACGAGATGGCCAGGGCCGCACAGGGCCGGGGGTATTCCTACCTAGCCATCACCGATCACTCGCCGCGGATCCGGGTGGTCAACGGTTTGGGCCCGGAGCGCCTCCATGCGCAGGCCGAGGAGATCCGGCGGGCGATGGAACGGCTCCCCGGGATGACGATCCTGCGGGGGATCGAGGTCGACATCCTCGAGGACGGCTCCCTGGACCTCGCGGACGAAACCCTTGCCGAGCTTGACGTCGTCGTGGCCAGCCCCCACGTCAAATTGAAGATGGAACGGGAGGCGATGACAGAGCGAATGCTGCGAGCGGTCGAAAGCCCGCACGTGGACATCGTGGGCCATCCGACCGGCCGCCGCCTGGGCTCCCGACCCGGCGCCGACTACGACTTCGAGGCCGTGTTCAGGCACGCGGCCAGGCATGGCACCGCGCTCGAAATGGACTGCGACCCCGCCCGCATGGACCTCTCCCCGGAGCTTGCGCGGCTGGCCGCTGCCTGCGGCTGCCGGCTGAGCCTCGACTCGGACGCCCACGCCCCGGAGCAGTTCGCTTACGTCGACTCGGGCGCCTGGATGGCGCACCAGGCCGGCATCGGACCCGAACTGCTGTTGAATTGCCTCGAGCTCCCAGATCTGCTCAAGGTCCTACGCTCTTAGACATGGCAGTACTTGGCGTGATGATCGAAGGTCAGGAGGGCCTGACCTGGGACCGCTGGAAGCACCTCTGCGAGGTGGTCGAGGATTACGGCTTCGAGTCCCTCTGGCGAAGCGACCACCTCTTCAGCGTGATGGGTGAGAACGACCGCGACTGCATCGAGACCTGGATCTCGCTTGCACTCTGCGCGGAGTGGACCAAACGCATCACATTCGGCCCGAACGTGTCCCCGATGACGTTCAGGCCGCCGGCTGTGCTCGCCAAGATGGCGACAGCCGTCGACCTCCTCAGCGGGGGGAGATTGGTGTTGGGCATCGGAGCCGGGTGGCACGAGGCCGAGCACACGGCCTTCCATGTCCCCTTCCCCGACCTCAAAGGGAGGATGGACCTCCTTGACGAGGGCATCGAGATCATCAAGGAGACCTGGGCAATCTCGAATCCCAAGCCCACACGGGGCACCGTGCCGCTCCTAATCGGGGGCGGGGGAGAGAAGCGCACCATCCCCACGGCCGCGAAAAACGCGAGGGAATGGGGGCTGGGCGGACGCCCGGATCTCGAGACATACGCGCATAAGGCACGGTTGCTCGACGAGGCGTGCGGGAGGATCGGCCGTGACCCTGAGGAGATCAACCGCTCACTGCAGACCGGGTTCATCGTCGGCAGCACCGAAAACGAGATCAACGACCGCGCCCTTGCGATCGGTGACTTCATCCCGCGCTGGCGCGGGCTGTCTGCGTCCGAGGTCCGGGAGGCAGCCATCAAGAGCTGGTTCGTGGGCACTCCAGAGCAGATCGCCGAGCAGCTGCGACCCTACCTCGATCTGGGCCTGAATCGGTATCACGCCCAGCACTTCATCCTCGACGACGACGAGGCGCTGCAACTTCTGATGGATGGCGTCGCCCCCCTGATCTCGTAGAGTTCGGCCATGGATTTCGATCTCACACCCGACGAGCGAGCCTTCAAGGACAAGGTCAGCGCCTGGCTTGTCGCCAACAAGCCCGACTTCAAGGACTCTGAGCAGGATGCCGGAGGGAAGGGCTGGATCGGCGCGCGCAAGGCCTGGCAGAAGACGATGTATGAGGCCGGTTATGTCGGGCTCAACTGGCCCCGGGAGTACGGCGGCCAGGGCGCTCCCCTGATGCACCAGGTCCTGCTCGCCGAAGCCCTCATCGAGACCGGCGCCCCGGGCCCGGTAAACGTGTTGGCGGTCGGCATGCTCGGGCCCACGTTGATGCACCAGGGCACCGAGGACCAGAAGAAGCGCTACCTCTCGAAGATGCTCAACGCCGACGAGATCTGGTGCCAGGGCTTCAGCGAGCCCAACGCGGGGTCCGACCTCTCTGCGCTCCGGACCAGGGCCGAACGAAAGGGCGACAAGTACGTCGTCAACGGCCAGAAGGTCTGGACGACCCTCGCCCACGTGTCGAAGTACTGCATGCTCCTCTGCCGCGAGTTCGCGGCCGATAACCCGCGCGACGGACTCACCTACCTCATCGTCGACATGGAGTCGCCAGGCGTGGAGGTGCGGCCACTGGTTCAGATCACCGGGGACGCCGAGTTCAACGAGATGTTCTTCACGGATGTCGAAGTTCCCGCGGAGAACGTCGTGGGCGAACCCGGCAAGGGCTGGGCGGGCGCCATGACAACCCTCCTCCACGAGCGCGGTACGCTCGGCATGTCGCTCGCCAACCAGGCTTCCGTGACCGTCAAGGCCCTCACCGAACATGCGCGCCGGCTTGGCGTCGGCGACGACCCTCTCGTGAGGCAGCGCATCGCCACCCACGTCACCGAGGCGCGGGCGCTGTACCTGAACGGGCAGCGAGCGACCACCAAGGTCCTCAAGACCGG
>JAYUBK010000274.1:0-3646 GCA_043740835.1 Chloroflexota bacterium
TTCTCCCCGGCCCTCTGGTACTCGGCGGCGCCCCTCGGCATGGTGTTCAGCCTCCTGGTGCGGGACGGCCTCTTCCTGACTCGTGCCACCAAGCGATCCACGCCGACCACGAATCGGTAGCTGCCACGCGCTTACGCCGTCGCTCGCGTTGAGGAGGCGCTGCCGGGCATGGCCGCAATCCGGATGTCGATCCCGGCCGCGCGCATCGCGGCGATCTGTTCGGGATCGGCGCCGTCGTCGGTGATGAGCACCGAGATCTGCTCGAGCCTCACCGTCTGGACCATCGTCTCGACGCCGACCTTGGTGTGATCTGCGAGGACGACGATCTGCTGGGCGGCAGCCGCCAGGGCGCGATCGGCGGCGGCGACCAGCGGGCTCGGCGTGCTCAGGCCGCGGTCGGCGGACAGCCCGTTGCCCGAGATGAACGCCTGCGAGGCGCGCAGCGATCGAAGCGACTCCTCGGCCGCGGGGCCGACCAGGGCGTGGATTGATCGCCGGAGGGTGCCGCCGGTCAGGATCACCTCGACATGGGGGGCGCTCATCAACGCCTCTGCGACGAGGAGGGAGTTCGTCACCACCGTCAACTCGGGACAGTCCACCAGCAGACGGGCGAGGGCCAGGGTGGTGGTGCCGGGGCCGAGGACGATTGAATCTCCCGGCCGGATCATGCCGATCGCGAGGCGGGCGATCGCTGCCTTCTCGGCCGCCGCCTGACTCGCCTTCTCGGAATAGGTCGGTTCATGCGCGAGGCCGGCGGGTAGGACCGCGCCGCCGTGCGTCCGAATCAGGAGGCCATGGTCGGCCATCACCCGCAGGTCCCGCCGCAGCGTGATCTCGGAGGTGCTCAGGGACTCGGCCATCTCGGCCACCGCGACGACCCCGCGCGATCGGATGATCTCGGCAATTCGCCGCCGCCTCTCAGCCGCCAGCATGCGCCCAGATGTTAGCGACTTGATCACATTCGAGCAATAGCGATCATCAAACGAAAGCTGATTGTTCACAAAGGACCACTCGTGATGTATCGTTCGCGCTATCGCTCCGGCGTGCCGTCAAGACGCCGCCGGAGTTCAGAGTCACGCCTCGGGACGCGGTCCTGAGTCCAACGCCTTTAAGGAGGGGTTAGCAATGGGTGATTCCCCGGAGAACGGTCGCCGCCCAGGGCCAGGTCACATGGGATTGCCCATCCTCGGCCGTGAGCTGCAGCTCGACTTCGACATGTCGCGCCGGCAACTACTACAGCTCGCCGGGTACACCAGCGTCGCGGCATTCCTGGCCGCCTGCGGAAACAACACCGCCACCACAACCTCCAACGGCACCGGCGGAACGGTGACGGTCGGGAGCAACGAATCGGACGCGGGCCCGCGCAAGGGTATGGAGGCCGTCTCCGCCGCCTTCACCAAGGCGAACGGCGGGACCGTGGTCAAGCTCAACACAGTCGACCACGGCACTTTCCAGGACTCGATCGGCGGCTACCTCCAGGGCGCGCCCGAGGACGTATTCACCTGGTTCTCCGGGCACCGGATGCGCTTCTTCGCGGCCCAGGGCCTGGCCAATCCCATCGACGATGTCTGGGACAAGGTGAAGGACAACTTCACCCCTGCCTTCGCCGAGTCGGTGAAGGCCGATGACGGCCACTACTACGGCATCCCGCGCGACTACTACCCGTGGGCCGTCTTCTACCGCAAGAGCGTCTTCGCCTCGCATGGCTACAAGATCCCGACGACCTGGGATGACCTGAAGACCCTCAGCACCACGATGCAGAAGGACGGGCTCATCCCGATCGCGATGGGCGACAAGGACGGCTGGCCCGCGCAGGGAACCTTCGACATCATCAACCTCCGTCTCAACGGGTACACCTTCCACGTCGAGCTCTGCACCGGCAAGCAGAAGTGGACCGATCCCCGGGTCGCCAACGTCTTCAAGAAGTGGGCCGAGATCGTGCCCTTCTATTCGCAGGGCCTGGCCGGCCAGACCTGGCAGCAGGCTGCGGACCAGGTCGTCCGCAAGCAGGCCGGCATGTACGTGCTCGGCCTCTTCGTCTCGGACCAGTTCAAGGCGACCGGGGTCCAGGCCGACCTCGACGACCTCGACTTCTTCCCCTACCCGGACATGGGCACCTCCTTCGACGCCGAGAAGGCGCTCGACGCTCCCATCGACATCTGGATGATGAGCAAGAAGGCGAAGACCTTCAGCAACGACCAGGGCCAGGCCAAGGCGTGGCTCGAGTTCTGGTCCAAGGGCTCCACCCAGCTCCTTGAGTTCCAGAACGCGCCGGGGCTCATCCCCACCGCCACCGACGCCGACACCAGCACCTTCACACCGCTTCAGAAGAAGGCATCCGAGATCATCAAGAACGCCAAGCGGATCACACAGTTCTTCGACCGCGACTCGCGGCCGGACTTCGCCGGCCCGAACGGTATGCAGAGCTTCCTGCTGACCTTCCTCTCCAAGCCCACCGGCGACATCGGGGCGCTGCAGGGGACGATGCAGAAGTTCTGGGATTCGCTGCCGCCCGAGAAGTAGCCCGGAACGTTAGATTCCGTAGGTGGCTGAAACCACGCCGATGAGCCTGCCCCCCGCCCCCGACGGGGTGGGGGAGCTCGTCGTCCATCGCCGCAAGCGCCGGCGCTATAGCGTCCTGACCCGCAGGGACAAGCTGATCCTGGGCCTGATGGTTGGCATCCCCCTCGCCTTAGACCTGCTGCTGATCTGGGGCCCGACCGTGGCCTCGGTGCTTTTCTCTTTCACCAACTGGTCCGGAATCGGCGCCATCGAGCAGCACAACATCGTCGGGCTCAAGAACTACCAGACCCTCCTGTTCGGCTACAGCCTCTTCTGGCCGGCCCTCCAGCACAACCTCCTCTGGCTGGGCTTCTTCGTGCTCATCGCCACCCCGCTCGGGATGCTGCTGGCGGTCCTGCTCGACCGCGAGATCAAGGGCTCGCGCATTTATCAGGGCATCTTCTTTCTGCCCGTGGTTCTCTCCCTGGCCGTGGTCGGCTTCCTCTGGGAGCTGCAGTACGCGCCCAACGAGGGCTTCATCAACAGCGTCCTCGCCCTGAACCACCACAAGGGCCCGCTGATCGACTGGCTCGGGGATCCCAGGATCAACATCTGGGCGATCATGGTGGCCGCCAGCTGGCGCCACGTCGGCTACATCATGATCCTCTACCTGGCTGGGTTGAAGAGCGTCGACCCCTCGCTGCGGGAGGCGGCCAAGGTGGATGGTGCGACCGAGCGGCAGATCTTCTTCCAGGTCGTGCTCCCGGTGATGGCGCCCATCAACGTGATCATCGTGGTGGTCACCGCGATCGAATCCCTGCGGGCCTTCGACATCGCGTACATCATCAACCGCGGCAAGAACGGCCTCGAACTCCTGAGCACCCTGATCACCAACAACAGCATCAGCGAGGCCAACCTGGTCGGCTTCGGCTCGGCGATCGCGGTCGTCCTTTTGGTGATCTCGCTGGGGCCGATCGTCCTCTACCTCTCGCGCGTGAACCAGGACCTCGCATGAGCGCTGCCGCCCCCGCCGCCCGGCGTGCCCGCAACCCCTGGCAGCGGCCCGCGCGCGTCGCCCTGCACGCCTTCCTGGTGGTGACGGCGCTGGTCTGGCTCTTCCCGCTGCTGTGGGCCGTCTTCACGT
>JAYUBK010000275.1:0-3645 GCA_043740835.1 Chloroflexota bacterium
TGTTCCCGGGGCGGGTACTGAACATCCACCCCTCGCTTCTGCCGTCCTTCGGAGGCGGCATGGACGCCGTCAGGCAGGCGCTCGACCACGGTGTCAAGATCACCGGCTGCACTGTCCACCTCGTGGATGCGACGGTGGACGGTGGCCCCATCCTCGCCCAGGCGGCGGTGGCGGTCCACGACGACGACTCGCCGCAATCGCTCCACCGGCGCATCCAGGCCCAGGAGCACCGCATCCTCCCGGAGGCCATCCGCTTTTTGAGCGACAGGCTGAGTGCGACGCGCCCTCCTCTCCGTTAGCGACAAGACCGGGCTCGCCGGTTTCGCGACCGGCCTCGCGGAGCTTGGCTTCGAGATTTACTCGACGGGCGGCACCCTGAAGGCCCTGCACGACGCCGGGTTGGCGGCACGCTCGGTGTCCGATTTGACGGGATTCCCAGAGATCCTGGACGGCCGGGTCAAAACCCTCCACCCCGGCGTGCACGGGGGGTTGCTGGCCCGGCGCGACCGTCCGGAGCATCTCGCCGCGCTGGAGGAGCACGACCTCAGGACGATCGACCTTCTCTGTGTGAATCTCTATCCCTTCGTGGAGACGGCCAGAAGGGAGGGATCGGACTTCGAGGAGATCGTCGAGAACATCGACATCGGGGGCCCCGCGATGATCCGGGCAGCCGCCAAGAACTTCGCCGGCGTCGTGGTAGTGGTCCACCCGAAGCGCTACGAAGAGGTTCTCGGGGCATTGCGCGACGGCGCTGTAACGCCCGCGCTGCGCCAGGAGCTGGCGGCCGAGGCCTATTCGCACACCGCGGCCTACGACAGCCACGTTTCCGGTTGGCTGCGCGGGGAAAACTTCCCCGCCGAGCTGCCTTTTGCCGGCCGCCTCGTCCGGGCGCTCCGCTATGGCGAGAATCCGCACCAGCGTGCTGCCTTCTACGCCTCTCCCGCCAGCGCCGGCGGCCTCGGCGAAGCCCGTCAGCTGCAGGGAGCCGAGCTCAGCTACAACAACATCCAGGACGCTTCCGCCGCCTTTGCCATGGCCGCCGAGTTCGCCCGGCCGGCGGCGGCGATCATCAAGCACACCAACCCCTGCGGTCTGGCGGTCGGCACGTCCCTTGCCGACGCCTATCGCCGGGCCTACGAAAGCGATCCGACGTCGGCCTTCGGCGGCGTTGTCGCGCTGAACCGGCCGCTGGACCTTGCCACAGCGGAGCAGATCTCGGCCATCTTTGTCGAGGTGGTCATCGCGCCCTCCTTCGAGCCGGCGGCGCTTGCGATCATGGGGAAGAAGGCAAAGGTCCGCCTCCTCGAGGCAGATCCCCTCCGAGCCCATTGGAGCGGCTACGACATGCGCACGGTCGCGGGCGGCTTCCTTGTCCAGACGCCGGACGACCGCGAGACCACCCGGGAAACCTGCACCGTCGTCGGCCGGCGCCGGCCGACCGATGCGGAGTGGGAACAGCTCCTCTTTGCCTGGAAGGTGGTCAAACACGTGAAATCGAACGCGATCGTTCTGGCCAGAGACCTCACGGCGGTCGGCGTCGGCGCCGGCCAGATGAGCCGGGTTGAGGCCGTTCAGATCGCCGTCCGCCGGGCGGGAGAGAGGGCGGCCGGCACCGTGATGGCCTCCGACGCCTTCTTTCCCTTTCCTGACGGCGTCGAGGAGGGAATCAGGGCCGGCGTGACGGCGATCATCCAGCCGGGTGGCTCGATTCGGGACAGGGACAGCATCGCGGCGGCCGACGCGGCCGATGTTGCCATGGTCGCCACCGGGGTCCGACACTTCCGTCACTGAGGTGGCTCCTGAAATCGAAATCCCGGCCGAACCGGATATCACGCCCCTGCCAAGGGCCTTCCGGGAGCTCGCCCTGGCTGTACCCGACCGCCCGGTGATAACCCACGAGGGAAGGACGATCACTCGGGGCGAGCTCGAGCGGAGCAGCAACCGGCTGGCCCGGGCCTACGGGGAGCTCGGTGTCGGCCAGGACGACTTCGTCACCATCGGCCTCCCCAACGGCATCGAATTCTTCGAGGCCTGCCTCGCGACCTGGAAGTGCGGCGCCGTGCCCCAGCCCGTCTCGGCTCGGATGCCGCGCCTGGAGGTCGAGGAAATCGTCAAGCTCGCCAACTCGGCCCTGGTCGTCGGCCTCGAAGGCGGCCGCGTGTCGGTTCCGGTCGGCTTCGAGCCGGATCCGGGACTGTCCGACGATCCCTTACCGGACCGGACCGCGATCTCCTACAAGGCGCCTACCTCGGGCGGCAGCACGGGCCGCCCAAAGCTGATCGTCTCCGGGGCGCCGGCAATCCTGGAGGGGCCGCTGCTGGGCGCGTTGATCTACCAGATCAAGCCCGGGATGGTCCACCTCGTCACCGGCCCGCTCTATCACAACGGCCCCTTCAGCGCGAGCATGTCGTCCCTATTCACGGGTGGGCACATCATCGTGATGACGCGCTTCGACGCCGCCACCGCCCTCGAGCTGACGCAGCGCCACAGGGTCCAATTCATGTACCTCGTGCCGACCATGATGCATCGGATCTGGCGGCTGCCCGTCGAGGAGCGGGAAAGCTACGATCTCGGCTCACTGGAGGTGGCCTACCACCTTGCGGCGCCCTGTCCGCCATGGTTGAAAGAGTCGTGGATCGAGTGGCTGGGCCCGGGCCGGGTCTGGGAGCTGTACGGGGGCACCGAACAGCAGGTCATCACGGTGCTCGATGGCAACGAGTGGCTCGCGCATCGGGGCTCGGTCGGCAAGCCGATTGGTGGCGGCAGGATCAGGATCCTCGACGCCGAGGGGAACGACGCGCCCCCGGGCGAGGTGGGAGAGGTCTTTTTGCGCCGCGCCGACGATCGCCCTGAGACCTATCGGTACATCGGCGCGGACCCCAAGAATCGTGATGGCTGGGAATCGCTGGGTGACATGGGCTTCCTCGACGAGGACGGCTATCTCTACCTCACCGACAGGCTTACCGACATGATCCTGGTCGGGGGCGCCAACATTTATCCAGCCGAGGTGGAGGCCGCGCTCGATTCCCATCCGCTCGTTCGCTCGTGCTGTGTGATCGGGCTTCCCGACGACGAGCTCGGAAACCGGGTCCATGCCATCGTTCAAGCCTCGCCGGAGGTCACTGACGACGAGCTTCGCGCTCACCTGGCGGAAAGGCTGACTGCCTACAAGATCCCCAAGACGTTCGAGCGAACCGACCAGTATCTGCGTGACGATGCCGGCAAGGTTCGCCGCTCGGCCCTCCGTGCGGAAAGGATCGAACGGGCTCGGGGTTAAGCTCCAACACGTGACAACAAGCTTCGGCGAAGAGGGGCGCCGCCTCAGCTATGGCAGCTACCTCAGGATCCCGGAGCTGCTCTCCCTGCAGGAGGGCCGTACGGAAGCCCACGACGAACTCCTCTTCATCGTCGTTCACCAGGCCTATGAGCTCTGGTTCAAGGTCGTCCTCGACGAGCTTGAGGCGGCACGCGACCGGATGCAGGGAGGCGACATGTTCTGGGCCTGCCATCACATGAATCGCGTGCATGTCATCGAGAAGCTCCTCGTGGAGCAGATCGATGTTCTGGAGACGATGTCGCCACAGGACTTTCTCGCCTTCCGGGCCGAGCTCGCCCCGGCGAGCGGGTTCCAGTCCATCCAATTCC
>JAYUBK010000276.1:0-11577 GCA_043740835.1 Chloroflexota bacterium
CCGCCCAGCCAGCCGGGTTCGCCGGGAACCGCGGCCGTGCCGGCGACGGTGGGATCAGGATCGTTGATCATGGCGAGGCCACCCATCAGGGCGGACGCCACCGAGTACCCATAACCCTTGTGGCCGGCGATTTCACCGCCCAGCGGGAGCAGGGCGCCACCGTCGTACAGGTCGGGGGGTCGGGTGGATGGGTTTCCGTTCCTGTCGACTATCACGCCCGGCGGCACCTCGACGCCCTTGGCGAGGGCGAGCCTCACCTTGCCTTCGGCAAGGGCCGAGGTGGCGGCGTCGAAGATCATCGGCTTGTCGCCCGCGGGAACCCCGAAGGCCCAGGGGTTGGTGCCGAGGAAGCGGCCGCGGGCTCCGAACGGGGCCACCCCGCCGGCACCCATGACCGCGACTGTCGCGACGCCGATCATCCCGCGCGCCGCGGCCATCTCGACGTATTCACCGACCCGGCCGATGTGGTTCGAATGTCGGATGGCCGCGATGCCCACGCCGAGTCGCCCGGCCGCGCCGATCGCCCAGTCCATCGCGAATGCGGTTGAGTGGTGGCCGAAGCCGCGGTGGGCGTCGATGACTGCGATCGACCCGGTTTCGCTGATCACCTGGGCGCGCGCAGATGGCACCATTTCTCCGCTGCGAGCCGACTCGCGATACCAGGGCAGCCGCATCACGCCGTGAGAGTCATGGCCACTGAGGTTGGCGCGGGCGAGGTGGTAGGCGACGACGGAAGCGATTTCCTCGTCAGTACCGAATGCAATGCAGACAGACTTTGCAAAACGCTCCAGCTGTTCCCCTCCGCGGATTGAGGCTGCCACGGCCACACAATATCGGGGTGCTCGCGATCCCCGTGCTCCGTGCAGCAGCGATCGCTGGCTAGACTGATCCGCCATTGGCAGCTGATCAGCTCGTTGCGGCTCTGGACATCGGCACATCCTCGGTTCGGGCGCTTTTGTTCGAGGCCACCGGCGCGCAGGTACCGGGCATTGAGGTCCACCTGCCCTACCCCGCCCGGGTCGCTCCCGATGGGACCTATGAGGTTGACGCCGGGAAGCTCTTCGGCCTGGTCGCAACGGCTGTCGACAACCTCCTCCGCGAGGCCGGCTCGCGGCGTCGCCGGCTGATCGCCGGTGTCGGCGTGTCAACGTTCTGGCACGGGGTCTTGGCCGCGGATGCCCATGGCCACGCCCTGACACCCGTCTTCCTGTGGGGTGACACCCGCTGCCGCGAGGAAGCCGACCGCCTGAAGATCCGCCTCGACGTCGAGGCCATCCACCAGCGCACCGGTTGCATCGTCCATACGACCTACTGGCCGGCCAAGCTGGCCTGGCTGAGGGTGAGCCGACCGGAGTTGTTCGGCCGGCCGGCGGTTCGCTGGCTCAGCTTCTGGGACCACGTCCATCAGAAGCTCTTCGGCAGCCCGGTTACAAGCGTTTCGATGGCCTCGGGCACCGGTCTGCTCGACCTCGACGGTTCCTGGGATGCCGAGCTACTCGAGGTCCTCGGACTCAGCCGGGACGCCCTTCCCGAGATCGGCGTCGCCGGATCCGGCCTTGCCCACCAATTCGCTGTGCGGTGGCCGGAGTTGGCCGCCGTGCCCTGGGTCTGCGCCGCCGGTGACGGGGCACTCGCCAACCTCGGGAGCGGCTGCGTCAGGAAGAACCAGCGCGCGCTGACGGTCGGGACCAGCGCGGCCCTCCGCGTCCTCTACCCGGGACGCCCGGGGCACGTGCCGGCCGGCCTCTGGTGCTACCGGCTCGACAGCCGCCGTGTCGTCATGGGAGGGGCCATGAGCAACGGGGGCAACCTCTACGCCTGGATGACGCACAACCTCGCCGTAGATACCGACCGGCTCGAGTCCAGGCTACGAAGGATGAAGCCCACCGCCCATGGCCTCAGCTTCCTGCCCTTGCTGGCCGGCGAGCGGAGTCTCGGCTTCGCCACCCACGCCACCGGGGCGCTCGCCGGTCTCACCCAGGCGACGACGCCGGACGAGATCGTCCGGGCCGGGCTGGAGGCCGTAGCGATCGAGATCGCCCGCGTCAACGCCCGTCTCGACGAGGCGGTCCCGCCGCCGGCGCGGATCGTCGCCAACGGCGCGGGCCTTCTTTCGAGCCCGGCCTGGATGCAGGTCATGGCTGACGCCGTGGGGAGGCCCGTCGCCGAATCGAGGGCTCGCGAGGCATCGAGCCGAGGCGCGGCGCTATTCGCTCTCGAACATCTGGGGCTCGCGGATGGAGACCGCCTGCCGGCCGAGATCGGACGCGTCTACCGTTGCAACCAGAGCGCGCACAGGGCATACCAGGTCGCGACCCACAAACAGGAAGCTCTGTACAGGGTCCTGATCACCGAGAGAGCACTAAATGCGACCATGAGTGGCCCCACCGCCACTGGAGGAGATCGATGAGCAAGGACGGAAACCCGTTGAAGCTGCTGGCCGAGCAGGGCCAGAGCCTTTGGTACGACAACATCCGCCGCCAGCTCATCACCTCGGGGGAGCTGGCGCGCTACCGCGACGAAGGCGTTACCGGCGTCACCTCCAACCCGACGATCTTCGAGAAGGCGGTCGCCGGTTCGACCGATTACGACGAAGGCTTGGTGCGGCTCACGAAGGCAGGCCGCAAGCCCGAACAAATCCTCTGGGACCTCATGGTCGAGGACATCCAGGCCGCCGCCGACGTCTTCGCTCCGGTCTATAAGAGGACCGGCGGGAGAGACGGGTTCGTCAGCATCGAGGTCTCGCCCGCCGTCGCCAAGAGCGCCCGCCGCACCGTCGCCATGGCGCAGGAGCTCTGGGCGCGCTGCGCCAGGCCCAACGTGATGGTGAAGATCCCGGCGACCCGGGCCAGCCTGCCGGCGATCCGGACGATGATCGGCGAGGGCGTCAACATCAACGTCACCCTGATCTTCTCCGTCGACCGTTATCGGGAGGTCGTCGAGATGTATTTCGCGGGCCTCGAAGATCTGAAGGCTCGGGGCGGCAAGCCCAGGAACGTCAACAGCGTCGCGAGCTTTTTCGTGAGCCGGGTCGACAGCAAGGTCGACAAGCTGCTCGAAGCGAAGATCGCCGCGGAAAAGGACCCGAAGGCCCGTAAAAAGCTCGAGTCGCTCCTGGGAAAAGCCGGTATCGCGAACTCGAAGATGGCCTACGAGGAGTTCAAGAGGCTCCACTCCGGACCCCGCTGGGAAGCGCTCGCGAAGGCCGGCGCCAAGGTGCAGCGGCCGCTCTGGGCCTCCACCTCGGTGAAGGACCCGCGCTACCAGGACACGATGTACGTGGAGGAGCTCATCGGGCCCGACACCGTCGATACGGTGCCGCCGAACACCCTCGCCGCGTTTGCCGAGCACGGGGAAGTCCGGCGCAGCCTCGATGAGAACGTCGAGGCCGCACGCCGCCAGCTGGATGACCTCGCAGCTGCCGGCATCGACATCGACCAGGTGACGAAGGAGCTCGAGGTGGAGGGCGTCGACTCCTTCTTCAAGTCTTTCGCCAGCCTCGTCCAGACGCTCCGCACCGCCGCCCGTGACATCCGCCAGGGGAAGGGTCCGCGCCAGTGGCAGACGCTCGGCAAGCTCCAGCCCGCCGTCGAGAAGACTGTCGGCGCGCTCCAGAAGGAGGATGCCGCGCGCCGCCTCTGGGGAAAGGACTCGACGCTCTGGACGAGCGATCCGGGCAAGCGGGAGGAGATCCGCGACCGCCTCGGCTGGCTGTCCGTCGTGGAGAAGATGCAGGACCGCGAGACGGAACTGGCCAAGCTGGCCCAGGACGGCAAGACCTACTCCGATGTGGTCCTCCTCGGCATGGGTGGCTCCAGCCTCGGACCGGACGTTTTTCGCAACACGTTCGGGGAGGTCCGCGGTCACCCCCGGCTTCACGTCCTCGACACGACGGATCCCTCGACAATCCTCCGGATCGAGAGCGAGATCACTCTCAAGGACACGCTTTTCATCGTCGCCAGCAAGTCCGGCGAGACGACTGAGACCCTTTCCCACTTCGCCTACTTCTGGGAACGGGTCTCACAGCTGCCGCGGATCAAGCCGGGCGGCCACTTCGCCGCCATTACCGACCCTGGCACCTCGCTCGAGAAGCTTGCCCGCGAGCACGACTTCCGCTGGATCTTCACCAACCCGCCGGACATCGGAGGACGCTACTCCGTGCTCTCGTACTTTGGGCTCGTGCCGGGGGCTCTGATGGGAGCCGATGTGAGTGGCCTGCTGGCACGGGCGACGGAGATGATGCATGCCTGTGGCCCGACGATCGCGGCCGACAAGAACCCGGGGCTCTGGCTCGGTGCCGTGATGGGTACGCTGGCCGTTGGACACAAGCGCGACAAGCTCACCCTGATCCTGTCGCCGCGGATCGCTTCTTTCGGGTATTGGGTCGAACAGCTCATCGCGGAGTCGACCGGGAAGGAGGGCAAGGGCATCGTTCCGGTCGAGGGAGAGCCCCTCGGCAAGCCCTCCTCCTATGGCGACGACAGGCTGTTCGTGAACGTGCGCATGGTGTCCGATCCGGAGACCCCGGCCGTGAAGGCTCTCGAGGATGCGGGGCAGCCGGTCGTCACCGTGAACCTGCGCGACAAGCTGGACCTCGGGGGCGAGTTCCTCCGCTGGGAAATCGCCACCGCGATGGCGGGCGCGATCCTGAAGATCGACGCGTTCGACCAGCCCAACGTGCAGGAGTCGAAGGACAACACGAAGAAAGTGCTTGCCGAGTTCAGGGCCAAGGGCCGGCTGCCGGGGGCAGACTCCGTGGCCGTCGAGGACGCGGCGACGGCACTGAAGGCTCTCTTCGGCAAGGCCAAAGCGGGCAGCTACCTGGCCTCGATGGCCTACACGGCGCGGACGCCGACCTCGGAACGCTCGATTGCGGCGATCCGGCGCCTCGTCCGCGACAAGAAGAAGGTTGCGACAACCGCCGGCTATGGTCCGCGCTTCCTGCACTCGACCGGGCAGCTTCACAAGGGAGGGCCGGCCGAGGGCGTGTTCCTGCAGATCGTGCAGCAGGACGCACAGGATGTGTTGATCCCCGGCCAGCCCTATAGCTTCAGCATCCTCAAGCAGGCACAGGCGCTCGGCGACCTCCAGTCGCTCAGCTCAAGGAAGCTGCCTGTATTGCGAGTTGACCTCGGACGCAACCCCAATCGTGGCTGGGCCGCCCTCGTTGCCGCGACCGAAAAGGCGCTCGGGTAGCCGGTCGCCCAATTCAAGGAGAGAGAAGCGCATGGAGATGGGCATGATCGGCCTCGGCCGGATGGGCGGCAACATGGTCTCCCGCCTGCTGCAGAAGGGACATCGGCTGGTCGCGTTCGACCAGTCGCCTGAGGCGGTGGCGGGCAAGGTCGCAGAGGGAGCCACGGGCGCGCACACGCTCGGAGAACTCGTCGCCGCATTCAAGGAGACGCCGCGGGTCATCTGGGTGATGGTCCCCGCGGGTGACGCGACGACCGCGACGATCGCCAGCCTTTCGGCTCTCCTGGAACCAGGAGACATCGTCATCGACGGCGGGAACACGAACTGGCAGCTCGCGCTCAAGGACGCTGCCGTCCTGACGGCAAAGGGCATGCACTACCTGGACGCGGGCACGTCCGGCGGCGTCTGGGGCCTCAAGAACGGCTACGGACTAATGGTCGGCGGGCAGCCCGAGGTGTTCGCCCATTGCAAACCATTGCTCGAAAGCCTTGCCCCCGACGACGGCGGCCTCGTGCACTGCGGACCCGAGGGCTCGGGCCACTTCGTGAAAATGGTCCATAACGGCATCGAGTACGGCCTCATGCAGGCGTACGCCGAGGGTTTCGAGATCATGGTCAAATCAAAGTCCTTCCCCGGGATGGACATGCACGCGATCGCCGAGGCGTGGCGACACGGCACCGTCATCCGCTCCTGGCTGATCGACCTCATCGCCGAGGGCCTGGAGGCCGATCCCAACCTCGACACGATCAAGGGGTATGTCGACGACACCGGCGAGGGCCGTTGGACGGTTCAGGCCGCACTCGACGAGGACGTCCCCGCCTGGACCATCACCCTGGCCCTCTTCGACCGCTTCCGAAGCCGTGAGCAGGAGTCCTATGGCGACAAGATGCTGTCGATGATGCGCAACCAGTTCGGCGGCCACGCCATCCACAAGGAATAGGGGCGGGAGTTTCGGATGGCGGCAAAGGGGACGGAGGGCGAGCACGGCAACCCTCTGAGCGAAGGTCTTCACGAGTATCGCGTGGCGGACCCGGCGCTGATGGTGATCTTCGGCGCGACCGGCGACCTGAGCCGGCGCAAGCTGCTGCCCGCGATCTACAACCTGAGCGTCCAGAGGCTCCTCCCGCCGGGATTCACGATCGTCGGGGTGGCCAAGGACGAGCTCACCGACGACCAGTTCCGCAAGCTGGCGGAGGAGGCCATCACCAACTTCTCGCGCAGCCAGCCCGTCAACCGGCACGTTCTCAGCTCGCTTCTCGACGGAGCCCGCTACAGCCGGCTCGACTTCTCCGACCAGGCCGGCTTCAAGGCCCTCGAACGATTCCTGGAACAGACCGGCCAGGAGCGTGCGGCCGGCGGCAACCGCATCTACTACTGCGCGACGCCGCCTTCAACTTTTCCGATGATCGTCGAGAACCTCGGCCTCGCCGAGATGACGGGGGAGCGCGCCGGCGCGTGGCGCCGAATTCTCATCGAGAAGCCGTTCGGCACCGACCTCAAGACCGCCCGCAAGTTGAATGCGGACGTCGAGGTGGCCTTCAAAGAGGAGCAGGTCTACCGGATCGACCATTACCTTGGCAAGGAGACCGTCCAGAACATCCTCGCCTTCCGCTTCGCCAACTCTATCTTCGAGCCACTCTGGAACAACCAGTACGTCGATTCGGTCCAGATCACCGCGGCCGAAGAACTCGGGGTCGAGGGCCGTGGCGGCTACTACGAAGGCGCCGGCGCACTGCGCGACATCGTCCAGAATCATCTCTTCCAATTGCTGACGCTGGTTGCGATGGAGCCGCCGGTGGCATTCGACGCCGGTTCCGTTCGCGATGAGAAGGTCAAAGTCCTGAAGGCCGTGACCCCTTTCACACCCGCGCAGGTCGACACCTTCACCGTACGTGGCCAGTACGGGCCGGGCTGGGTGCTCGGCGAGGAGGTCTCGGGCTACCGCGCCGAGCCTTCGGTGAGCGCCGACTCCAAGACCGAGACCTACGCCGCGCTCCGGCTGGGCGTGGACAACTGGCGCTGGGGGGGAGTTCCCTTCTATCTCAGGGCCGGCAAACGGATGCCGAAGCGCTCGACAGCGATCCGCGTCCAGTTCAAAAAACCGCCCCACCTAACTTTCGGCAGGGACGCCATGGAGGAGGTCGAGCCCAATGCAATCACCCTCCACATCCAGCCCGAGGAGGGCATCTCGCTCCGCTTCGCGGCGAAGGTCCCGGCGGCCGGGATCAAGATGCGGAGCGTCAACATGGACTTCCTGTACATGTCGTCTTTCCTCGTCGAGGCGCCGGATGCCTATGAGCGGCTGCTCGTCGATTGCATGGTGGGTGATCCGACTCTCTTCACTCGCAAGGACGAGGTCGAAGCCGCGTGGCGGATCATTGACCCCATCGAGCAGCGCTGGGCAACTTCACGAACACGTTTCCCCAACTACGAGGCCGGGACCTGGGGCCCTGCCGCGGCCGACGAGCTGCTCGGCAGGGACGGTTTCCATTGGCATCGACCCTGAGCTCCATTCCCGCCGAGCGGACCACCCGGCAGGAGTGGCGTGGCACCGACGTCACCGTGGCCCAGGTGCAGAGCCGGCTGTCCCTCCTGCGCGCTCAGGCTGCTCGGGAAGAGGCGTTGGACCAGGGCAATCCTCACCCGCGCAACAGCGTCATGGACCTCGTCGTCATCGCTTCCGACCAGCGGTCGGCGGAAAGCGCCGGCGAGACGATCGAGGCGCTGGCCGCGCACCATCCCTGCCGGGCGATCATCGTCCTCGACGTTCCCGGAGGAGACACGACCATCGACGCCACGGTGACGTCCTTCTCGCATCAGCTCGTGGAGTGCGAAAACTGCCTGTACGAGCAGGTCTTCCTGCGCGCCCGGGGGGCGGCCGCCGAGCATATTCCGAGTCTCGTCGAGGCACTCCTCATTTCGGATGTCACCACCTACCTCTGGTGGACGGGCTCGCCGCCCTTCAAGGAGTCACGTTTCATCGGCGCGCTTGCGATCGCCGACGTCCTGATCCTCGACACCAGCCTCCTGGAGAGGCCCTATGAGGGATTCCTTGAACTCGCCGAGATCGGTCGTCGCAACCCGGGGGTGTCGGTGGGGGACCTGCAGTGGGCGCGGCTGCGGCCCTGGCGGGAGATCCTGGCGCAGTTCTTCAACCCGAGGAACCGCCGCGCCTTCCTGCGAGGGATCGCTTCAGTCGAGATCGACTACGTCGCCCAGGGTCCCGGTAACCGGAGCGCCGCCGTACTCCTCGCGGGCTGGCTGTCAGCCTCCCTCGACTGGAGACTCACGCAAGCTGCGGCCAAGGCCGGAGGAGCCGTGATCGCCCACCTCGAGGCGCCCGGCGGGCACGCTGTGGAGATCGCGATCCGCCCGGTCGAGAGAACCGGCTTCGCGTCGGGCGACATCCTGGCGGTGAGACTGAAGGCGGTCCGAGGAGTTGAGACGTGCTCCATGACGGCACAACGTGACGTCGAGCATCGCGACCAGGTGACCACCGAGGGGAAGGTGGCCAGTGTCGCGCTTCCGCGCCGAAGCCTGGCCATGCCAAGCCTCGACGACATGTCCCTGATCCACCAATTGCTCATAGGCGCCCGGGGCGACAAGGTCTATAGGCGTTCCCTGGAAGCCGCCGCAGGGCTGAAGGCAGCTCTTCGATGACGGTTGCAAGCAAGAGGGAGTTGCCTTGAGGATTTTCGAAGACTCCGCTGCTGTCGCTGCGGCGGCGGCGGCCGCCATCGCCGGGGCTATGCGCGGAGGAGCCCGCACGCTGGTCCTCGCGGGCGGTACGACACCGCAGGCGGCATATCGGGTCCTGGCGGGCCTGGACGTTGCGTGGGGCCGGGTGACGGTGCTTTTCGGCGATGAACGCTGCGTGCCACCGACCGATCCCGAGAGCAACTACCGCATGGCGCGTGAAACCCTGCTCGACAGGGTTTCACCGGCCACCATCCATCGGATCCCGGCGGAGCTGGGGCCGATCGAGGGCGCCGCAGCCTACCAACTCGTCCTGGAACGGCTCCCGCGACTCGACTTCGTCCTCCTCGGCGTCGGCGAGGACGGCCACTGCGCGTCACTCTTCCCGGGCAGCCCTGCGATCGCTGCCGAAGGCTTGGCAGTCGGCGTGGCCGGCGCGCCCAAGCCACCGCCCGAACGCGTCTCGCTGACCCTCACCGCCCTGCGCGCGGCGGGACGCGTCCTTTTCGTGGCCACCGGTGCCGGCAAGGCCGACGCGGTGCGCCGTGCGTCCAGGGGAGAGGTGCCGGCCGGCATGATTCCCGGAGCCGAATGGATGCTGGACAGGGCCGCAGCCGAGTGAGCCGGCCTGTGACCATCGCGCCCTCGATCCTTGCCGCCGACTTCGGCCGCCTCGCGGAGCAGATCGAAGAGGCCGCGGCCGGAGGCGCCGACCGCTTCCACCTCGACGTCATGGACGGCCACTTCGTCCCCAACTTCACGATGGGGCCCGCCGTCGTCGAGGCTGTTCGCGCGGTCACCTCGCTACCGCTCGAGGTTCACCTCATGGTCGAACGCCCCGAGCTCTTCATCGAGGCGTTCGTCAAATCCGGCGCGGACATCGTCGAGGTCCAAGTCGAGGCGACCTACCAGCTTTACCGGACGGTCCACCGCATCATTGAGTTGGGAGCGCGGGCGGCAGTCGCGCTCAATCCCTCGACCCCGGTCGAGACTCTGCGCGAGATCGTTCCCTATGTGACCGAGATCAACGTGATGACTGTCGAGCCCGGCTTCGGTGGCCAGGCCTTCATCGGGACGAGCCCGGCCAAGATCGCCCGCGTCCGCGCCCTCGCCCCTGACGCCGACATCGAGGTCGACGGCGGCGTTGACGTGGACACGGCTCCCCTGGTCCTCGCTGCGGGCGCCAACGTCCTCGTCGCGGGCACCTCGGTATTTCGTTTCAAAGGCGGCATAGCCGCCGGCATCGAGGCCATCAGGCGCGCGCTTGTCTGACGAGCAGAAGGCCGCTGCGGGTAGCCGGGCCGCGGAGCTGGTCCGGCCCGGGATGCTCGTCGGACTGGGCAGCGGGACCACCGTTCACTATTTCCTCGAGGCTCTCCGTGAGGTTGACTTCGTCGGCGTCCCAACGTCCGAGGAGACCGCCCGCGTGGCGCGCAGCCGCGGTGTGGCCATAACCACCGACCCCGATCGGGAACTTGATCTGGCCGTCGACGGGGCGGACGAGATCGACGCCGGCCTGAATCTCATCAAGGGCCGCGGGGGCGCTCTCCTTCGAGAAAAACTCGTCGCCCTAATAGCGAAGCGCTTTGTCATCATCGCTGACGAGTCGAAGCTGGTGCCGCGCCTCGGTGCGGGGGTCCTGCCCGTGGAGGTGGTGCCCTTCATGTGGCGGCAGACGGCGCGTCGCCTCCAAGGCCTGGCGGCCACCTGGGAACTGCGCGGCGGAGAGTCAAAGCCGTACGTCACCGACAACGGCAACCTGATCCTCGACCTGACGATCCCGGGCGGCATCGCCGAGCCCGAGAAGTACGCCCGGGTGCTCAAAGAGGTTCCGGGCGTCTGTGAGCACGGACTCTTCATCGGGATGGCGACGGGCGTCATCATCGGTGGCTCCCGTGGCGTGAGGGAGCTTGGCTCGGTTCACTAGTCCTGCGGGCCGGGTTACCGTCGACGGTGCACTGGATAGGATTCCCTGGTGAGCTCCAGCAGGTTTGGCGTGATGGGACTCGCCGTGATGGGGATGAATCTCGCCCGCAACCTCGGACGTCACGGCATCCCGGTCGCGCTCTACAACCGGACCGCGGCACGTACCGAACACTTCATGGCCGATTTCGCGACTGAAGGGTCGTTCACAGCGTCCTATTCGCTCGCCGAGTTTGTCGCTTCCATCGAGCGCCCGAGGCCGATTCTCCTGATGGTCAAGGCCGGTGCTCCGGTTGACGAGGCGATCGCCGACCTGCGCCCGCTCCTCGATGCCGGTGACATCCTCATCGACGGCGGCAACTCGCTCTTCACGGACACCCGGCGCAGAGCCGCCGAGCTGGAGGGGGACGGGTTCCAATTCATCGGGACGGGCGTGTCGGGCGGGGAAGAGGGGGCCCTGAACGGTCCCAGCATCATGCCCGGTGGCCCCCCAGCCGCCTACCGGCAGGTCGAGGAAACCCTCAAGGCGATCGCCGCCAAGGTCGATGGAGAGCCCTGCTGCACGTACATCGGCGCGGACGGCGCCGGACATTACGTGAAGATGGTGCACAACGGCATCGAGTACGCGCTACTCCAGGGCTACGCCGAGGGCTACGAGATCCTGGCCGCCTCGAGCAAGTTCCCGAAACTCGACCTGCACACGATTGCGGAACTCTGGCAGCACGGCAGCGTGGTGCGCTCCTGGCTCAACGAACTTGCCGT
>JAYUBK010000277.1:0-3592 GCA_043740835.1 Chloroflexota bacterium
GCGACCGGGGTTGCCGGTTCCCCGGCTGTGGCTGTCCGGTCTCCTGGACCGACGCCCACCACCTGCAGGCCTGGATCGAGGGCGGGAAGACCGAGGTGAGGAACCTCGTCCTGCTCTGTCGAAGGCACCATCGGAAGGTGCACGAGGGCGGCTGGAGCATCGAGTGGGACTCCGGCGGTCGGCTCGTCACCCATCCGCCACCACGGCAACGCGCCCGCGCTGCCTAAAGGCGGAGGTCGGCTGCCGTCAGCGCTCCCTCACGCAGGATGCGCGGTTCGTCGCCTGTCAGGTCCAGAACCGTGGACGCCCGGCCGCCCGGTACCACTCCCCCATCCACCACTCCGGCGAGGCCGGAGAGTTTCTCGGCCTCGGCGGCGGTGAGAGCCGGGGGTTCGCCGCTCAGGTTTGCGCTCGTTGTCATCAGGGGGCCTGCGATTCGCAGTAGCCGCAGGGCCAGCGCGTGATCCGGGATGCGAACGCCCAGCGTGGGCGATGCACCGGGTCGCTTCAGGACCAGCGTCAGCGGTCCCGGCCAGAAGCGGATCATGTAGCGCTTCGCCTGCTCGTCGACTTCGACCCAGCCATCGAGATCATCCGGTTCGGCGACCATGAGGATCAGTGGCAGCACCCGCGGGCGGTTCTTGATCTCGTAAATCCGATGCTGGGCCTCGGCGTCCGAGGCTGAGGCCGCGAGGCCGTAGACGGTTTCGGTCGGGAAGGCGACGATGCCACCCTTCAGGAGTTCTCGGGCGGCGGCGTCTACGTCCAGCATTCGAGGACCCGGTCGTAGCCGCCCAGGTCGCCGTGGACCCTCCAGCCAGTGAAGCCGGGTGCGGGAGCCAGGTGCGCGACAAGAGGCGGATCGATCTCGCAGATGACCGCGCCACCGGGCTTGAGACGGATGGGCGCCTCGGTCAGCAGCCTTGCCGTGAGTTCGTGGCCGACGGGGCCGCCGCGGAGGGCGTGCGCCGGTTGCGCCGTCACCTCGGCCGCGAGCACCAGCCCGTCGGCGAGGTAGGGCAGGTTTGCGCAGATGAGGTCGAACTCAGCCGCGCCCGCGCCGAGAAGGTCCTGCTGGCAAAAGTGGACCCGCTCCTCGAGTCCTAGCCTGCCAGCGTTCTCCTGGGCGACTGCGAGGGCGGCCGCGTCGATGTCCGTCGCCAGCACCGTCGCTTCACCTAGATAGTGTGCAAGCGACAGGGCAATACACCCGCTGCCTGTGCCGACGTCGGCCACCCGGATTGGTCCTCCCCTTGCTCTTCCCCATTCCACCGCGCGCTGGACCAGCACCTCAGTGTCGGGGTTTGGAAGCAGGACGGCAGGCGTGACCTTGAAGTCGAGCTTCATGAACTCCTTGTGGCCGGTCAGATAGGCGACCGGTTCGCCCTTGCCCCGGCGCGCGACGAGGTCGCGATATGGACCCAATTCCGACTCAGCCATGGGCTTTTCAAACTGGAGGTAGAGGTCGAGACGGCGGAGGCCGAGGGCGTGCGCGAGGAGGAGGTCGGCATCGAGGCGAGGCGACCCCGAACCGTGCGCCTCAAGGAAGACGGTGGCGCGCTTGAGGACCTCGAGGAGGGTCACTCGCCGCTTAGCTGTTGGGCCCTATCGGCGGCGATCAGGGCGTTCACCAGCTCGTCGAGCTCGCCCTGGAGGATGCGGTCCAGCTTGTGGAGCGTGAGATCGATGCGGTGGTCGCTGACGCGGTTCTCTTTGAAGTTGTAGGTGCGGATCTTCTCGGAGCGGTTGCCGTGCTTGATCATGTCGCGCCGCTGGGTCGACTGCTCCGCGTTCTGCTCGGCAAGCTTGCGTTCGTAGAGCCGTGCACGGAGGACGCGCATCGCCTTGTCGCGGTTTTTGATCTGGGACTTCTCGTCCTGGATGCTCACCACCATCCCCGTGGGAAGGTGAGTGATGCGGATGGCCGAGTAGGTCGTGTTGACGCTCTGGCCCCCGGGTCCGGTGGAGGTCGATGTCTCGACCTTGATGTCCTTGTCCGGGAGGTCGATCTCCACCGGGTCGGCCTCCGGCATCACGGTGACGGTTGCCGCCGAGGTGTGGATGCGGCCCTGCGCCTCGGTCTTCGGGACCCGTTGGACGCGGTGGACACCGCCCTCATATTTCATCTGCGAGTAGGCGCCCTCGCCCTGGATCTCGAACTCGATCTTGCTGAAGCCGCCGATGCCCGACTCCTGGGCATCGATGACCTCGACCTTCCAGCCCTTGGTGGGAGCCCAGCGCTGGTACATGTTGAAAAGATCGCGGGCGAACAGTTCCGCTTCGTCGCCACCCTCGGCACCCTGGATCTCCACGATCACGTCGCGCTCGTCGTTCGGATCCTTGGGGAGAAGCAGTACGCGCAGGTTGTCGTCGAGCTGGCTCATGCGCACGTTCGCGGTGTCGATCTCAGCTCGCATGTAGGCCTCCATCTCGGAGTCCTTCTCGCCGCGGATCATCTCTTCGGCATCGCTCACGGTCTTCTGGGCCGCGCGGTACTCGTCGTAGGCCTCGACGATCTCGCGCAGGGTCTTCTGTTCCCTCGCGAGCTTCTGGATCGTCTCGTGGTCGGCCAGGTTCTCGGGCCTGCCGAGATCCTCCTCGAGCTCGCGGTAGCGCCGGGCGATCGCCTCGAGGCGATCGATCACGCCGCCTCCACCGCCTCCTCGCCCTCGCGCGCCGCGTTGAAGGCGGCGATGGCGACCTCGAGCATGCCATCCTCAGGAACGCGAGTCGTGAACTTCTGCGTGCCCAGGACGGGGATGAGGAGGACCTTCACGACGGCGTTGGTGCGGTTGCGCGCCATGTAACGGATGGCCTCCACGGACACTCCGGCGACTATCGGTATTCCGAGGAGGCGGGAAAGGATGAGCTCCGGCCAGTTCGGGTGGACAAGGGCCACCAGGGAGAAGACGAAGACGCTCACAACCAGCACGACGATGAGGAAGCCGGTGCCGCAGCGCGGGTGGAGAAGACTCGCCCGGCGGACGTTCGCAACCTCCAGCGGCCAATCCGACTCGAACGCGTTGATCGTCATGTGCTCGGCGCCGTGGTACTGGAACACCCGCCTCACATCCGGCAGGAGCCCGATCAGGACGAGATAACCGAGGATGAGGGCAACCCGGACGATGCCCTCGACCAGAACAAATGTGAACGACCCCGTCTTGTGGACGGCGAAGCTCGTCGCGAAAAGCGGAAGCACGATGAAGAGCAGGAGTCCAAAGACAGCCGACATCGCGACCGAGATGCTTATCTCGCGTTTGCCGATCTGGATGTCGTTTTCGCCGGCGTTCACGTTGACCGACCAGATGAGCGACTTCATCCCCAGGTGGATGGTCTCGGCCATCAGCGCCAGGCCTCGCACGAAGGGCAGCTTCCAGAACGGCTGCGTGTAGACGCCCGCCTTCAACTCGCCGCGGTTGATAAGGATCTCACCGCTCTTGGGCAGTCGCACCGCCACGGCGTAGTGCCGGGGACCGCGCATCATGACGCCCTCCACGACCGCCTGGCCCCCATAGAAGAACTTCTCCCTCGACGGAGGAGGCGGCAGGAGAGGTGCGGACGGGTCGTCGGCCAGCGGCAAATTCAGACAGGC
>JAYUBK010000278.1:0-11491 GCA_043740835.1 Chloroflexota bacterium
CCTGGGTGACACCCGCGAAGCACGACGCCGGGGTGGCGTTCCTCGGCTTTCTGCGGTCGGCGCGAGCCCAGGACAGGTTCAAGGCCAGCGGATTCAGGGATCGCGACGGAGGCGCGGGACCCGAGCTGAGCGCGCGCTACGGACTGAACCCAGCGCGGCCGACCCAGATCGCCACCCCTTCGCCCGCCATCCTCGAGCTGGTCCAGTCCTCGTGGCAGCACGTCCGCAAGCGCGCCCGCGTCCTGCTCCTGATCGACGTCTCCTCGTCGATGCGGACGCCGAACCTGGACCTCGTCAAGGGAGCAGCGATCGCGGCGCTCGACACGTTCACGGCCGACGACGAGGTGGGCCTATGGGAATTTTCCGGAGGTCTCGGCTCGGCGACCTTCCGGGAGCTCGTCCCGATCGCGCCGATAGGCACCGCCAAGCAGGCCCTGGTGCACCAGATCCAAGCCCTCGCGGTCGTCAACGGAGGCACGCCGCTCTACACGACGCTTCATTTGGCAACGACGGCGATGGGGCGGGAGATCGATCCGGGACGAATCAACGCGGTTCTCCTCCTCACGGTCGGATTCAACGAGGACGCCGCCGACAACGACTCCGCCGCCCTGCTTGCCGGACTCGGGGCGTCCGGCTCGGCGGTGCGCGTATTTACGATCGGCTATGGGAGCAGACCCAACGCAGACCTTCTCCGCAAGATCGCGGCCACGACACACGCGGCGTATTACGATGCCAGCGACCGCGCGCTGATCGATGACATCTTCGTCCGCGTGGTGTCGAACTTCTGAAATGAGGATCATCCGGCGCGTCTCCGATCCGCCCGCACTCTTCCTGGCTCTCGGCGCGACCGCCGCCGCCTACCTTCTCCGCCTCCCACTGCTCGACGTCGTGGCGGTGCCCATCGCCGTCCTCGCGGTCGGTGCCCTGGCCACGCTGGTCATCCGGGCCGGGGCGCCATCCGTGCCGGAGCCGGTGGCTCCGCTGGAACCTCCGCGGCCGATCCCCGCGCGGGCGCTTCTCAGCCGGATGGAGCTGACGGTGGCAGAGCTTGTCTCCCAGAACCTGACCAACCGCGAGATCGGCGACCGCCTGTTCAAGGGCGAAAGCACGATCGACACCCATGTGGATCACATCCGTAACAAGCTCGCTTTCAAGCACAAGTCACAGATCGCCGTGTGGTGGATTCAAACAGGCGCGGAAGGCCAGAATTCCCCACCAAAATCCCCCCCGGGGTAGTTCCTTTAGGGGATCCGGAAAGACCCGTTCGTCATCGAAACTCGCCTCAAGGACCCGGCGCAATGACCGGGCGAAGACAGGAGGCGATCACGAATGAGGCGGTTTGCAGCAGCGGTCATGACCCTGGCCATCGCGGGTTGCAGCGGTTCCCAATCCCCGCCGTCGGCCGTACCGGCCAAGATCAACCACGTCGTCGTCATCTTCGAAGAGAACTGGAGCTTCGACGGGCTCTTCGGCAAGTTTCCCGGGGCCAACGGCCTCGCCAACGCCGGCGCTGTCCAGCAACTGGACCGGAAGGGCGAGCCGATCCTCGCAATGCCGGCGGCGCTGGACAACCGGGTGCCACCCGCGGTCCCCGACGCGCGCATCCCGGCCGGTCTGCCGACAGGTCCATTCGACCTCGGGCAATACGTTCCGCCCACGGACACCGCCGGGAACGCCGTCCACCGCTTCTACCAGGAGCAGGCGCAGATCGACGGCGGCCGGATGGACCGCTTCATCGCTTACACGGACGCCGGCGCGATCACAATGTCCTACTACGACGCGACCGCCATGCCCGCCGGCCGGCTCGCGGCAGACGCGACCCTGCTCGACAACTTCTTCCATGGAGCTTTCGGCGGTTCGACGCTCAACCACCACTGGCTGATCTGCGCCTGCGCGCCTCAGTGGCCCAACGCCCCGCTGGACCAGGTGGCGCAACTCGACGGCAACGGCGGCGTCGTCAGGGACGGGGTCGTGACACCGGACGGCTACCTCGTCAACACCGCCTACGCATCCGCAGCGCCGAAGTCCCCCAAGGGGCCCTTCGCCCCCCTCTCGACCCTGCCTACAATCGGCGACCGGCTGACCGACAAGGGAGTCGATTGGGCATGGTTTTCAGGCGGCTGGAACGATGCCCTGGGCGGTCATGCGGACCCCGCCTTCCAGTACAACCACCAGGCTTTCACGTACTTCTCCGCTTATGCGGAGGGCACCCCGGGACGCGCCCACCTGAAGGACGAAGCAGACTTCCTCGTCGCGGCCCGGGCAGGGACGCTCCCGGCGGTCTCCTTCGTGGAACCGAACGGCATCGACAGCGAGCACCCGGGCTATGCGAGCCTCCTGCGCGGCCAGCAGCATGTCGCCGACGTGGTGGCCGCCGTCAAGGCGAGCCGGAACTGGAGGGACACCGTCGTCGTCGTCGCCTACGACGAGAACGGCGGACGCTGGGACCACGTCGCCCCGCCGGTCGTCGACCGCTTCGGTCCCGGCACCCGGGTTCCAGCGATCGTAATCTCCCCCTTCGCCAAGAAAGGCAGGATTGACCACGACCTCTACGAGACCACCTCGATCCTGCGCATGATCGAGCACCGCTGGGACCTGCAGCCGCTGGGCACCCGGGACGCGAACGCGCCCGACCTGGCGAACACTCTGGACCTCCGTTTCCGAAGGTAGTCCGGTCGGGCCAGGCGGCGGCCGATCGCGGTCGCCGCCCGGCCGGCTACGTCTCGGCCGGCTTCAGGAATGTGATCCAGTCATAGACGTGGCGGTAGCCGAAGTCCTGGTTGAGGTGCAGGATCGGCGCGTTCTTGAAGTCGTTGTCGGTGCGCACGCGGTCAATGCCGTGCGAGATCGCCTGCAGGCAGGTTTCCAGCTTCAGCGCCCTGGCGATGCCTTTGCCGCGATGGTCCCGTGCCACAGTGGTCCAGTCGGTCGAGACGATCCCGCGCTCGGGGTAGGCGAGCATCGACATTCCGACCACATGATTGCCGGCGCGGGCGATCCAGACCCGGTCCTGATGGATCATCGGCGCCTCCATCCATTCCATGAAGCCCTCGAACCCATAGGGCACCGTCGTACCGGTGCTTGGGACATCGACCTCTCCCTCCGATGAGACCGCGTGAAGCTTGGTGTACTTCTCGGGGTCGGTGTCCGCAGCGAGGGTCGAGATGGTGATTCCCCTCTCACGCATTTTCCGTCGCGACTGCTCGCACATGTGCCGAAGCCGGTCGGCGCCCTCCACGAGGTCGAGCTCCCAGAAGCGTTCTCGGCGCTCCTCCGTATACCCGCGCTCAAGCAGTGCAGCCATATGCGCGTCGTCGTCCTCGCGCGCGGACGCCAACAGGTGCTCGGCCCCATCAGCCAGGGGAGTCGGCTCCAAAGCCGAGTACACCGCCTCATATCTCGAGGCATCTCGGTACCCGGGTAGCAGACCAACCTGGAGGTTGGCATAGCGATCGTCTGATTGATGCCAGTGATTGTGCTGCGACACCGCATAACCGATCGACCGCTCGTCATCGCGAACGAGGCTCAGGAACCACACCTGGGTGGGATCGGCCAGCCAGAGCCTCGCCGCGGCCCGATCCGTGGGCGAATCCGGGTACTCCTCGGTTCGCACATCCGCCATGAAGTCGGCGTCGGCGCGGGTGGCCGGACGCAGTTCAACGCTCACGGCGATCTATTCTCACTTCAGATGTTCATGACAACGTTCGCGAGCTTCTACTTCGAGCCCCAGGGCGTCATCGCCTGGATCTTCATCGGCCTGATCGCCGGCGCCCTGGCCGGGCGCGTCGTGCGCGGCAAGGGCTACGGCTGCCTGGTTGACATCTTCCTCGGCATCGTCGGGTCGCTCATCGGCGGCGCGCTTCTGGGCGGCTTCATCCACGGCGGCGTCGGGTTACTCGAGAGCATCGTCGTCGCCTTCATCGGCGCGGTCGTGCTTCTCACCGCCGTCCGCCTCCTCACGGGACGGTAGGTCCGGCTTCTCGCTTCCACGAGGGGGACGGGATCCCTAAACGCCGGCTTCTGGCGCGGTCGACTGTTCGCGAGCCTCGTGAGCCTGGACGGCGGCCTGCCGGCGGCGCACGATGAAGAGGCAGCTTGAAGCGGCCACCAGAAGCACCGCGATTGAAATCAACAGCGTGGGCCGCATGGCAGCGATGTAGGCGTTCGTGAACACGTCGTGGAAATAGCCGGCAATCTGTGCGGCCGCCTGGGCCGGGACTCCCGCGGGCACCCCGCTCCCTCCGGTCTGTCCGCGGCCGACCTCGAGGCCGGAGGAACCGCTGCTGAAGGTTCCGATGATCTTCTGCCGCACGGCCGGCGGCAGTTGTGCGGGAAGCTCATAAGCCCTCGCCTGTGCCTGCTCCGCGAGTGCTGCCGCCAGACGATTTTGGAGGACGGCGCCGACCACGGCCGAGCCGATGGCGCCTCCGAGGTTGCGCATCGTGTTGAAAACACCCGAAGCGGCCCCGACCATGTGCGGTTCGATGTTGCGCATCGCGATGGCGGTGGCGGGGGCGAAGATGCAGCCCATCCCGGCGCCGGCGAGGATCAACCAGGGCAGGAATGTGAGCCAGGTGGACGTCGTCGTCGCGAAGAAGGTGATGCCGCCCATGCCTCCGCCAAAGGCGGCGAGACCGAACATCAGGATGTACTTCCCACCGATGCGGTCGGATAGATTGCCCGCGACCGGCGCCACGAACATCGACGTCAGGGACATCGGGGCGAAGGCGAGGCCGGCCTGGAACGCGGTCATCCCGAGCACGGACTGGAGGTAGATGGTCAGCGGCAGGAAGAGGCCGAGCATCCCAAAGGCCATCGCCGCGGTCACCCAGTTCAGGATCGCGAAGTTGCCATTGTGGGTGAAGAGGGCAAGAGGGACCAGCGGCTCGTTGGCTCGCGACTCCCAGTAGATGAACGCGACCAGCAGGACGACTCCCAGGACAAGGAGCAGGGGGATGCTGATAAGACCGGTGATGGTGCCCCAGTTGTAGCGCTGGCCCTCGATGAGGGCGAAGATGATGAAGAAGAGCGCGAGGGTCGACAGGGCCATGCCGACCAGGTCGAACCCATGCCTGCGGCCGGGGCGCAGGTCGGGCACGAAGACGAAACTGCCGATGACAGCGGCGATGCCGACGGGGACGTTCAGATAGAAGATCCACCGCCAGTCGAAATTGGTCGTGATCAGGCCTCCAAGCGTGGGACCGGCAATGGCTGCCAGTCCTGCCACGGCCCCCCAGATCCCGAGTGCCGCACCCCTCCGCTCGGGCGGGAAGATCGTCGAGATCATGGCCAGCGTCTGGGGCGTGAGGAGCGCGCCACCGACGCCCTGCACGACGCGGGCGACGATCAGCTGGTTGGTGTCCTGCGCGACGCCGCAGGCCGCCGATGCGAGCGTGAAGACGACCAGGCCGATCACGAAGAGGTTGCGCTGACCGAATCGGTCACCCAGCCGGCTCGCGGTGATGAGCAGGATCGCGTAGACAAGGATGTAGCTGTTCAGGATCCAGAGAATCGAATCAAGCGACGCTTTGAGGCTGTCGATGATGCTCGGAATCGCGATGTTCACGATCGTCGTGTCGAGCAGGATCATGAAAAATCCCATGCAGAGAACGATCAGCGCCAGCCAGGGGTTCTTGCCATGGTCGGCAATCGAATTGCGGGTCGGGTTCGCCTGGGCCATCACGCCTCCTTCATTGAGCTTTCTGCATTGAGCTTTCTGCAATTGAGCCTTTCTGCGATTGAGTCCTCTGCAATTGCGCCTGTTCCGAAAATCCGACGCGCCACTCCAGCTTTCCCGATTGAACGTCCGCCACCAGCGCGCGCACCCATTCCTTTTCTGCGCGCCGCAGAGCCTGCGAGTGTTCGTGCTCGATGAGCGAGAGTCTTGACAACCCCCGGGACATCAGAGTGGCCTGGACGGCGTCCCCCTCGGCCAGATCAGAGTCGATGCGTTCGATCCGCTGTTTCAAGAGGCTTACGGCGACGTCGCTTTCGAGGTACGAGATGAAGCTGAGGCCCGCCTCGAAAGTGCTGAACTCCGGCCCCGGCTCGGCGACGACTCTCGCCAGATGGGTCCGGAAGGCTTCGCTGCCGGCGGCGGTCGCCGAGTAAACGGTGCGCTCGGGTCGGCGGCCGTCCCTGGCGGTCTCGACTGTCTCGATGTGACCAGCTCCCAACAAAGCCTCGATGGCGTGGTAGAGGGAGCCGAAGTTGAGCTTGAAGCTGCGGTCGAGGCGGCGCTGACGCATCACCTGCTGAATTTCATAGGGATGCATCGGCCGCTCCTTGAGCAGCCCAAGCACGGCCAGGTGGAGTGTCGACGGGCAGCCTGGTGATCGCACGAACTACTCCAATCGGAGTACCCCCGCCGGTATTCCATGGGTGGGTCGCCCGGATGGGGGAGAATTTGCGAGCTGTGCGGATCGCCTATTTCGACTGCTTCGGCGGCATTTCCGGGGACATGACCCTGGGCGCGCTGATGGACGCCGGCGCCGACCCCACGATCCTCGAAAGGGTCCTCGTCGCTCTCGGCCTCGAGGAAGAGGTCCGTGTGACCAGTACGCGAGTCGCGCGAGGGCACCTGGGCGCCCTTCTCGTGGGAGTCGAGGCAGGTGACGGCTCGGTTCGTTCGCTCCCCGAGCTGGAGAGGCTGGTGCGCGAGTCCCCCGGGCTCCCAGAACGCGTCCGCGCCCGCACACTCGCGGCCCTGGACCGGATCGGCGACGCGGAAGCGAACGTGCATGGCCTGCCGCGCGATCAGATCCACCTACACGAGCTGGGCGGAGCCGACACCCTGGTCGACCTCGTCGGGAGCTTCTGGCTCCTCGAGGACCTTGGCATCGAGCAGGTCTATGCCTCCCCTCTGCCGATGACCCACGGGTTCGCGGGTGCCTTCCCTCACCCCGCGCCCGCGACGGCCCGCCTTCTCGCCGACGCGGGCGCAGTCCTCGAGCCGTCGGGCGCGGGATTCGAGCAGGTGACGCCTACCGGAGCCGCCATCCTCGGCGTGACCGCCCGTTTCGAACGGCCGACCTTCATAGCCCGCCGGGTCGGCTACGGGGCCGGTGGCCGGGACGTCCCCGGCAACGCGCTCCGCGTCTGGCTCGGTGACCTGGTGGAGGTGTCGGCAGCCGGCACCACAGACACGGTCACCGTGCTCGAGACGAACCTGGACGACCTGGCGCCGATCTTCCTTCCGGCCCTGATCGAGGACCTGATGGCGGCCGGCGCTCTCGACGTGAGCGTCGCCACGGCGCAGATGAAAAAGGGTCGAACCGGCCAACTCATCACGGTCCTGGCTCCCGCCGACCGCGCCGACGACCTCGCCCGCCAGCTGCTCCGCACGACTCCGACTCTCGGGGTCCGCATCACCGAGGCGCGGCGGCTGCTCGCGGAGCGGCGCGTCATCGAGGTCGATACCGAGCTCGGCAGGGCAAGGGTCAAGCTGAAGCTGATCGACGGCGTGATCGTCGAGGCCAACCCCGAATACGACGATTGCCGCCGCCTTGCCCGGGAATCCGGCCGCGACCTGCGCGAAGTCATGCGGCTGGTCGCCGAGGCGGCGCGCCCATGACTGCCCGCACTCTGGACGGGCAGTTGGCCTCGGCGGCGATCTTCGCCGAGATCCAGGCGGCGATTACTGCAAGGATCGAACGCGGATCGTCGGTTCCCCATCTCGCCGTGGTCCTGGTAGGCGACGATCCCGGGTCCCACACCTACGTTCGCATGAAGCGGCGCAACGCCGAGCAGGTGGGCATCACGTCCTCCGACCACCGGCTGCCCGCGACCGCGAGCACCGAAGAGGTCGTCGCCCTCGTCTCCTCGCTCGACTCCGACCCCACCGTGAGCGGCATCCTCGTCCAGCTGCCGCTCCCGAACGGAATTGACGCCGGCCCGGTGGTAGAGGCGATGTCACCTGGCAAGGACGTCGACGGACTGCACCCCTTCAACGCCGGCCGCCTCGCACAGGACAATCCCACCGTGGTGCCCTGTACGCCGGGCGGGATCATGGAGCTTCTCGATCGCAACGAGGTGCCCATCGAGGGCCGCCGGGCGGTCGTGATCGGGCGCAGCAACATGGTCGGCAAGCCGCTCGCCCTGCTCCTGCTGGGCCGCAACGCGACCGTGACGATGTGCCACAGCAGGACCGAAGGCTTGGCGGAGATCTGCCGTGAGGCAGACATTCTCGTCGCCGCGGCCGGCCGGCTCCACCTCGTCGTGCCCTCGATGGTCAAGCCCGGGTCAGCCGTCATCGACGTCGGCGCGAACCGTCTCGACGGCAAGCTTGCCGGCGATGTTCGACCCGACGTCGCCGACCTTGCCGGTTGGCTGACGCCCAACCCGGGCGGAGTCGGGCCGATGACACGAGCGATGCTTCTCCTCAACACACTGCGCGCGGAGGAGCGCCGACGGCCCTGACCTACGCCGAGGCCCTCGAGTACATCACCGGGCTCGGGCGGTTCGGCGTCAAGCTGGGGTTGGTGCGGACCCGCGCCGCACTCGAGCGCGCGGGCAACCCGCAGGCCGGCCTGCGAGGCGCGCTGGTGGCCGGGACCAATGGCAAGGGTTCGACGACGGCGATGTTAGCGGGGATCCTTCGCGCCTCTGGCAAACGGACCGCCCTCATGCCCAGCCCTCATCTCACGTCCTATACGGAGCGGATCCAGCTCGACGACGGGCCCATAAGCGAGGAGGCCTTCGCCGCAGCCGTCGATGACCTGCGGCCCCGATTGGAGGGGATCACCCTCGACCTGGGGGCGCCGACCGAGTTCGAGATCCTAACGACCCTGGCAGTGAGCTACCTCGCCCCGCGCTGCGACCGATTCGTCTGCGAAGTCGGGATGGGCGGCCGCCTCGACTCGACCAACGTGCTCGACCTCGGCGCTGCGGTCATAACCAACGTCGCCCTCGATCACCAGCAGTACCTCGGCGACACGGTCGAACAGATTGCGGCCGAGAAGGCCGGGATCATCAAGGCCGGGAACCGCGTGTTGACCGGGGCCGACGGGCCTGCCCTGCGCGTTATCGAGGAGGCAGCAGCCGCCGCGGGTGCCGAGTCCCTGTGGCGACTCGGCAGCGAAGTCCGTTTCGAGTCCCGGTGGCGTGGCTGGGAGGGCACCGAACTGGACGTGAGCGGGCCCGGCTTCGAGCACCGAGGCCTCCGGGTGGCGCTTCTCGGCTCATTTCAGGCATCGAACGCCGCCCTTGCCGTCGCCACGGCGGAGGCGATGGGCGACGCCACCCCGGAGGCGGTCCGCCGCGGCATCGAGTCGGCGCGCTGGCCCGGCCGCCTGGAGCTCGTGAGGCGCTCTCCCGACGTTCTCCTTGACGGCGGCCACAACGCGGCGGGCCTCGCCGCGGTTGCCGCCGACCTTGCCCGCCTCGGCGCGGGCCGGCCGCTGACACTCGTCTTCGGCATGATGAAGGACAAGGACATCCCGGCCGCCTTTGAGCAACTGCGCGCCCTGCGGCCGGCGAAGGTCTTTTTCACGGCGGCCGCCAGCCCACGGGCGGAACGGCCCGAGTGGCTGGCCAAACGCTGGGCGGCACCCTCCGAAGCCATACGCCCCGCACCTGCGGCGGTTGCCGCGGCGATCGCAGCGACCGCTTCCGACGGATTGGTCCTCGTCTGCGGCAGCCTCTATGTGATCGGCGAGGTGCGGTCTGGACTCATTGATCAACTTTGTTGACGCGAGGCACCTAGTTGCCGTTGGCTCCGCGCTCGCGTGACTCCGTGGGAGATACTCGTGCTCGTGCTGATGCCCTCGGAAACGAGCCGTCTTGCGGCCAGCGGCCGGGCCCTGGCCCTTTTCGATCTGCTGCGGGAGTGCGGCGGGTGAGAAGCGTCTGGGCAGCCTCGGCCCGGGGAACGGCGGCCATTCATGACTGAGACGACCCGGGCAGCAGCAAAATCTCCGGCCAGGCGCTCATCGGAGCGCATTCATCCGCTCGGGGACGCAGCCCTCGTCATCGAACTTGGCACCCGCCTCGACACCGCCCTGAACTCGCGCTGCCATGCCCTCGCCTCCGCTCTTGCCAAGCGCTCGGGCGTACGGGAGGCGTTCGCCGGCTACTCCACAGTCACGGTCCACTACGATCCCGAGAGAACCAGCTATTCGGCGCTGGCTGCCGCGTCCCGGAAGGTTGAACGCCCCCGCTCGGCGCCGTCCGGCCGCCTCCACCGGATTCCGGTCGACTACGACGGGCCGGATCTCGCGGGGACGGCCGAGCACCTCGGGATCACCGTCAATCGGCTCATCGAACTTCACACGAAACCGATTTACAGGGTCTTCATGATCGGGTTCGTACCCGGGTTCGCCTATCTCGGGCCCCTGCCGCCCGAGCTTCACATCCCCCGCCGGCGGGTGCCCCGCACTCTGGTACCGGCGGGCTCGGTCGCCATCGGCGGCGAGCAGACCGGCGTCTACTCGCTGCCCACGCCCGGCGGCTGGCACCTGCTGGGCCGGACGACCCTGCGCATGTTCCTGCCCGACTCCGACCCTCCGTCCCTCCTCCGGCCCGGCGACCGGGTTCGGTTCTTCGCCTCATGAAGGCCGTCCTCATGGTGGAGAAGCCCGGCCTTTTCACGACCATCCAGGACCTTGGCAGACCGGGTCACCGCGCCTTTGGCGTTCCGCCCTGCGGCGCCATGGACCGCTTCGCGCTGGTCGCCGCCAACCGCCTGGTTGGAAACGCGGACGGCGCCGCCGGTCTCGAGTGCGCTCTTAACGGGCCTTCGCTGGTGGCGCTCGAGGGCTGTCTGATCGCCGCCACCGGCGCTGATTTCGGATTGGCTGTCAACGGCGAGGAGACGCCGACCTGGACGGGCATCTACCTCTCGGGTGGCGACCGGCTGAGCTTCAGCGGCCGCCGCTCGGGCGCCAGGGCCTACATCGCGGTGGCGGGGGGGCTGGCGGGAGACCGCTGGCTGGGCTCCGTCTCGACCTACATGCTCACGGGTCGTGGCGGCCTGGGGAGGGCCCTGCGAGCCGGTGACGAACTGGCGACAGGTGCCGAGCCACCGCGTCCCACCATCGCCGGGCGCCACCTCTCGTCCCGCCTCCGCCCTCCCTACAGCCGGGAAGCCGTCCTCCGGGCGGTCCCAGGCCCCCATTTCGCCCGAATCGCCCGCCCCTCGCGAGCGCAGCTCTGGAAAGAGCCGTTCGAGGTCAGCCGGGATTCTGACCGAATGGGCTACCGGCTGGTCGGCAACCGCATCGACCTCACGGGCGGCGACATCCTCTCGCTCGGCCTCACCATGGGCGCCGTGCAGGTCCCCAACTCAGGTGAGCCGATCCTCCTCATGGCCGACCACCAGACCGCGGGCGGTTACCCGGTCGTCATCGGGGTGGCCAGGGCAGATCTCGGAGTGGCAGCGCAGCTCCTCCCCGGGGACGGACTCAACTTCCGCGAGGTCACGGTCAGCGCGGCTCAGGACGCCTGGCGGAAGCTGCACTCCGCACTCGACACCATCTAGAGCGGTCGGGAGTGT
>JAYUBK010000279.1:0-3563 GCA_043740835.1 Chloroflexota bacterium
GCCTTCCATGATCACCATGGGAAGCCCTCCAGACGCCACCTGAGCCACCAGCTCGGCAGTCCGCTCGTGGAGTTTCGAGACGCTTACCGTGACCGACAAAGCGTCCTCGAGTCTACGCCTTGGCAGCCTGCGTCAACTCGCGTGCGGCGTGCTCGAGAAGCGCCACCGCCTCGGGGTCCGCGACCGCCTCCGCGACAAGACAGTCCCTGATCGACAGCGCTTTCGCAGCTCCTGCGAGGATCATCTCGCGGTCGAAGGGAAGACTCGAGATGCGTTCGGCGTCCGCCTCCAGTTGTTCTGCAAGGCGGACATGGGGTTCACCCCCGAGCACCCGCGCCGCAAGGGCTCCGAGCCTCGTGCCGGCGGCCGCGAGCCGCGCCTCCAGAAGCGCGCCGGAGGCGGCTGCCAGCGCCACGGCGGCGGGACAGAGGCCGACGACCTCGTCCGCGCCCGGCCTCACCCCGAGCTCGCGGCAGCGCTGCCTTATTGCCGCCAGGACGGCAGCCGGAGGTGTTGTCTCGAGGGCTGTCAGGTTCGTCGAGACCTGGGACCCGAGCGTGACCGCGAAACCCAGGGCCTGCACACCGTGGAGGCCGCCCGACGACGTTCGGATCGACCTTGCGATCAGGGAGGCGGTCTGCACCGGCACGCCCGGCAGGAGGACGTTGTAGGCGACCAGCGGCGGGCGCACGCCGATGCAGACCATCCCCGCGGTCGGGTGCCTCCCCGACCCGAGATCGGGTTCTGGAGGGGCGGGACCGCGGATCTCACGCAGCGCCCTTCGACCGCCCGGAGCCGCGGCGCCGTAAAAGATGACGGGCACGCCCAGCTCACTCCAGACACGCTCACCGAGCGCGTGCGCGAGCTCGACGGCACCGCCAAGTCCATCAGCGGCCCTCAGGGGAATGAAAGGGATGACGTCCGCGACGCCGACCCGCGGATGGGCGCCCGTGTGGGTCCGCAGGTCGATCGTCTCGACCGCCACCGCGATGGCGTCGAAAACGCAATCCCCGACGGCTTCCGGGGCCCCACCGACCGAGAGCACCAGCCGGTTGTGATCGGGGTCGGGGTCAGTGTCCAGGAGGCGAGGCCCGGCGGCGGCGGCGATCCTCGAGATCACGTCGAACCGTCGGCCCTCCGAGAAATTCGGAACGGACTCGACGAGGACCGGGCTAATCCGACCGGTGGCCGTTGCAGACGGTCGAGGTGACAAGGTTGACTCCCAGGCGGTACGGGATCTCGAGGTAGGTTTCGGCGTCGAGCAAGGTCAAATCGCACCTCTTGCCGAGCCTGATCGAGCCGCAACGCCGGTGTACCCGAAGGGCCCGGGCTCCGCCGATGGTGGCGCCCAGGAGGGCTTCCTCCGGCGTCAGGCCCAGCTCCAGGCAGGCCAGACCGATCATCAGGCACATGTTCTCCGAGCAATTCGTGCCGGGGTTGAAGTCGGACGCCACCGCCAGCCGGGCGCCGGCCGCGGCGAGAACCCGGGCCGAGCCCTCGGCGGCCATGTGGAGGTTGACGCAGGTGCCGGGGCAGATCACGCTGACCACCGAGGAATTGGCAAGCAGGCGGGCGTCGCTCTCGCGCAGGTAATGGAGGTGATCGGCCGACGCAGCGCCCAATTCGACTGCGAGGCGGACCCCATCGCCGGGCGACAGTTGCGCAGCGTGCACTTTCAGCATGTAGCCGTGCTCGGCTGCGCTGGTGAGAACTCGCCGGACCTGCTCGGAGTTGAAGGCCCCGGGATCCGACCACACGTCGCAGAAGGCGGCAAGCCGGCGGAAGCGGGGCAGCATGACGTCGCAGACAGCGTCGAGGTAGGCGTCCGCGTCCTGCTCGTCGGGCACGATGTGAGCACCGAGGAACGTCGCCACGACCTGCTGTGGGCCGTCGGCCGCCAGGCGGGCGGTGGCACGCAGGATCGTCTCCTCGGCATCCGGGGTCAGCCCGTAGCCGCTTTTGGACTCCACGGTCGTTACGCCGTGGCGCAGGAATGACCGCAGGCGCTCGCGGCCGACCTCGACAAGCTGGTCCTCGCTTGCTGCGCGGGTGAGTCGGACGGTGCGCATGATGCCTCCCTCGGGAAAGGGCTGGCCGCGCATCCGGGCTGCATGCTCGTCGGCGCGCGAGCCCGCCCAGAGGAGGTGGACGTGGCTGTCGACGAACCCCGGCACCACGCAGCCTCCACCGGCGTCGATGACAGGCGAGGCTTCGGCAAGCCGCACGCGCCGGTTCCAGCGACCGGTGGGACCGACCCACACGATCTGGCCGTTCCGGGAGGCGACAGCCGCCTGCTCGAGAAGGCCCAGCGGCCCCTCGCCCTGGCCTGCCTCGCAGGTCACGAGCTGCCCAATGGAATGGACGACCAGGTCGGCCTGAATCATCTGAGCGCATAGATTAGACAGCCATGGGGGGTCGGGTTGTGCTTGTTTATGACGAGGCGTATCAGGCGTACAGGCACGCCGACTGGCACCCGCTCCAGCCTCGCCGCGTCAAGCTCGCGGTGGAGCTCATGAGGGCGCGGGGCCTGGTCGACCCGGCCTCCGGCACGGCGGCCATGATCCCACCGCGGATCGCGACCGACGCGGAGGTGGGTCGGATCCACGACGCCGGCTATATCGAGCTCGTGAAGCGACTCGGCCACGGCGAGGAATTGGAGGAGTGGGAGGTCGAGCGGGCCGTCGTGGCCGGCTTCGGAAGCGACGACAACCCGGTCTTCGACTCGATGCATGAGGCAAGTGCACTGATCGCGGGCGGCAGCCTCGAGGCCGCGCGCGCGGTTCACGAAGGAGAGGCCCTGCATTCCTTCAATCCCGCGGGAGGCCTCCATCACGCGATGCACAGCCGGGCATCCGGGTTCTGCGTCTACAACGATGTCGCCATCGCCTGCGCCTACCTGGCGGACCTCGGCCATCGCGTCGCATGCGTCGACATCGACGTCCATCACGGGGATGGCACCGAGGCGGCCTTCTACGCCGACCCCAACGTGCTGACGGTCAGCCTCCACGAGTACAGGCGCGGGTTCTTCCCGGGCACCGGCCTTCCCGACGAGACGGGTGTCGGGGCCGGGAAGGGGACCAACGCCAACCTTCCCCTTCCGCCCTACACCTGGGACGAGCCGTGGCTCGCCGCCTTTCTCGGTACAGTCCCTGCGCTGCTAAGGGACTTCAGGCCCACGGTGCTCGTCACCCAGGACGGCTGCGACACCCATCTGCTGGACCCGTTGGGCGAGCTGAGCTGCTCGACGGCGGTCTGGCCTGTGATCGGGAGCACTTTCCACGAGCTCGCCCACGAGCTCTGCGAGGGTCGCTGGGTGGCCCTCGGTGGCGGCGGCTATGCCGTCGAGGAGGTTGTGCCCCGGGCCTGGAGCCTGCTCTTGGGCGAGATGGTCGAACGACCCGAACTGGTTGCCGACCTCGTCGACCCGGAACCGTTTCCGCCCGGCCCCGAAGCACAGGAACGAATTCGGCCTGCGATCGACACCGCGGTAGCGGCCCTCTTTAGAAGCCTCGCGGGTGACGTGAGAAGGTGAGCAGACCCCGACCTGCGCCGTCTTCTTTTTT
>JAYUBK010000280.1:0-11374 GCA_043740835.1 Chloroflexota bacterium
CTCTCGAGAGGCATCGGGGTGCCCGATGGCGATGTTGTCGGCGACGGTTCCGCTGAAGAGGAAGGACTCCTGTGTGACTGTGACGATCGCTCGCCGGAGGTCGCGTCCGTCGAGTTCGCGAAGGTCGATGCCATCGAGTGTGACGCGGCCCGCGATCGGGTCGTAGAAGCGCGATATCAGCCGCGCCAGGGTCGATTTGCCGGCACCCGTCGCGCCCACAAGGGCGACGACCTGCCCGGCGGGGATCTCGAGCGATAGGCTCTCGATGACGCGGGCGTCGCGGTAGGCGAATGTGAGATCCTCCAGCTGGAGCGCTCCCTCGGCCCGTTCCAACCGTCGGGGATTGGCCGGCTCCGGCACCTGGGGCTTCTCCTCGAGGACGCCCGCGACCTTCTCCAGAGCGGCCGCCGCGGACTGGAACACGCTGTAGAACTGGCTCAGGTCCTGCATCGGCTCGAAGAACTGGCGCAGGTAGAGGATGAAGGCGGTCAAAACGCCCAGGGTCAGGTCGCCCCTCACGACCAGGAATGCGCCCCAGGCAAGAATCCCGGCCGTGGTCACGCGGCCGAGGAGGTTGATGCCGGGGCCGAATGTCGCGCCGAGGCGGTTGGACCACACGTTGGCGTCGCGATAGCGGCCGACGACGTCCTCGAAGATCTCCTGATTGCGCTGCTCGCGCCGAAATGCGTGCACGGCGCGGATGCCGCTCAGGGACTCCGTGTAATGGACGATCACGAGCGCGATCGCGTGCCGGACGGCGCGGTAGGAGCGCTCGGACTGGTCGCGAAACCAGCGACTCAAAAGAAGGATCAGCGGTGAGATGAGGAGGGCGCCCAGCCCCAGCCGCCAATCCAGCCTGATCATGATCACGGCGATTGCAAGCACTGAGAGGAGGCTCGTGACGACGCTCGAAAGGCCCGTGGCCAATAGTTCGGCGAGAGCATCGATATCGGACGTGAGGCGGGCGATGATGCGGCCCGAGGTGTAGCGCTCGTAGAAGCTGAGGCTCAGCTCCTGGATATGCCTGAACAGCCGAAGCCGGAGGTCGAAGAGGACGTCCTGTCCGATCCGCCCCGAAAGTCGAAGAAAGGCGATGTTGGAGAGAGCGGCCGCGCTCATCGCGATGACGAGCAGCACGACGTAGATCTCGAGTGTGGCCAGGTTCCCCTGCCTGCCCGGCCTGATCCCCCTGTCGATGGCGGAGCCGACGAGGTAGGGGATGGCGAGCATCGAGCCTGTCTTCAGCAGGATCAGAGCGCCCGAGGCGATGAGACGTCCTCGGTAGGGCGCGACGAGCGAGCCCAGCAGGTGGCGGCTGCGGTCGCGGAGCAGCGCGCTGAGGCTCGCCGAGACGTCGTCGACATCTTCGCCGGCGACACCGCGCCAGGCGTCCTTCTCGGCCTCCCTGAGCTTGGCCTCCTCTCGGATCCGTACTGTCACACTCAACTCGCCAGCTCCTCTGCTTCCTGCGAAAGGAGGGCCCGGTAGAGCTCGTTGCCCGCCATCAGTTCGTGATGGGTGCCGATGGCGACGATCCGGCCGCCGTCGAGGAGGGCGGCGCGGTCGGCCAGTGCGAGAGTTGACGGGCGGTGGACGACAAGCAGCGCCGTGACGCCCTTGAGAACTGTCGCCAGCGCCTCTTCGATGAGGGCCTCGGTGTGGACGTCGACGGACGACAGGGGGTCGTCGAGGATCAGCACCGGCGGGCTGCCGAGCACGGCGCGGGCGAGCGCGAGCCGTTGCCGCTGGCCGCCCGAAAGGCTGAAGCCCTGCTCGCCGACCCGAGTCTCGAGGCCCCAGGGCAGGTCCCAGACGAACTCGGCCTGGGCGACGGAGAGAGCGCGGCGAATCGTCTCGTCGTCGGCTTCGGGCCGGCCCATCAGCAAGTTCTCGCGGACGCTGGCGCTGAAAAGGATCGGGTCCTCGAAGGCGACGCCCATCTGAGCTCGCAGGGAGCTGAGCGTGAGTGCCGAGACTTCGTGCCCGTCAAGCGTCAACTCGCCCTCGCTGACGTCGTAAAGCCGCGGAACGAGCGACGCAAGCGTGGTCTTCCCGCTCCCCGTCCGGCCGACCAGCGCCAGTGTCTCGCCGGGCTCGATCTCAAGATTCACGCCACGCAGCGTCCATTCGTCCGTTCCCGGGTACTTGAACCCGACGTTCTGGAATCGGATGCGTCCCTTGCTACCTTCGATCCTCCTGGCGTGGGGCCGGTCGTGGATCTCCGGACGGGCCGAGTAGACATCGGTGAGGCGATCGCTTGCCGTGTGGGCCTCCTCTCCCATTGAGAGAATCCACCCCAGCGCCTCCATCGGCCAGATGAGCATGAAAACGTAAGAGATGAAGGCCACCAGGCCCCCGATGCTGAGCCGGCCCTGAACGACTGCGAATCCGCCGAGCAGGACGATCAGCGCCAGGTTGAGATTGGGGAGGTAGCTGAGCAGCGTCCACAGCCAGGCCCGGATCTTCACCGCCTCGAGATTCACCGCGCGCAATTCGCCCGTCTCCCTGCGGAACTGCGAGAACATCTCTGGCTCGCGACCAAAAGCCTTCACGATCCGGACCCCGGTGGCTGCTTCTTCGATGATCGTCGTGACGTCGCCCTGCTGGTCCTGCATGCGTCGCGCGACGAGCCGGTAGAGCCCGAAAAAGCGGTGCGACAGGTAGACCACCGGGAGTGCCGTCAGAAGAGTGATCGCCGCCAGCAGCGCATCCAGGCGGAACAGCATCACGAGAACGGCGACAAACGTCGCGATCGTGATCCACATGAAGACGAGACCGAATCCGACGAAACGGCGGATGGTGTTGATGTCGGCGATGCAGCGTGAGAGCAGCTGGCCCGACTGCCAGTTGTCGTGGAAGGCGACCTGCAGGCCCTGAAGGTGCGCGTAGAACTCGTTGCGCATGTCGGCCTCCATTGCGAAGCTCGCGACTCCCGTGAAATTTCTGCGCACGAAAGTGCACGCGAACTCGGCGACGGCGAGCACGAGCAGCAACGCGACGTAGGGCAGGATCTGGTCTACCCGGTGGTGCGCGACGGGCCCGTCGATGACCGCCTTGATGACCTGCGGGATGGCGGTGGCAGCCGCCAGCGCACCTGCCCCGGCGAGCGCCGTCAGGATCACGAGCCGCATGTACGGCCTCAGGTAAGGGAAGTACCTGCGGATTACTGTCAGTCCCAAATGGGTCGCCTCACGGGCGCACACGTCGTCCCCCGGGCGCGCCAAAAGAAGGAATGGGTCTTGGGGGAGCCTCGAAGTTTACTTCAGGTGCGGCCGCCGAAACCCGCGACCTACCGCGGCCACCTGGTCCGCGCGTTCAGCGCAAGCTTGAAGTCTTGCTCAAGAGTTTCACGAAATCGATGGAGGACGCTTCCGTGTTCGCAATCCGGTCGGTGAAGCGGTGAGTTCGACCGGGAGGGACGAATACGACCTCGTCATCATCGGCGGCGGTTCGGCGGGTCTGTCCGCCGCCTCTTTCGCCCGTCGCCTCGGTGGAACGGTGCTGATCGTCGAACGGGACCGTCTTGGCGGCGACTGCACGTGGACCGGCTGTGTGCCATCCAAGGCCCTCCTCACGGCCGCCCGCGTCGCCCAATCGATGCGTTCCGCAGGCGACTACGGCCTTGCGGCCGCAACGCCGAAGGTGGATTTGGGAGCAGTGATGGCCAAGGTCCGCGAAGTCGTCGACCGCGTTTACTCCAATGAGACGCCGGAACTGCTCGAGAAGGACGGCATCGACGTCGAGTTCGGCGCCGCTCGCTTCCTCGATGCGATCACGATCCAGGTCGGAGCAGGACGCACCGTCCGTGGCAAGCGCTTCCTCATCGCCACCGGCGCCGTGCCTGCCGCGCCGCCGATCCCGGGCCTCGAGGCGTGGCCGTACCTCACCTCCGAAACCATCTATACGCAGACGGAGTTGCCAGCGCGCCTGGCGGTCCTCGGTGGTGGCGCCATCGGCATCGAGATGGCGCAGGCGTTCCAGCGCCTCGGTTCCCAGGTCACGGTTTTGGAAGCCGCCGCCCGGATTCTGCCTATCGCCGATCACGAGGCCTCGGATCTTCTCCTCCGCCGTCTCGAGGAGGAGGGCATGACGGTGCTTACGAGGACCAGGGTGCTCGAGATACTCAGCACGGGCAGCGAAGTGCGACTCAGGCTCGAGGGCGACGACAACGGCGACGGCGTCGCCGCCGACCAGTTGCTGGTGGCAACCGGCCGCCGCCCCAACATCGACGGCCTTGACCTTCCCCGAGCAGGGGTGGAGGCGGGACCCAAGGGGATCAAAGTGGACAGCCAGTTGCGTACAACGCAAGCCCACATCCACGCTGCGGGTGACGTCACGGGCTCCGTCCAGTTCACCCATTACGCCGGCTGGCAGGGCTTCCAGGCCGTCCGCAACCTTTTCCTTCCCCTAAAGGCCTCGGGAACCCGCGCCAGCGTGCCGTGGGTTGTTTTCACCGATCCGGAGGTGGCGCAGGCAGGCCTCTCAGAGGCGGACCTGACGGCGGCCGGCGAGAAGTTCGAGGTCCACCGTTGGGACCATGCAAGGAACGACCGCGCACAGGCGGCGCGCGAGAAGGAGACGCTGCTCAAGATCGTCTGCGCGCCGGGTGCGGGCAAGGTCCTTGGTGCCACGATCGTTGCCGGCTGGGGTGGCGAGCTGGTCAACGAGATCACCGTCGCCATCGACAACGGCCTGAAGCTGACCGATCTCGCCACTTCGATCCACGCCTACCCGACCTACGGGATGGCGATCCAGCAGGCGGCAGCGGAAGCGTCGGTCGACCAATTCGCCGCCTCTCGGGTGGGCAAGTTGCTGAAGGGTTTGGTCCGCTGACCGAGCGGAAGCCATGGGTCGCGTGATGGAGCCAAGAAAAGAAAGAGGCGCCCACGTGGCGCCTCTCGTGGTTCAGCGAGTACTGACGCGCCTACCAGCGGTACCAACGGCCGCGGCCTTCTCCGGAGCGGACGAAGAAGCCGATGACCCAGAGGATCACAGCAGCCACCAACACGTACCAGAGGAGGTGGAATACGGCACCCCCGACTCCCAGGAGGAGGAGGATCAGAAGTAGGACGACAATTGCAGTTACCATCTCTTAATCATAAAAACTGATAGCCACTCTGTCAAGTTGTTCGAGCGCGGCGTCATCCCTGCTTGAGCCAGCTTTCCACCCAGCCCGATAGCCGCGCGGGCGTCGTCTGACTCTTGATCAGGTATTCGAGGGCGCCCAGCTTGAGACCCCGGTCGACAAGATCGCGCTCGCTGTAGTTGCTGAGGATCACGACCGGGATGTTGCGGGTCGCGTCTGTGTTTCGAAGCGACTCCAGGACCGCCATTCCATCCAGCTTCGGGAGACGGATGTCAAGGAAGATCAGGTCGGGCTGGTCGGTCGCGGCCATGCGGAGGCCGATTTCGCCGTCGGGGGCAACCGTGACCGTGTAGCCGTCGAGCTCCAGCTTGATCCGATACATCTGGGCGACGGCCGGGTCGTCCTCAACGATGAGGACGCTGATCGGCTCCTCCTTCAGCTCTGCCAAATCGATCTCCTTTCCTATTGACGTCGGGCGAGGCTGGTTTCCGGCGTGGGCGGGCCAATCCTAGTGCACCCAACCGAGAAACGTTGAAGGCGGCATCGCCATTTTCGGCGTCGCCGAGACCGGACCGACGCCGCGCTCGCCGAGGCTGGTATGACTGCATCGGACATGACTGTCAATGAAGCCTTGACTGCTCCGGACGGCGGCCCGGCGCGAGTGCCCTCGTCGACGTACCGGCTTCAGATGAACGGCGACTTCGACTTCGCCGCCGCCGCCGCCGTGGCGCCCTACCTCGGCGAGCTCGGAATTAGTCACGCCTATTGCTCCCCGTACCTGCAGTCTGAAAGGGGGTCGAGTCACGGCTACGACGTCAGTGACCACACCCGCGTCAACACCGAGCTCGGCGGCCCTGAGGCGCACGCCGACTTTTGCCAGGCGCTGCGCGAATTCGGCCTTGGCCAGGTTCTCGACATCGTTCCCAACCACATGTCGATCTCGAGCTCCGATAACGCCTGGTGGTGGGACGTCCTGAAACACGGCGAAGCGAGCGCCTACGCGGGCCATTTCGACGTGGACTGGGATTCCGTGGAGACGTGGCTCAAGAACCGGATCCTGGCCCCCATCCTCGGAGACCACTACGGCCGGATCCTGGACGCCGGCGAGCTGAGGCTCGAGCGCCGCGACGGTGAGCTCGTGGTCGCCTATCACGAGCATCGCCTGCCCATCGACCCGGCGACCATCGACGGTTTGCCGACGGACGCCGCGATAGCCGACCTTAACCGTGACAAAGAGCGCCTCCACGAGCTGCTGGAGCGACAGCACTACCGGCTTGCAAGCTGGCGGACGGCCTCGCAGGAGCTGGTGCACAGGCGCTTCTTCGACGTCAACAACCTTGCCGGCCTGCGCATCGAGGACGAGCGAGTTTTCCTCGACACCCACGCACTTGTGCTGCGCTGGCTCGACAGTGGCGTCCTCGACGGAGTCCGCGTCGACCATCCCGATGGTCTTCGCAACCCCGAGGAATACTTCCTGCGCCTTCGCGAGGCCGCGCCCTGGGCATGGATCGTGATCGAGAAGATCCTTGCTCATGACGAGCAGCTGGAGTCCACCTGGGCTGTCGACGGAACGACGGGGTATGAGTTCCTAAACCGGGTTCTCGGCCTTTACGTGGACCCTTCGGGCGAGGCGCCGCTGACCGGGCTCTATAGGGACCTCACCGGCGAACGGGAGGACTTCGCGGAGGTCGCCCATGAGGCCAAGCTTCTTGTGCTCCTCGAGCTCCTGGCCAGCGATCTCGACCGCCTCGCGCGCCGACTCAATGAGATCTGCGAGGGCAATCGCAGGCTTCGCGACCACACGCCCGGCGACCAGCGGGCGGCGCTGGCCGAGATGATCGCCTGTCTCCCCGTCTACAGGACCTACGTGCATCCGGGGCGCAAGCCACGCCCCGAGGATGTCGCCGCCGCCACGGCCGCGGCAAGGGCGGCGGCGGCGCGGCGGCCCGACCTCGATGCCGAGCTTTTCGAGCTGATCGCGGCACTCCTACTGGGCGGCAAACCGGGAGAGTTGTCGGGGCGCTTCGCGGCGCGCCTCCAGCAGACTACCGGCGCCGTCACCGCCAAGGGTGTCGAGGACACCGCCTTCTACAGGTTCAACCGCTTTGTCTGTCTCAACGAGGTCGGCGGGGATCCGGGCCGGTGGGGAGCGACCGTGGGCGAGTTTCACGTGGCCTCTGCCGCTGTGGCGGAGAGGTGGCCGCGGACGATGCTGGCGACGTCGACTCACGACACCAAGCGCAGCGAGGACATCCGGGCACGACTGGCCCTCCTGTCGGAGATCCCCGAGCAATGGAGTGAGGTGGTCCGCCGCTGGTTCGAGCGCAACGGCCGGCATCGGGCTCGGGCCGGGCCGGATGCCGGCACCGAGTACCTGCTGTACCAGACGCTGGTCGGGGCGCATCCGCTTTCCGAGGAGCGCTGCGCGGCTTATATGGAGAAGGCTGTTCGGGAGGCCAAACGGCAGACGAGCTGGCTGCGACCGAACGCCGGGTACGAGGAGGCCGTGCGGCGGTTCGTCGCCTCGCTCTATGCCGACCTGGAATTTCAGGCCGGTCTTGATGACTTTGTGAAGCCGCTTGTGGGCCCCGGCCGTATCAACTCGTTGAGCGCCAAGCTTCTCACCCTGACGGCGCCCGGAGTGCCCGATGTCTATCAGGGCAGCGAACTCTGGGACCTGAGCCTGGTCGATCCCGACAATCGGCGGCCGGTCGACTACCGCCTCCGGGCTCGACTGCTCGCTGAGCTCGACGGCCTCTCGCCGGACCGCGTCTCCGCGCGGGCCGACGAAGGGCTGCCAAAGCTCCTCGTCGTCAGCCGTGCGCTGCGCCTTCGGCGTCGGAGGCCGGATCTCTTCGGGCCCGAAGCGGACTATCTTCCGCTCGTGGCGAGCGGAATCCGAGCCGGCAATCTCGTGGCCTTTTGTCGCGGTGGCGGCGCCATCACCCTGGCGCCGAGGTTGGTGCTGGGCCTCGGCGGGGACTGGAATGGAACCGAGGTCGACATCCCGCTCGGTACCTGGCGGGATGAGCTGACAGGTTTCGAGACGGACGGCGGAAGGCGGCGCGTCGCCGACCTACTGGGGCGCTTCGCTGTGGCTCTGCTGGTACGGCGATGACCGGCATCATTTTTCGCGTCGAAGGGACCCTCGTCGACAGCGGCTACCTGGACGCGCTGGCGTGGTGGCGGACGCTTCGGGACGCGGGGCACGACGTCCCGGTCGCTGCAGTGCACCGGCTGATCGGCACGGGCGGCGACAACGTGCTGAGAGTCCTGATAGGACACGATGACGAGGATCTGAAGAAGCGCCATGAGGAGGCTTTCACGCTACTTAAGCCCGACCTCCGCCCGATCCGCGGGGCGGCTGACCTCCTCCGGGAGGTGAAGAGCCGTGGTGCCCGGGTCGTCCTCGCCACGTCGGCCCCTGAGGAGGATGTTGCAGACATCCGCCGAGTCATTGACGCGGACGACGCAATCGACCATTTCGCGTCGGCGGGAGACGCAGCCGCCACCAGGCCGGTCGCGAACATCTTCATTGCCGCCCTCGGGGTCGGCGGGCTGAACGCGCGCGATGCCCTGGTGGTGGGTGACACGGTTTGGGACGTAGAGGCAGCCCGAGCGGCGGGGATGGCGTGCGTGTGCGTTCAGACGGGGGGAACCGGCCGTACCGACCTCGAGCAGGGAGGGGCGATGGCTGTTTATGGCGACGTGGCGGACCTGCTGGCGGACATCGACAGGAGCCCCCTCGCGCGATTTGTCATGCGGCGGGACTAGAGCCAGGTTCTCGACCCCAACCGCGACCCGGCCGATCAGCCCGCCGCCACGGGCGCTGCTGAGCGTTCCATGATGGGGTCGAGCAGATGGCGGAGGTCGCTACCTTGGAGTGCGAGGGTCGTCGTGTTGGCCGCCGTCCGCATCACGCGGTCGCGGCGGGTTTCATCCATGAGGTTGCCGCCGATAGCGCGCAGGTCGCGCTCGCCAGGCTCGAGAACCAGAACCGGGGTTCCTTCCGCGCGCAGAGCATTGACCTCGCAATCAACCTGCCTTGCGCAGACCTGGCGGGTGGCCTCGGTGAACCGATGGATTGGATCCCAGCCGCTAGGCGTCTGGACCCGCGAGGACATCGGGTTGAGGACTATCGCGAGGTCCAGACCGAGCCCGCTGAGGAGGTCGATGTTCGACATCGAGTGGAGCCCCCCGTCGACGTACAGGCGGCTCCCGATCCTCTCCGGCGCGTAGTAGCCGGGAATCGCGTATGACGCCGCCACCGCTTGGGCGATGGTGGCCTCCGGGGCGCCGTCCCTTCCGAAGACCTGCCGCTCGCCGGTCACGTAGTCGCAGGCGACGATCCAGCAGTTGCTGTGGTCGACCCAGCCCTTCGGCGACACCCAGCGCACCGTCGCCTTGATCGGGTCCGTGGAGATGAAGCCGGTCGGTGCGAGCCCGCTCAGAAGCTTCATGAAACCGAGCGGGGTGCGCTGCCTCATCGCCGCCACGGCAAGGGGAATCGAGCCTGGCAGAGGGCTCGGGCGGTTCAGGCGCTGCCGGCGGACGATGCGCCCCCACATGTCATCGAGCAGTTCGAGGTTGCCCGCGGCGTCGACGGTGCCGTGGAATACGCGGCCGATGCGTCGGGAATCAACAGCCAGGGCGGCACCCCGGCAGCGCCGAGGGCGGCGAGAACGGAGCCCGCCGAGGTACCGACAAGATGATCGGCCCGGCGCGGGTACCAGCCGGTGCTGGTGGCGATTGCGTGAAGGGCCCCGGACATCCAGGCTCCTCCCAGCACACCTCCTGCCCCGAGGACGAGACCGATGCGTGGCGCCTTCATTCGGGCGATTGCTTCAGCGCCTGAACAGGGGCGTGAGCGTGACGATGAGGGCGATGGCGGCGAGGCCCATGACACCCGTCGCCATCCATGTGAACGTTTTTGAAATCCGGCCGCTCACCTTGTCGGCCATGAACTTACGGTCCGAGCCGAGGAGCACGATCAGAACCATTAGCGGCGGCGCCACGACGCCGTTGATCACAGCGGTGAGAAAGAGAGCCCTGAGGGGATCTATGTGGAGAAGGTTCAGACCAACACCGGCGATCGTGGAGAGGGCGATGACCCCGTAGAAGGTGGGCCGATAGAGGGGCTTGATCGAAAGGGCGCCCTTGAGGCCCATGAACTCTTTCACCGCATAGGCAGCCGACCCCGACAGGATCGGGATGGCGAGCAGGCCGGTGCCGATCATGCCGCCGGCGAAGAGGACGAATGCCCATGGGCCCGCAAGCGGGGCGAGAGCCTGGGCGGCCTGGTCGGCGGTCTGGATGTCGGTCTTGCCATGTGCGTGGAGCACGGCCGCCGAGGTGGCGATGATCGCGTACATGACAACGTTCGAGAAGAGCATCCCGATGAAGATGTCGGTGCGGGCGGCCTTCAGCTCGGAGAGCTTCACACCGCGGCGGTCGGCCTCGGCCAGCTTGCCCGCCGCGCGCATCTCGTCAACTTCGGACGATGCCTGCCAGAAGAAGAGGTAAGGGGAGATCGTGGTTCCGAAGATGGCGACGAGCGCCGTCACGTAATCGGGGGTCAGCTGGAAGCTCGGCACAACGCTTGCTCTGACGAGAGTTCCAAGGTCGGGGTGGACGATGAACATCGTGATCAGGTAGGCGAACAGGGACACGGTCAGCCATTTGAAAATCTTGAAGATCAACGTGTAGCTGACAAAGAATTGAAGACCCAGGACCAGAAGCGCAACCGGGACCACAAGCCAGATCTGGGCGATGGCGCCGTGCGTCAGCAGGGAGCCGCCGGCGGCCACCGCTCCGAGGTCGGCGCCGACATTGATCGTGTTGGCGCAGAAGAGGGCGAATATGGCGATTCCCACCAGCCAGGTCGGGAACTTGCGACGCAGCGCGATGCCAAGGCCGACACCGGTCTGGAGCGCGATTCGAGCGCACAGCTCCTGCATGGCCGCCATCAGGGGGAAGGTGAAGAGAGCCGTCCAGAGGAGGGCGAACCCGAATTGGCTGCCGACCTGCGAGTAGGTGCCGATGCCGCTGGGATCATCGTCACTGGCGCCCGTGATCAGACCTGGACCAAGCAGCTGAAGGAATCCGAAAGGACCACGCTCTCGCGCTTCGTCGATCGTCGTCCGGCCCGCCGGCGGACCGCCGGTGGCGGTCTCGTCCGGGGTCTCGGAATCCTTCAGCAGCTCGTCGAGCGGGGGCTCGACGTCCGGACCGGGTTCGATGGCTAGGAGGATCGGGTCCTGGATCGGGGCTCCCTGGGTAGAGACGTCA
>JAYUBK010000281.1:0-11335 GCA_043740835.1 Chloroflexota bacterium
TGACACGCCGCCAAACTCGGTGCGGGCCTGGGGGGTGGCCGGAGCCTTCGCGGAGGAGCCTGCATGACCAAGGTTGCCAGCAAGGACCAGCCCGATCGCGCCCAGCGAGATCATCAGGAACTTGACTGGGAGGAACCTGGCGGTGGTCACCGGACCAGTTTACAGCGTTTCTATAACGTTTAGCAACACCATGGCACCGGAGCGCAGGCCTAGAGGATCGCCTTCTCCGTGGTGAGGTCGAAGAGATGGAATCGGCGGTCGTCGATGCCAAGCCGGATCCTGTCCCCCGCGGTGACCTTCAGATCAGGGTCGACGCGGGCGGTGATGGTATCGCCGCCGACGGTCCCGTAGAGGTACTGGTCGGCACCGAGGACCTCGACGACCTCGACCTTGAGATCGAGACCGGCATGCCCTTCGCGGGGATGCTCGGTCAACGCCTCGGGCCGGATGCCCAGGACACCCTTCTCGATGCCGGGCGCGGTGGGAAGTTCGATCTCAAACCCGGACGCCTTGGCTGTCTTGCCATTGATCGTCACGGGGATGAAGTTCATGTTGGGGCTCCCGATAAAGCCGGCCACGTACATGTTGGCGGGGTTGTCGTAGATCTCGCGCGGGGGTGCGACCTGCTGGAGGACTCCGTCCTTCATCACGGCGATGCGGTCGCCCATCGTCATCGCCTCTACCTGGTCGTGGGTGACGTAGATGAAGGTCGCCTGCAGCGAGCGATGCTGCTTTTGAAGCTCGAGGCGAGTCTGCACGCGCAGCTTGGCGTCGAGGTTTGAGAGGGGCTCGTCGAGCAGGAAGACCTGGGGCTCGCGGACGATCGCCCGGCCGAGAGCCACGCGCTGACGCTGGCCACCTGAGAGTTGCCGCGGCTTTCGCTTCAGGAGCGGTTCCAACTCGAGGATCCGGGCCGCGTCGGTGACCCGGCGCTCGATGTCGGCCCTGGGCGTCCCCCGCATCTTGAGGCCGAAGGCCATGTTGTCGAAGACACTCATGTGTGGGTATAGGGCGTAGCTCTGGAAGACCATGGCGATGTCCCTGTCGCGAGGCGGCAGGTCGTTGACGATGCGGTCGCCGATCTTGATGGCACCCTCGGTGATGTCCTCGAGGCCGGCGAGCATCCGCAGCGCAGTCGACTTGCCGCAGCCCGAAGGCCCCACGAGGACCATGAACTCGGTGTCCTTGATGTGCAGTGAAAGGTCGTCAACGGCGAGGGTGTCGCCCGCGTACTTCTTGCTCACGTTCTCGTAGGTAACCGATGCCATTTCGCGGTAATCCTACTCGATGAATCCGGTGCCCAGAGCCCTGGCGTAGGAATCGGCGAAGAGCGCGCAAAGGAGTGCAATCGGGGCCGTTCCGAGGAGCCCGGCTCCGAAGAGGAAGCCGGTGTCGCCGACGTCGGTGCTAACTGTCGCGATGCCACCGATGACCGTCTGTGACGACGTCTCGGAGATGAAGGTGAACGCATACAGGAAGTCGTTGAAAACGACCGCTACGGCGAACAGCGCGATCGCGCCGATGGCGGGGCTGACGGAAGGCAGGACGACCGACCACAGGATCCGCAGGGTGCCGGCTCCCTCGCTCCGCGCACTCTCAACGAATTCCGGCGGCAGACCACGGATGAAGGACCACAGGACCCAGGTGCCGAAGGGGATCACCAGCCCCGGGTAGGTCGCCACCAGGGCCCAGGTCGAGTTGGCCAGGTGAAGTCGCGTCAGCATCTTTACGAGGGGCAGGAAAAGCACTCCCTGGGGAAGGATGTAGGTGGCGAACAGCACGAGTGCGATGGCGCGGCTGTGAGGCACCTCGAGCATTGCGAGTGCGTAGGCGGCGAGCGTGCTCGCAACGAGGCTGATGGCGAGGGTCGCAAGCAAAACCCAGACCGTGTTGAGCATCCAATGGCCGAACTCGGCAGAGGCAAGGAGTCGCGCGTAGGTGCTCCAGTCGGGGGAGGCGGTCCACCAGGGATTACCGGACGTGATCTGGTCGTCCCCGCCCTTCAGCGAGGCCACGAACATCCACCAGAAGGGGCCCAGGGAGAAGACCAGCATCAGCCCGAGAAAGCAGAACCGGGCCGCACGCCTCAGCGCCATTCGACAAGCCGCACGAGGACGGCCACGACGGCCACATAGAGCGGGAGCAGCGAAAGCGCGACGGCGGCGCCGAGACCGAGGTCGGCGGTCCGGAGCGCGATCTGGTACGCCAGTGTGCTGACCAACTCCGTCTGGCCGATCGGACCCCCGTCGGTGAGCAGATGAACGATTGCGAAGTCCCCGAAGGTCCCGACAACCGAGAGCATCGCCGCGAGCACGAGGGCGGGCATGAGCAGGGGCAGCTGGATGGTCGCGAAGCGCTGCCAGGGGCGAGCGCCGTCAGCCGCGGCGGCGTCGAGGATGTCACGCGGGACCGAGCGCAGCGCGGCGAGCAGGAGGACGGCGAAGAGAGCCGTGCCGTGCCAGACGTTGACCGTCACGACGATCGCCATCGGCAGCGGGTACTGGCCGCGAAAGTTGACCTGCTGGCCAACGAGGTGAGAGGCGAGCAGCAGGTAATTGATGCCTCCGTAGACGTTGCTGAAGAGGTAGTACCAGGCGACCGTGGCGATCGGGATCGGAAACAGGAAGGGCAGGAAAAGGAGCGCCTGAACCAGCCGGCGACCGGGAAACCGGGCGGTCAACGCCACCGCCACGGCCAGCCCCAGGACAGCCTTGAGGGCGGTGGTGGATGTGGTGTAGAAGATGGTGTTGGTGAGCGCCTGCTCGAAGTAGGTGTTCCCAACCAGGAACTTGAAGTTCGCCAGGCCTATGAACGTGCCCTCGGTACCTGCCTGCGCATCCGAGAACGCGAGGTACACCTCGTACAGAAGCGGGTAGGCGATGAGCCCGAGGACGAAGACGAACGCCGGCGCCAGGAAGGCCGCCGCGAGCAGCCGCCTGCGGAGACGCTGAGCTTGGGCGGCGGCGGTCAGCCCTTGACCGCGCCCGCGGTCATCCCCGCCACGAAGTAGTCGACGAAGAATGAGTACAGAAGGGCGACCGGGATCGAGGCGAGAAGCGCCGCCGCCATCAGCTGTCCCCAGAAGAAGTCGTCGCCGCGGATGAGCTCCTGCACCACCCCGACCGGGAGCGTCTTGAGTTGGGTGTCGCTGATGAAGATGAGCGAGTAGAGGAACTCGCCCCAGCTCAGGGTGAACGCGAACATGCCGGCCGAGAGGATGCCCGGCAACGCCAGGGGCATCACGATCCGGATCATCGCCTGCAGCCGCGTGGCACCGTCGACGAGGGCGGACTCCTCCAGCTCCCGCGGGATCGACTTGAAGTAGCCGATCAGGAGCCAGGTCGCGAACGGGATCAGGAACGTCGGGTAGGTGACGATCAGGGACAGGAGGTTGTTGGACAGACCGAAGGTCTTGATGAGCAGGGCGAGAGGCAGAAAGAGGAGCGTCGGAGGCACGAGGTAAGTGATGAACACGCCCCAGCCGATGGCATCGGCGCCACGGAAGCGAAGCCGCGCCAGAGCGTAGGCCGCCGGCAGGCTGCAGATGAGCGAGATCGCCGTGGACGCCACCGCCACAACCGTCGTGTTGAGGAGCCACTGGAAGAAGTGGGACTCGGAGAGGAGGAACTTGTAGTGGTAGAGCGTCGGCTGGATGACGAACATCGGGTTGCGAGCCGTGTCGAGCAACTCGCTGTTCGACTTGAAGCTCGTGATCGTCATCCAGTAAAAGGGGAAGAGAGTCACGAGGATGAATAGGAAGATCGGGATGTAGACCCGTATCCAGCGCCCGAATCCCCGTTCCCACAAAGAGCCCCGATCACGACGCCGGGGGGGCGTGGTTAGAGCCGTGGCCATCGTCAGTCCGTTTTCCGAAGCGAGATGAGAACCGTGGCGATCAGGAATGCGAGGATCGGGAAGAGCACGACCGAGATGGCGGCGCCGACGCCGATTGCCCCTCCCGGCACCCCGACGTTGAATGCCCACGTTGAGAGCAGGTTCGTCGAGTTGTAGGGTGCGCCTCTCGTCAGGACATAGGGAAGCTGGAAGTCGCCGAAGGTGAGGATCGTCGATAGCAGCAGGACGACCACGAGCACCGGGCGCAGAAGCGGGATCGTTATCTCCCTGAACTGCTGAATGCGGTTGGCGCCATCGACCCGGGCGGCTTCATAAAGATCGGTTGGAATCACCTGCAGCCCGGCCAGGAACGAGATCCCATAGAAGGGCACTCCACGCCAGATGTTCACGATCATCAGCGAGCCGAGGGCGGTGTTGGTGGTTCCCAGCCAGTTCACCGCGCCCAGGTGGAGGCTGTGCACGAGAACCCAGTTGATGATGCTGAAGGTGGGATCAAACATCCACCTCCAAGCGAGGGTCGAGAGGACGCTGGGGATGATCCAGGGCAGCAGCAGTGCGGCCCGGACGAAGCGCTGAGCCGGGAATGCCTGATTCAGCAGAAGGGCCATCGCCAGGCCGAGGACAAGCTTGAAGATGGTCGTGATCCAGGTGTAGTTCACCGTGTTCCAGAAGCTCTGAAAGAAGACCGAATCGGTCATCTCGAACTTGAAGTTACCGAGGCCGATGAAATGGCCCGTGGTGCCGATCTCGGCGCTCGTCAGCGCCAGCCAGAGGCCCCAGAGAAAGGGGAAGGCGAGGAACGTCCCCAACATGAACACGGTCGGGACCAGCAGCATGTAGCCCAGGGGCGCTTCACGCTGCAGGATCCTGACATGAAACGGCCGGGCAGGGATCTCCTTGTGAACCTTGGGAGTGGCGGCGATCGTCACGGCCCGCAAAGCCTCACGAACTCCACCTTACTCCCGTGTCCCATCCTGTCCAACCACTGAGTTCGACGGTCCCTACGACGGCTTCTCGTAGATCCTCTTGAGCTTCTGCTCGGCGTCCGCGATGGAACCCTTCGCGTCATTGCTGGTGACCGCCTTGGCGAACATGTCGACGATGATGAACTGGACCTGGCTCTGAGCCGTCGCCTTGCCGGGCGTGGTCGGCCAGCCCGGCCACTTCCCGTTGGGGACGACGTCGTAGAAGGGCTTGAGCTTGGGGTCGCTGGTCCAGACCGGGTCGTTGTTGAAGGCCGCGAAGGGGCCCGCGTTGTATCCACCGGCCACGCCCATCCATTTCGAGTAGTTGTCATGATCCATCGCGTAGAGGAGGAAGGCGCGCGCCGTCTCCTGCTCGGTCGACCATTTCATGACGGCGTGGTTGAAGATCAGGTTGAGAGTGCTGAGGCCCTTCTGCCCCTTTGGCATTCCGGCATTCTGAGTTACATCGATGTACTTCTTCAGGATGTTCTTCTCTTTGAGGTAAATCGATGCGCCGTTAAGGGTGGCGGAGATATTTCCCGAGTGGTAGGCCTGGTTGTTGTCGGGGTCCAGCCAGCTGAGCGTGTTCTGGTTGATGTAGCCGTTCTTCCAGATGTCGATGGCGTAGTTGACCGCGTTCAGCGTTTCCTTCGAATTGATGGTCACCGTTTTGCCATCGGCTGTCGCCTCCGCGCCGCCGAAGTCCCACAGCAGGGGGTACCACATGGTGATGGCGTCGCCATAGGCGTGGCCGAGACTGACCCCGATGTCCTGCTTGACACCCTTGTCGTGCAGCTGCTTGCCCGTCGCCTTGAACTCATCCCAGGTGGTCGGGAAGCTGTTCAGGCCGGCGGCGGTCCAGATGTCGGTGCGGTAGCTCCAGGCGTTCGGGACCTGCGTGTAGGGGATCGCCCGGTACGCGTTGCCGACCTTGCAGAACTGGTCGTTCACCGGGTGGATTGCACCGAGCTTGCTCTTCAGGTAGGTGACATCGGCGGTTACGTCAACACAGGCCGAGTCATAGAGATGGGGCCAGCCGTACTCCATCTGGATGATGTCCGGTCCCGCGCCGGCCTCGACCACGCCCGGTGTCTTGGCGACGAGGTCGTCACCCGAGACGGTCTGGATCGTGACCTGCGTGCCGAACTTGGAGTTGAACTCCGCGGCCTGCCTCTTGAACTCATCGTCCGCAGCCTTGACGAAGCTGTTCCACTGGAGGAGCTGGACCTTGGCGCCTGACTTCGGCTTCGGCACCACATAAGGCCCGCTCGAGTTCCCGGTGTCGGTACCGGAGCCGCCGCCGCATGCCTCGAGGACCGGCCCGGCGGCCAGGCCCGCTGCGAGTAGTCCGGTCGTCTGGAGAAACCGACGCCGGCTCCAGGCGTCCTTGGCCAGATAGTCAGTGACGTCCTTGATGTCAGACAAGTCGACCTCCCCACTGTGTGCTTCGAATTTGCGGCCAATGGTAGTCTCGCAGCCCTGATATGTACACCCGAGAATTAATCGACCGTTCATCAAACCCGGCACCGGTCGGTGTCGTCGGAGTCGGGCGGATGGGCCGCGGCGTCGTCGACCAGATCGCGACGATGAGCGGGATCCAGGTGCGGGCACTTTGCGACCTCGACGTCGAGCGCGCGATCCGGGGCTTCAGCGAGAACGGCTGGGCTCGCGATCGAGTGACCGTAACGCAGTCCGCGACGGAAGCGAACGACGCCCTCCGGCGCGGGGACGTCGTCGCAACCGAGGATCCCCTGCTGCTGCCCCGTCTCGAGATGCTGGAAGCGATCTCGGAGTGCACGGGCGATCCAGAGACCGGCGCCCGGGTGGCGTCGGAGTCGATCGCCAACCGACACCACACGATCATGCTGAACGTCGAGGCCGACGCGGTCGTCGGCTCCATCCTCGCCCGCCAGGCCCGGGCTGCGGGCGTTGTCTACACGCTGGCGGCCGGGGACCAGCCGGGCGCGATCTTCGAGATGGTCGATTGGGCCCGGACGCTCGGATTCAAGATCGTGTGCGCGGGCCGGGGCACCGTCCTCTTTCCCGATGACCACCACGCAACTCCGGAAAAGTACCTGGAGATCGCGACCCGCAACAGGATGAACCCGAAGATGTACAACGAGTTCCGCGACGGAACCAAGTCGCAGCTCGAGATGGTGGCCGTGTCAAACGTGCTCGGAATGCCACCCGCCCGGCGGGGGATGCACGAGCCTCATTGCAGCTGGCAGGACCTCGGCAAGGTCTTCTCCCTCCGGGCCGACGGCGGCCTGCTCGATGAGGAGGGAGTCGTCGACATGGCAAACGCCGTCAACGAGTCCGGCGAATACGTGCACCAGGACAAGGTCTTCCCGGGTGTCTTTGTTGTCGTCACCTCCCCGCACCCCGGTGTCCGCTCGTCCATGGGCTCACTCTTCGAGCCGGGATTCGGAGGGACCGCCCAGCAGTGGGGCCCGAACTGGGGTCTTTTCAGGCCCTACCACCTCGCCTGCGTCGAGGTTCCGATGTCGATGGCGAAGGCGATCGTCACCGGGCGCCCGACGGGCGACCTCGCGACCGGCCCCTGCGCCGAGCTGATCACTGTCGCCAAGCGCGACCTGCTACCGGGCGAGGAGCTCGACGGCGGCGGCGGCTACACCGTCTATGGCCTCTCGGAAAGGGTCGACGTCGCGCGATCGCAGCGACTTCTGCCGTTCGGCTTCGCCTATTCCGGGCGGGTCAAGCGGACGATCAAGATGGATGAGCCGCTCGGTTGGGACGATGTCGATGTCGACACCACGTCATTCCTCTACGAGCTGCGCTCTCAGCAGGATGAAATCTTCGGCTGAGGGGCGAAAGCCCGGCCGCATCGCGGTTCACGTGCATCTCCGGTCTGCGCAGCGGCGCCTGGAGTGGCAGGGTGAGGTGCTCCATGCCTGGCTCAACTCGCCTCCCGTCGAAGGGGCCGCCAACGCCGAACTGCTGGAAGCGGTCGCGCATTTCCTCTCCGTGAGACTGTCGGCGGTCCGACTGGCCGGCGGAGTGCGAAGCCGTGACAAGGTGATCGAGATTGAGGGCTACCGGGCGTGATCAGGCGGATTCGCTCGGACGAATGGAGTGAGTGGCGGCACCTTCGGTTGCGGGCTCTCCGCGATGCTCCGAGCGCGTTCGGAAGCACCTTCGCCAGCAGCGTGGGCTACCTCGACTCCGAATGGCAGGCTCGCACTCGCCGCGGCGCCCTCTCGCGAGAATTGGCGATCTTCATCTCCGAGAACGGGGACCTCCTCGACGGATGCGCGGCGCTTGAGGCGGGCGAAGACGGCGAGGGATGGCTGCTTTCGATGTGGGTGGCACCCCACGCTCATGGCACGGGGATCGGGAGGGCGCTTATCGGTGCCGTGGTGGCGCGAGCTCAGGAACTGGGGCTGAACCAGGTCAACCTCCACGTGAACGCGACCAATTCGCAAGCCATCGCGCTCTATGAGCGGTGTGGGTTCGCGGCCACGGGAGTGATGATGCCGATGGAACGCGACCCTTCCATCATCGAATCGGAAATGTCACGCCCCCTCTAGCCGACCTCCGGGCTGGTCGCGGCTGGAAAGGTTCCGAAAAGCCGCACCTCGCTTGCCTCGGACTCCAGGGCCGCAAGCGCATCCCCGCCGACCTCCGGGCTGCCGACCTCGAAATCGAGATGGAACAGGTACTCGAAGGGTCGGTCTCGAAGCGGTCTCGAGTCGAGGCGGGTGAGGTTCACGCTGCGGTCGCCGAAGCATTTCAAGGCCGCGACCAGGCTCCCCGGGCGGTGGGCGGCGATGAACGCAAGCGAGGCCTTGTGGGCAAGTCCGGCGGATTCCGGGCGCAGCGGTTCTCCTCGCTCCACGACGATGAAACGGGTGCGGTTGGAGGGATCGTCCTGGATTCCCTCGGCAATCATCTGGAGCCCGTAACGGCTCGCCGCGGCGCGGCTTGCGATGGCCCCGAGGCCCGGCGTCCGCACCTCCGCAAGGTGGCGGGCGGCGCCGGCTGTGTCGTGGAAGGGGATGGGCTCGACGTTGTTTGCCTCAAGCCACTTGCGGCATTGCGCCAATGCCTGCGGATGCGAGATCGCGCGCTTGATCGGGCCCTCTCCGGTGCCGAGGAGGCAGTGCCTCACCGGGTGGATGTGCTCGCCACTGACCCGCAGCACGCGGTGCTCCCAGAGGAGGTCATTGACCTCCTGCACGATGCCGGCAAGGCTGTTCTCGACCGGCAGCACGGCGGCATCGGCCTCGCGCCGCAGAAGCGCCGCGAAAGCCTGGGCAAACGTGTTGTACCCGGTGGTTCGCGACCCGGGAAGGATCGTTCGGGCCGCCTCGTCCGAATACGCGCCCGCCTCACCCTGGAACGCTACGCGGGCGCTCATCGCTTGTCGGGTGGCTCGAGCCAGGGCATCATTTCGCGGAGCCCGGCGCCGACCTTCTCGATCTGGTGGTCGGCGTTCTTCTCGCGCATCTCCAGAAACGCTCGCCGGCCGCCGTGCTCGTTCTCATCGATCCACTTCTCCGCGAAGGTGCCGTCCTGGATCTCTTTCAGAATCTGTTTCATCTCGGCGCGTACGGCGTCGTTAACGATCCGCGGGCCGGCCGTGTAGTCCCCGTACTCGGCCGTGTCCGAGATCGAGTAGCGCATGAACCCGAGGCCGCCGCGGTACATCAGGTCGACGATCAGCTTCATCTCGTGAAGCACTTCGAAATACGCCAGTTCCGGCTGGTAGCCGGCGTCGACGAGCGTCTCGAACCCCGCCTTGATCAGCGCACTGACGCCTCCACAGAGGACGGCCTGCTCGCCGAAGAGGTCGGTCTCGGTCTCCTCGATGAACGTCGTCTCGAGCATGCCCGCACGGTGGGAGCCGATGGCCGCTGCGTAGCCCATGGAGATCGCGCGGGCGTTGCCGCTGGCGTCCTGGGCGACCGCGAAGAGCGCCGGCGTGCCGAAGCCCTCGGTGTAGATGCGACGCACGATGTGGCCCGGGCCCTTGGGGGCGACCATGATCACGTCGTGGCCGGCCGGCGGCAGGATCCGGCCGAAGTGGATGTTGAAGCCGTGCGCGAAGAGGATCGCCGCGTTCGGCTTCATGTTCGGCGCGATCTCGGCCTCGTACACCTGCGGCTGGTGCTGGTCGGGCAGCAGGATCGCGATCAGATCGGCGTCCTTCACGACCTCCGCCGGGGTGCCGACCTCGAGGCCCTCGGCCTCGGCAGCAGCCCGCGACTTCGAGCCGGGCCGCAGCCCCACTGCGACCTTGACGCCCGAATCACGGAGATTGAGGGCATGGGCATGCCCCTGGCTGCCGTAGCCGATAACCGCAACCTTGCCGAGCAGTGAGATGTCGCCTTCGCGATAAACCGTCGCCATCGAGTTCCTTTCCTTCGTCCTAGACGTGTTGCTTGCGCAGAGGGGTAGTCGTCGCCGAGCTGCGGCCCAGGCCGATCCGGCCGGTGCGCGCCATCTCCTTGACGCCGTACGGGCGCACGAGCTCCTCGAAGGAGTCGAGCTCCTCGGGAGATCCTACGACCTCGAAGATCAGCGCGTCGGCGCCGAGGTCGGCGACCCGGGCGTGGAAGACCTCCGCGAGCGCGACCAGCTCGTGCCGCTTGTCGGCGGGCGCGTGTACCTTGATTAGTGCTAGCTCGCGCTCGACGGCCTCGCCGGGCTCGAGCTCGTTGACGCGGAGCCCGTTCACGAGCTTGTGCATCTGCTTCTCGATCTGCTCGATCGAGTGCCGCTCGCAGTCGACGCGGAGCGTGATCCGCGAGACGTCGTGGCGTTCGGTCGGGCCGACCGAGAGGCTCTCGATGTTGAAGGCGCGGCGCGCGAACATCGTCGACACGCGTGCAAGCGCGCCCGGCTTGTTCTCGACGAGGACGGAGACGGTGTGTTTCACGCGATCACTCCCACTTCCGGCTGGAACTCGATCATGTCGATCGCGGCGGCGCCGGCAGGAATCATCGGGTAGACCGCCTCGCGCGGATCGACCCGGCAGTCGACGACTGCCGTGCGACCGCACGTCAGCGCTTCCGCCAGGGTGCCCTCGAGGTCGTCCTCGCTGGTGACCGTGAAGCCGGCGGCGCCGTACGCCTCGGCCAGGGCCTGGTAGTCCGGCACTTGATGCGTGAGGTGCACCTGCGACAGGCGATCCTCGAAGAACAGGTTCTGCCACTGCTGCACCATGCCGAGAGAGCCGTTGTTGACGAGCACGACGACGATCGGCAGCTGCTCGAGCGTCGCCGTCGCCAGCTCCTGGCACGTCATCTGGAAGCAGCCGTCGCCGTCGACGCACACCACGGTCGCGTCGGGGCGCGCGGCCTTCGCGCCGATCGCCGCGGGGATGCCGTAGCCCATCGTGCCGAGGCCGCCCGAGGTGATGAACGTCCGCGGCTGGTTGCACAGCAGGTACTGCATCGCCCACATCTGGTGCTGCCCGACGCCGGTCGAGAAGATGACGTCGTCGCGGTCGGCGGTGAGCGCCTGCAGCGTCTCGAGCACGGTCTGCGGCTTCA
>JAYUBK010000282.1:0-30867 GCA_043740835.1 Chloroflexota bacterium
TCCGACCTCGCCGCGCTGAACCATGCCCGCAAAGAGGCGATAGGGATCCGTCCGACCTCCTTCCTTGCGCAGCGAGTCGGCGTCATTGAGATACAGGAAGATGATCGCCTTCGACTGGTCGCTGAAGGCCCAGAAGAGCCTGTATCGCCGGGGGAGTCCCCTGCCTTTCGTGCGGCGGAACTTGGCCAACTCGCCTCGTAACTGGTAGTCCCGGTGATGAGGATCGCTGGGGACTACGTCTTTCGTGAGCTCGCGCACGGCCAGGAAAAGCTTGACGTCCGGATGCTCCGCGTACTCCTCGTTCGATAGCTCGCCCTTCAACCTGCGGGCGTTTGCACTCAGATCGCCGTATGAGGAGAGGAATGGTTCCGTGAACAGGATCGTCCACCCGTGGAAGGTCCTGTCAGGGTTGCCAGCGGGCACTGGCAGCGCCTAGGCGCCCGCTTTCGCCGGCTTCCTGGGTGGAACCAGGTCCTCATCCTCCGCAAATACGTCGGCGGCGTTGACCAGGCTTTCGGGATGAATGAAGGAGGACTTGAGCATGAAGTTCATGAACCCCGCGAAGTCGGGTTCCTCCTCGATCGTGAGCGCGTCTGCAGCGACTCGCTCGATGGATATCCCGGATTCGCTCAGAACCAACTCGGCGGACTCCGAGTCATCGTCGAGGCCGATCCGACGCAGCCACGTCTTGGGCACCGTGACAGTTCGGGATCCTCCCGAGCGATTGAGTCGGACGACCTTCCGTTGCTCAGCTCCCATGTCGAGAAACTACCATAAGTAGCTACAAAGTAGGGACTTGTTCATTTCTGTACCATCGGTCCGGCGATGGGCGACACGACTCAGGGCGAACTGAAGCGGCGGACACCGCCGGATCGCTTGGCATCTCGACTGCCACACGCCTACTGGATTGGCGGTGGCAGCGGTGCGGGCAAGTCGACCGTGGCAAGACGGCTCGCCGCCGACTATGGCCTACAGCTCTATAGCTGCGATGACACGATCATTCCGCACATCGAACGATCCAATCCCATTGACCATCCGCTGCTCCACTCCTTCTTGGCCATGAACATGGACGAAAGGTGGGTGGGTCGGTCTCCGACCGAGATGCTCGATACCTTCCGCGGCTTCCAGGGTGAAGGCTTCGAGTTGATCCTGGAGGACTTGTTGGCCCTTCCGGCGGAGCCGCCCATTTTGGTCGAAGGCTTCAAACTGCTGCCGCGACTGGTAGCGCCCTTAAGCCCGCCCGACCACGCGGTGTGGTTGAACCCCACGCCAGAGTTCCGGAGCGTTGCCTTCGAGGCGCGGGGATCGACCTGGGATATCGCCCGGAGGACCAGCCAACCGGAACGTGCCCTCGCCAATCTGCAGGTTCGTGATCGGCTCTTTAGTGAACGCGTATTCGATGAGGCTCGTGCATCACGGCTCCCTGTCATCGAGGTCACCACCGATCTGACCGTTGAGGAACTGACCCGGCGAGTAGCCGACACCTTCGGATTGTCCTCGAGCCCGAGCCGAGGGGATCTGGGCGAAGTGGGGGGTGGGCAGTCAGAGTGAAGACGAAGTTCTCGGACCCTTCGACCACATGAGTTCGAAAGGGAGGTCCTGGACGCAATCGACCAGAGCACCACGAAGATCTCTCTTCGGGTTCCGACCGAGCTGCTCGGGCGCACCAAACACGCGGCCGAGAGCCGAGGGGTGCCCTACCGGTCGCTGATGAAGGCCCTCATCGACCAGGGTGTGAGGCTGGGAGCGCACGCCCGCCCCCACCAAATCAACCAAACGAACGGCTGTGCGGAAGGAGAAACAGGGCCGATTTTCGGCAAAATTCGGGAACGAGTAGCAGACGCTAAAATCTAGCGTACTTGATACGCAGGCGCTAGATTTAAGATCAAATATGGAGCCAAATGGGGCAATTCTGAGAGCGCCTGCTTCACACGCAGGAGGTCGCTGGTTCAATCCCAGCGTCGCCCACCACGCCTCTCCTTCAAGATCACGTTTAGGCGTGCGGCGCATGGCTGCCCCGTACCCTTAGCCGTTGCAATGGAGCGCGCACTCTGTCCCGTGGTCATCGGGCGCGAACGAGAAGTCTCAGCACTCGAAGATGCTCTTCTTAGCGCAAACCGGGGTGCCGGCAGGGTGTTGCTCCTGGCAGGCGACGCCGGTATGGGCAAGACGCGGCTGGCGAATGAGCTCGCCTCGCGGGCTCGTAGCCTGGGCATGGAGGTCTTACTAGGCAGCTGTTCGGAGGCGGAACTGGCACTGCCCTACCTTCCCTTCCTGGAGGCAGTTGGCAACTACCTGGCCGGGATTGACGTCGAGGAGGTCCGGGCGCGGTTAGGCCCCGTGCGCCGTGAGCTGGCGCACCTCTTTCCACAGCTCGAACCGGAAAGCGCAGCACCGGACGTGGAGTCGATGCAGGGCAAGCTGCGGCTCTTCGAAGCCCTGCTAGCACTCCTCCGCCTGCCTGCCGATCGGCAGGGCCTGCTGATCCTCGTCGAGGACGTTCATTGGGCCGACGCGTCCACCCGGGAATTGCTCGACTACCTGACCCGCCGCCTGCGCTCCCTTCGGATCCTGGTGGTCGCCACCTACCGGCGCGACGAGATGCACCGCAGGCACCCGCTCCTGCCCATGATCCAGGGCTGGAAGCGCGCCGGCACAAGCGTGGTGGAACTAGACCCCCTTCAGCCCCAGCAGGTCGCCGATGTCGTGCGCGCGATCTTCGACATCAAGGATGTCCGCGAGGACACCCGGGACTTCCTGCATCGCCGCAGCGAAGGCAACCCCTTTGTCCTCGAGGAACTCTTGAAGGCGGCGCTCGATCAGGGCGACATCTATCGCACCGAGACCGGCTGGGACCGGAGGGCTCTGGCCGAGATTCGGCTTCCCGAGTCCGTGAAAGACACCATCCTGCTGCGGCTCGACCGTCTCACCGAAGAAGAGGTGGACGTCCTTCGCTGCGCTGCCGTGCTGGGCGGTCCGTTCTCTTACGAAGCGCTGGTTGCGGTGTCGGGGCGAGCTGAGGCCACGATCCAGGATGCGGTCGAGGTCTGCCTCCAACAGCAACTGTTCGAGGAGCATCCCGGCGGGGACTACCGCTTCCGCCACGCCCTGACCCGCGAGGCGGTTTATGAGGACACCATCCTGCCGCACAGGCGGCGGTTGCATTCCCGGGCGGCGGATGTGCTCGCAGCCGCAGGCGCACCGGCGGTCGAAATTTCCAGGCACCTGCTCGCCGGCGGGCGCGCGGCCGAGGCCGTACCCCTCTGCCTCGAAGCCGCCACGGCCGCCGAGCTCTCGTATGCCCACAACGACGCCGCGGCGCTATACGAGCGCGTGATTCCCCACCTCACCAACTCCCCCCTGGAGGCAACCGTCCTTTGTCGGATGGGCACCGCCCTGCTGCTCGCGGGCGACTCCTCCACCGCTCGGGGCCATCTCGAAGCGGGGATCGAAACAATGGAAGGGCTCGGCGACACGGTCATGGCGGCTCACTACCGGCTGAGGCTCGGGCGGACCCTATGGGAACTGTTCCGTGCCGACCTCGCCCTCGAGAATTACGAGCGGGCCCGAGAAGCTCTCGAGCCGGCCGGCCCGAGCGAGGATCTTGCCCTGGCCTACATGCGCCTGGCCGGCTTGCGCCTGTTCCAACTCGACGGCGAAGGCTGCGCCGCCCTCGCCCGTCGGGGCGTCGAGGTGGCGGAGGCCGCCGGCTCGGAGGTCGCGCGCGTCTGGTGTACGGGTTACCTGGGAGCCGGCCTGTCGTACAGCGGCAAGATTGCGGAGGGGGTGGCCATGGTGGACCGCAGTTTCGACGAGGCGACAGCAGGAGGCCACGCGGAGATTGCCGACACACTTCTCTACAACGGTTGCGTACTCAGGATTTTCGGCGGCCGAGTCGGCGAGGTCCAGGCCAGGGTCGGCCTCTTCGACCGCCACACCCTGATCGGAACTTCACGAGTCTCCCGCCACTCCCTCGAGGCTTGGGCACTCGGCCTGACCGGCTGGCCGGCGCGCGCATTGATCGCCGCCCGCCGGGCGGTCGAACAGGCCGAGGACCTCGGCTCGCCGACATGGAAGCGGCGGGCCGCGGTCGTCCTCACGCTCGAGCTCACCGAGGCGGGCCTTCTCGACGAGGCGAAGGCCGTGTTCGACCAATACGCGGAGCCCGACGAGCTCCAGGACAAGTTGGCGCACGCGCTGATGGCCACCCGCCTGCTTCCCGTCATCGGCGAGACCGAGAGGTTGAGGAGTGTTGCGCAGACGATCAGGGGCATCGTCAAAGACTGGCCTGACGGTCTCGCTTACGTAGTCGCCGATCGGGTCGCTGGTCACGAGATCGCCACGGGCGACCTTGAGGCGGGGAAGCAGATGAGCCACCAGCTTGCGCCCAGCTCACGGGTGCTCGCCGAGTCCGCGAGGCGCCGCCTTGACGGCCGGATTGCGCTGGCCGAGGGGCACGCGGAAGTCGCGTTGGCCGCTTTTGAAGAGGGACGGCGGGGTTTTGGCGGGGTGGACTACTGGGTGTGGGCTGCCGAGACCATCCTCCTCGAAGCCGGCGCCCTGGCGGCCCTCGGCCGGGACGAGGTCGCGGTTGCCGCACTCCACGAACTCCAGGCCGACGCCGCCATGAGAGGTGCGCGGCTGATCGCGAGCGAGGCCGCGGCGATGCTCGCAGATCTCGGGGCGGACCCCGGGCCGGCAACCTCCATGCCCTTGAGTGAGTCCAAGGTCGCTGCCGTGGAACCAGTCGGCGAACGGCTTGTCACTGTGCTGTTTGCGGACGTCCGCGGCTACACGGCGCTCAGCCGGACGAGCGTGCCGGCCGAACTCGCGGAGCGTATCGGCACCTACCAGCGCTGGGCCGCTGAGGAGGTGGCGCGGCACCGTGGAGTAGTGGACAAATTCGCGGGCGATGCAGTGATGGCAACGTTCAACGTGTCGGGCGCCACGATCGACCACGCCGTCCACGCCCTCGAAACCGCCGTCGCCCTCCGGGACAAGGCAGATGCGCTTGGACTCCCCGTCGGAATCGGCATCGCGACCGGCCCGGCGGTGGTCGGGACATTAGCACCCGGCGCCAACCTCAGCGTGCTGGGCGAGGCGACCAACCTGGCCGCCCGCCTGCAGGGCGCCGCCGGGCCAGGTGAGATCCTGCTCGACGCCGAAGCCGGTCGCCGCACGTCGGTGTGGCTGACCGCCCACCGGCTCGAGGCGCCGGCCACGGACTTGAATGTCAAGGGATTTGACGTTCCGGTCCGAGCGCACCGCCTGCGCGGTACCACAAATGGTTGACCTCGGCTTCCGCGAAGGAGGCAAAGGTCAGCCCGAGGCTCGCTGACTGCCTTGATAGGCCTGGGCGTATGGCTTTAGGAATGCACCCGAGCACCTAAGACGGACTCTCGAGCTCGAACGGATCGAGTCGGCGCTTCCGTGCCCCCGTTCGCCGGAGACGGGCGCACCGAGGACGGGCCGGATTTAATTCCGAGTGGCTGGTAACTCGGTCGAGTTTGGACGCTCGATGACACGCGCGCAGTAGCGCCTTCAAGCGCAGCGTCGATCCTCGAATAGGTCGCAAAGCCGTTCAGCCACTGGCAAGGGCCTGCGCTGCCAGAGGCGGGATGTGAGAGCGTCGCTCCAGAATTGCGCGCTTTGTTATGCCGCGCGCACCATCCTGTCTGACCACGGGATTCAGTTGAGAACCTGTCATTCCTCGACGGCACCGCTGTTCCTGGTTGTCGGCCCTGAAATCTGCCAAGGGGGGCTGGTGCCGGCCCGCGAGCATGGCCAAACGGACCTTGCTCTGGCCTCTGGCCAAGTGCGTCCCAACGACTTCCAGTCCATCGACTATCTGAAGTCTTCGCGCGGATGATCAAACGCCTGGAAAGGGTGGGAACGGTTCCCATGCTGACTGCGGCCGGATTGCTCAGCTTCACGCCTCTGGTGGTGCTGGCGGTTCTGTCAATCCAGATCGGCAGTGGCGCGCTCCGGGCGCAGGTTGACGACCGCCTGACATCCTCCGCCGACCTCAGCGCCGGCTTTGTCGGAGTGCTGATGCAGGACGCCCTCGACGTCACGAGCGCGTTTGCAACTGGCCCGTTGTTGAGGGCTGCCGTCATCGATGGAGGACGGTCGCCCGAGGACTTCGGCGTCATCCGGGGGCGCCTGGCCCAGCTTCAGAGCGCCGTGTCCGGCAGCAACGCCGCATTCATCGTCGATCCTGCGGGCACGCTGACCGACATTCAGCCATTGGACCCGGCCGTGGTCGGCAGGAATTTCAGTCAACGAGACTGGTACACCGGGGTCTTGGCCAAACGCGCGCCCTATCTCTCCGAGGCCTACGTCTCAGCGCTGGTGGGGAACCCGCTCGTGGTAGCAGTTGCGGCACCCGTATTTGCCGATAACTCCGAAGCACAGCCTCTCGCCATCCTCGTCGTGAACATTCCCACGAAGGCAATCCAGGACTTCACGGACCAGCATCGCGCGGCAGGCGAGTTCTCTCTGACCGTCGTTGACCAACGTGGGAACCTCGTCGCCGGGCCTGGCGTCAGTGGCGGAGCACTCCACTTCGTCGGTGGTGACCCGCGGGTAAAGGCGGCCCTGGCGGGTCACTCAGGAGTCGGAGAGCTGACCTCGGGTGGAAGGCGGACAATCTCGGCCTACTCGCCGATCCCGTTGCGGAGGTGGGCCCTGCTCGCCCAGGTTGACAGGGAGCTGGCCCTGGCGGACGCCAGGCGCCTGCAGACGAACGTTTTGGTACTGACTGGCATTCTCTCCCTGATCATCGCCGCCGGCCTTGCGATGACGGCTGTCAACCTGGCACAACGGCGTCGTGCGGTGCACGAACTGCGGGAGCAGGGCCAGCAGCGACAGCAGATCCTGGACGGTCTGCCGGTGGGTGTCTTCGTGGTTGACACCGATGGCCGGCGGCAGTACGCGAACAGGGTGGCCGACGAGCTCCTTGGGCCAGGACTGACTCCAGGCGCCGCCCCGGCTCAACTCTCTGAGGTTTATCAGATCTACGTGGAAGGAACGAACGACGTGTACGCCCGGCGCCAACTGCCGCTGGCGCGCGCACTGACCGGAGAATACGTTCGGTCGGACGACATCGAAATAGCGCGCGCTGATGGGCGCGCCGCGCTGGAGGTCTGGGCCAGCCCCATCTACAGCGAGGACGGCAGGCAGATCGCGGCCTTGGAGGCGTTCCTCGATGTCACGGACCGCAAGCGAACACAGAGCGAACTTGCTCGGCTCAACAGCGAGCTGGAGCTACGCGTGAAGAATCGGACCGCGGAGCTTGCCGCTTCGAACCAGGAGCTCGAGGCATTCACCTACAGCGTTTCCCACGATCTCCGTGCGCCTCTGCGGGCAATGGCCGGGTTCGCCAGCAAGCTGAGAGAGAAGACGGAATCCGGGCCCGACCCGGAACTCAGCCGATATGCGCTGCGCATAGCGGTCAACGCCCAGCGGATGGGCCAGCTCATCGACGAGCTGCTGACGCTGTCTCGTTTGAGCCGGCAGGACCTCACGAGGGTGTCCTTCATACCGGGTGACGCTGCGCGGCGAGCGCTCGAGGACCTCCGCGGCGATGTCCAACAGACCCACGCAGAGGTGACGATCGCCGACATGCGGGCGTGCGACGGCGATCCCGGGCTTGTTCAGCAGGTGTATGCCAACCTGCTCTCCAATGCTCTGAAGTACTCACGCAACCGGACCCACCCCCTGGTGGAAGTCGGGTCGACCTGGACGGCGGAGACGGGCACGGTCTATTACGTGCGCGACAACGGCGCTGGATTCGACATGCGATTCAAAGACAAGCTGTTCGGAGTGTTTCAGCGGCTCCACGGTGCCGACGAGTACGAGGGAATCGGAGTGGGGCTTGCCATCGTCAAGCGGATCGTCACCCGGCATGGCGGCAAAGTCTTCGCCGACGGCGTCGTCGACCGGGGTGCGACGTTCTCATTCACTTTGGGAGGCCCGTAAAGGTGGAATCCGAAACGCAGGTGGAAGTGCTCCTCGCGGAGGACAGCGACGACGACGCCGAGATGACCATGGATGCTCTGAATGACTACCACCTCGGAAACCGGATCGTGCGGGTGCGGGACGGTCAGGAAACCCTCGACTATCTGTTTTGTAAAGGCGCCTATAGCGGACGTTCGAACGGTATGCCGAAACTGGTCCTGCTCGACCTCAACATGCCCCGGGTCGATGGCCTGGAGGTCCTGCGCCAGGTCCGGGACGATCCGACAACGGTCAGCGTGCCCATCGTGTTGCTCACGTCCTCCGCTGAAGAACGTGATCTCCACCGCGCCTACCAGCTGCACGTGAACAGCTACATCGTCAAACCCGTGGACTTCGACCAGTTTGTCGCGGCCGTCCGGGAGGTCGGCCTGTATTGGCTCGTGCTGAACCGCCCAACTCAGCCGGCGAGGTCACCTGCATCTTCCCCGGACGTTCAATGAGAGTCCTGCTCATCGAGGACAACGAGGACGATGCCAGCCTCACGATCATGAAACTTGAAGAGGAGGGGTTCGAGCTGGATTGGGAACGCGTCGCCAGCGCGGACGCGTTGACCGCCGGCCTTTCCAGGCACCCCGATGCGATCATTGCTGACTACAACGTCCCCGGTTTGGACATCCGAGACGCGATAAGGACTTCCCTCGCCGCCCAGCCGGACATGCCTGTGATCGTTGTCAGCGGATCGATGAGCGCTGAGACCGGCCTGGAGCTGATGCGCCTGGGCGCGCAGGACTATCTCATCAAGGGCGGCCTTGAGCGGCTCGGCGCCGCTCTGCGAAGAAGCCTGGACAGAGCCGGCGAGCGCCGCCGCATGCGGGCAGCTGAGAGCGAGTATCGGAGCCTGTTTGAACAGTTGCCGGTGGGCGTGGCGCGGAATTCGCCTTCGGGAGAAACGATCGCCGTGAATTCTGCCCTGCTGCGGATTCTTCGCTTTCCGGACCTGGCCACCTATCAGGCCCAGGCAACTGCTCTTGGAACCGAGTTCATTTCGGCCGCCGATCGCGCGCTCCTCACCGCAATGCTGGCTCAGCAGGGGATCGTGACCGGGGCCGAGGTATTGGCCCGCCGCTTCGATGGCACTCGCGGATGGATTCGACTGGATCTCAGCGCCACCCGGGACTCCGAGGGGACGATCCTCAGCGTCGACTCGGTCGTCACCGATATCGATGATCGCAAACGGGCCGAGGCTGCGCTTCAGGAAGCGCATGTGACGCTGGGCGAGACACTTGAGGACCTTCGAAAAAGCGACGCCATTCGCACGCGCCTCTATGAAGTCTCGGTGGCAGCCAGTGGCGCGGTGGACGTGGCTCTCCTGGGGCGATTGATCGTCGAACACGCGCGAGAGCTGGTCGGGGGTGGTGTGGCGGTCCTCCGGTCGTATGAGCCAACCCGAGACGTGCTGCACCTCATAGCGAGCGTTGACGAGTTGGAGACCGCTCAAAGCGTCGATCTCCCACCGGGCGAAAGCATTCTGGGTGAGGCGTTGCAGCGCCGTCAGGCGGTTCTCGTCAACGATTATCAGCATCATCCCTTGGCGATGCAGTGGGCTCTCGCGGAAGGCGTTTCGGCGCTCGTCGCCGTCCCGCTCCTCGTCGGCAACGAACCGGTAGGAGCTTTGGGGGTGGCTGCCTACGACGATCGCCAGTTCTCCGACGAGGACGCGACAGTTCTGTCCCTTCTGGCGGCCGCGACTGCGCCCGCGATCCAGGCTGCCAGACTTCACGAGGAATTGGCCCTCAGCGAAGCGGAGTTGCGCTTGGACCGAGATCTTCTGATCCAGAGCCGCAAGCGTCTCGCACACGTTGTCGATATTGCGCCCGTGATCTTGTTCGAAATCGATCTCGAAGGGATCGTCCGGCTGGCGGCAGGGCGATCCCTCGAGCTCTTCGGAGTGACGTCGGAGGAGGCCATTGGCAGAGAGGCTACTGACGTCTTCGCCGCTGTCCCGGACGTCCTCGGCCATCTCCGCCGTGGTCTCTCGGGCGAGACCTTCGTCGGCGAGGTTTATGTACCAACCTTGAATGCCTCGCTGGCACTGACCTATGGTCCGGTCCGCAACGAAGCTGGCGAGCTCATGGCGATCTCGGGGTCGGCCACTGACGTCAGCGAGCGCGTAAGAGGAGCCCAGGCTCGCGAGGAGTCCGACGCCAAGACACGTTTGGTCGCTCACGTGAACCACGAAATCCGGACTCCACTCAACTCGATCCTCGGCTTCACCGAGTTGCTCAAGGCCGAGCGAAGCGGACCCCTGAACGAGAAGCAGGCGCGGTACCTCGGAAATGTCGAGTCGGCGGGCAGACACCTCCTCGCCCTTGTCACCGATTCCCTGGACATGTCCAAGATCACCGCCGGGAAGATGGACCTTGAGTGCGTCGAGATCGAATTGGCACCGACCCTCAACCAGGCGGCCGAACAGGTCGAACCCATCGCGAGCACACGCGGTCTCGCGATCACAGTTGAGGTCGGGCCGAACCTTCGGGTCAGGGTGGACCGCCGGCGTCTGCTCCAGATCCTCTGGAATCTCCTGTCCAACGCCATTCGTCACTCGAGCAAGGGAGGACTTATCACGATCGTCGGAGCCCGCTCGGGTGATCGGATCGACGTCTCGGTCAGCGATACCGGGGTTGGGATCCCGGCCGATCAGATAGATCGGATCTTCGACGAGTACACGCAGGTACCGGGTCAACGGGAGGGCACGGGCCTGGGCCTCCCGGTGAGTCGTCGACTCGCACAGCTCATGGACGGAGATCTGCGTGTCACGAGTGAGTTCGGCGTGGGAAGCACCTTCACCGTCAGCTTCCGGTCCGCCAAGCTCCCCGCCTCGAAAGATGGGGAGCGGAGTGGGGCGGGTTGAGCATGGATCCGGTAATCCGCGCGGTCTGGTCCCGCCGGTCGCGGCTCGGACCATACTCCGTGACATCCGAAACCGCCGGTTATGGCATTGAAGCTCCAGAAAGCCCATGCTCGGAACCCCATGAAATCCAAGCTGCAGCCGAAGCTGCATCAACACCGATTGGAGCTGACTCCGGCAGGGCTGGAACGAAGCGACCGCGCCAGGGATTGGCTCGCGTGAGTGCGGTGGCCGGACGGGCGCTCGTCGCCGATGACACTCGGACCAATACCGAATTGCTCCAGGACCTGCTCGAGGACTTCGAGTGGGAGGTCGAGGTCGCCGAGGACGGCGCCATCGCGATGGAGAAGATGGCCGTCCGCCGGTTCGACCTCCTGCTGCTCGACCTTCACATGCCGAATGGGGACGGGATCGACGTGCTGAGGAGGCTGCGGCGCGGAGAATCGCCTCGACCGGGCCACGTGGTGCTGGTCACCGCCGACCCCCTGTATGGAATCCGCGAACAACTCCTCGGCCTCGGCGCCGACGCGCTCCTCGCAAAGCCCATCGATATCGAGGCGTTGAAAGGCATCCTTGCCGAAGCGGCGCCAGCGGCGGCAGGCTGAGTTCGGGTAGGGCCCGGCCGACATCCCCGCTCGGGACCACGACCGACCGATGGCTCAGAGGAGGGAGGCGACACCCACTGAACCGCTTGCCGCCTCTCGCCTTACCACCCAGGCAGCGACCTGGGCGCGAGATCGGAACCCAAGCTTGGCAAGCACGTGCGCCACGTGTGTCGACACAGTCGTCCGACTGACGCCGAGGCGGGTGGCGATCTGGGCATTTGTCAATCCGCTTGCGACGAGCCGGGCGACGATCGTTTCCCGTACCGTCAGCCGCTCGACGGTTGTGCCCAGAGCCGACCAGCGCAGGACGGCGTCGCCAAGGAATTCTCCAGCCAGGCGCAGCAACCACTCGTCGTAGCCGTCGAAGCCATCAGCTCGCCCCGGGTCCCGCGCTTCGATCAGGCCGAGCGTGTGGCCGGCCGCCTGCCAGGGGACCGACAAAGAGCCTGGGTTGGTCGGACAATCGCCGCCTCCATCCTCGCCCGCGAGGATGAAATCCACCCGCCCCGCCTCTATCCGCTTCGCGACCTCGGCGCCGACACGAGCAGCCGCCGCCTCCATCCCGCGCTCGCCGGGGAGAGAGCGGATCATCGTTCGGACGGCATCCAGGGCGAACTCCAGGATCTCCGGCGCGGCCTCGGTAAAACGTTCCGACATGTCAAGGGATACGGTTCGTGAGCCATCCCGGATCATAAGAAATCATTCAATCGAAGGACGCACTTGACGTTATAGCCACGCCATCCTGATTTAGTAACACCCCATGCCCTCATTCGAGTGGCCTCGGGACCACCCAAATTAGGAGGCGACATGAGTTCCGAGCCGTTTGACGGCGAGCCGGTCATCTATTACGAAAAAGAGGCCGACCGCCGCTCCTTCCTTCGATTCGCCGGTCTCATCGGGGCCGGCGCGACGCTGGTTGCCGCCTGTGGGAACAACAGCACTTCCAATTCGACCTCGAGCAGCAGCCCGAGCAGCGCGGCCAGCCCCTCCCCGAGCAGCCCCTTTGGCGAAGGCGATGTCGGGATCCTCAACTATGCGCTGACCCTCGAGTACCTCGAGGCCGACTTCTACTCCAAGGCGCCTCAGCAGCTCCTCGGGGACGATTACAAGTACATCGCACCCATAGCGCAGCACGAGGCGGCACACGTCCAGGCGCTGCTGGGGACGTTGCAGAAGCTCAGCGCAAAGGCGGTGGCAAAGCCCACGCTCAAGTACCCGGATGGCACCTTCACCGACAAGGCCAAGTTCCTTGCCACGGCGCTGGTGTTCGAAGAGACCGGCGTAAAAGCCTACCACGGCCAGGTGACGAAAATAAAGGATAAGGGGATCCTGGCCGCGGCGGCAAGCATCGCCGGTGTCGAGTCCCGACACGCCGCGATCCTCAATGACATCCTCGGCATGAAGCAGGTACCTGCTCCGGTCGAGGCGAACGCGGACATGGCAACGATCGTTCAAGCGGTCACGCCGTTCCTGGGGAGCTGATCCGAAATGTTGATTGACACCATCTGGACACGTCGCGGCTTTATCGGCCGCACGGCCCTCACGGCCGGCGCCGTCATCAGCGGCGAGGCTGCGCTGCAACTGCTGACCACGACTCGCGTATGGGCGGCTGCCGCCCAGGGCGATCTTGACATTCTCAACTTCGCACTCACCCTCGAGTACCTCGAAGCCGACTTCTACAAGCAGGGCAATGCCTCCGGCATCATCACCGAGGCCAAAGCGAAGGCCATCTTCACCCTCATCGGGTCTGACGAGCAGGCGCACGTGCAGGCCCTCACCGACACGATTACAAAGCTGGGCGGGACACCGGTTGCAAAGCCGGCGGTCAAGTACCCTGACGCCACTTTCAAGGACTACGCGACCTTCCTCAAGACCGCAAAGGCCTTTGAGGAGACCGGAGTCGGCGCCTACCTCGGACAGGCTGGTGGTATCACCGACCCGGCCATCCTCCAGGCCGCGGCCGGCATCTTCGGAGTGGAGTGCCGGCACGCCGCACTCATCGGGAAGCTAGCCGGGCTCCCGCCCGAAGGCGGCGTCTACATGGGCGCCACCGAGACGGCGAAAACGAAGGACGACGTCCTCACCGCGGTGAAGCCCTTCCTCAGCTAGAGCGGAACGTCCACTGGGGCGGAGGAACCATGCCGGCAAGCAACAACGGTTCCTCCCCAAGCCGGGTAGGTCGCCCTTTCGGGGTGGCCGCCCGGGCCCCGTTGGATCGGGTCTCGTCGCCTTCGGCTGCCCCGAAGCCGCCAATGGGACAAGATTGACCGTTGATGCCCGTCATTCGAGCCGGAGGCCCGCGCGGGACCAGACAGTTCCTCGCGTTCTTCCTGGCAGTCAGCCTGTTGCCGTTGGTTCTGCTTGCCGCAGGTGCTGTAGTCGCGACCCAGCAGAACGCCAGGGACGAGGTCAATTCGGAGTTGAGGGCGTCGTCGTCGGCGGGCGCAGCCTTCGTCGATCAGCAGCTCGGCGGGTTGAGCGACGTTCTGAACACGTTTGCCAAACGGCCAAACCTCATCGCTGCTCTCGGCAACGGGTCGGTGGCAACCTACGACAATGCCGAGGTCTCGTCCATCCTCGACGAGGTGCGCCAGGCGCGGGGTGACATCGCCTATGCCTTCATGGCCGATCCCGCCGGGATCCTCCGGGACCTCTCGCCCTTTAACTCGGCGGTGGTCGATACCGACTTCTCCTTCCGCGACTGGTACCTGGGCGCCTCCGCCACGACACGTCCCTACATCTCGGTTGCCTACAGGTCGGCCGTCGGCATCGAGCCTCTCGTAATCGCAGCAGCAGTGCGGGTCCTGTCCCCGTCCGGCGCAACGCTTGGCATCCTGGCCGCGACCTACACACTGGCCACGGTCCGGAGCTATGTCGTCGAGGTGGGCCGTGCTTCGAGGGTCGCGCTGCTCGTAACGGACCAGGCCGGCGGGGTCGTGGCGGACGCGTCCGGCGCGCCGCTCGATCTCCGTTCGTTGGCAGGCGACCCCCGCGTTCGGGCGGCTCTGGCCGGGCGCTCGGGCACAAGCGATGCGAACGTCTCGAATACGCCAACGATGTCGGCCTATGCACCCGTGACAGGGACTCATTGGGCCGTGATTGCCTCGGTTCGGAGCACCGAGGCAATCGAGGCGGCCACGCGGATCAGCGCCCTGATCCTGGGCCTCGCGGCAGTCGTCGGGCTGGCCGTACTCGGAGCTGTCGTGCTTCTTTTTAGAGTCCTGAGGTCGGCCGAGGTCGCCGTCGCTGCCCGCAGGGCGGCCGAGGATCGATTCCGAGCGGTATTCGATTCCTCCGGCCTTGGGATCTGCACGGTAAGCCTGTCCGGGGAACTTTTCGAGGTCAACCCGACCCTCGAGAGGATGCTTGGATTCGCCCCCGGAACCCTCGCGACCCATAACTTCGCCGACGTCACCCACCTTGACGACCTGGAACCCACCCGGCAGATCTATCGCCGCCTGAACGCCGGTGAGGCGCAGTCGCTTTCCCTGGAAAAGCGCTACCTGACCAGCGAGGGGAAGGTCTTCTGGGGAAACATGACGGTCTCCGCAGTGCGCAACGCCGGCGGAGAGGTCGAGTACTTCGTGGCCATCGTCGAAGACATCGACGCGCGCAGGCAGGCCTCAGAGCTTCTCGAGAAGCTGAACCGCGACAAGAGCCACTTCGTCTCGCTGGTCAGCCACGAGTTCAGGACTGCCCTGACCGGTATCCAGGGCTTCAGCGAGATGCTGCGAGACGACGAGGAACTGAGTCGCGCAGAGGTCCGCGATTACGCCAATGACATCAACTCCGACGCCCAGCGGCTGGCGCGGATGATCAACGAGCTCCTCGACCTCGAAAGGATGGAGTCGGGCAAGACGACACTCGCCCGATCATCGGTCGACCTGGCCAACCTCGCCAGGGCCGCCGTCGCCCGCGCCCAGACCTCGAGTTCAATTCACCAGTTCACTCTCATCGAAGACCCGTTGCTTCGCCCCGTCGACGGCGACGCGGACAAGCTGACCCAGGTCCTGTCCAACCTGCTCAGCAACGCCGTCAAGTACTCACCCGAGGGCGGCCAGGTAACCGTCACCATCGCCGCGGCGCCTGATGCGGCGGAGGTGACGGTAGCCGACGCCGGCCTCGGCATCCCGCCGGAGCACATCGAAAGGATCTTCGAGAGGTACGCGCGTATCGAATCGGCCAACACCCGCTACATAGCGGGCACCGGCCTGGGCCTGCCGATCGTGAAGCAGATCGTGGAAATGCATGGTGGAACCGTCTCGGTCTCGAGCCAGCCCGGCACGGGAAGCACCTTCAAATTCACCATTCCGTGGGCGACCTGATGGCGCAGGATGCCCCGATTTTCCGTAGGCCTTCAGGGGGTGCGCCCGGAGGTCCCGGAGTGAGGAAGGTTTGGACTAGAGCGGCCTAAAGCCCTTTCGAGAAAACGCTGATGAGCGAAGGCCCCAGGATCACGAGCCAGATCGTCGGAAAGATCAGCGCCACCATCGGGATGGTCATCCGGACGGGCGCCTTCCCTGCCCTCTCTCGAGCTCGCTCGCCGCGCCGCCAGCGGGCGTCCTGGGCCTGGATCCGGAGCGCCTGGGCGATCGGGACGCCCATCCGTTCTGAGCTGACGATCATCTGGACGAAGGTCGCCACGTCCGGGACTTCGGAGCGGCGTCCGAAGTCCTCCAGCGCCTCGAGGCGGCCGCGTCCGAGCTTGACCTCCGCCAGCGCGAGAGCGAGGCCCTCGGTGAGCGGGTTGTGGAACTTTTCGACGACTCGCGCAAGCGCTGCATCAAAGCCCAGGCCCGCGTCAACGGCGATCACGAGAAAGTCCAGAACGTCCGGAAGAGCCCGCTGCATCACCGACGCGCGGACTCGGATCTCGGTCCGGACCCAAAAGCCCATTCCCAACCAGGCGCCGGCCGCCAGGAGGACCGCAGTCCCGGTTCCGATCACGGGGTCGCCCGCCAGGACGCCGATCGCGACTCCGAACGTCACTGCCGTGACGGCGAGGAGAGTCCGCACCACGAGATAGGAGACGAATCTGAGCCCATAAGGGTTGCCGGCAAGCGCGAGGCTGCGCTCCACCCGCTCCCGGTAGCCCAGCGGGGTTCGCTGCGAGATGGCCGCCGCCAGGCGCTCGAAAGGGGGCTTGATGATCCGCTCGTAGAAGCTCAGCCGGCTCAGCTCCTCGTCCGCGCTCATCTCGTTGGAGACGCCATAGAAGGCCATCCGATCGGCGACCGGATTGGATTCGGCGCGGCGGTTGAACGGAGGGACGAGAGCGAAGATGCAGGCGCCGACGCCGGCGGCCGCAATCAGCGAAGTCAGCCAGATCATCCCGCCAGGCCGGGCCACCGAGCCTTGATGTCGGAATCCACGACCCCTTTGGAGCCGCTGGCGGGGCAGGCGTTGTCGGGCGCCGCGCCGGCGGATGGGTAATCCTGCGATGAGAGCAGCGTGTACTTCAGCGTTGCGTTGGAGATGAACCAATCGAGATATTCCGCCTGACACTGCGTCACGGCGATCGTGAGGCTCGACGTGGCGCTCCCTGCACCTTGCCCCGAGCCCTGCTGGCCCGCGAGGCCGGTGCGGATGACGTGGATGCCGGCGTAGATCGTCCGCACATTCGCGGTCGTCGCTCCCTTGGGCGTCACGATCGCGACAACGTCGATGTAATCGCCGGACCGGATGAAGTCGGCGACGCCGACAAGCTCTCCCGTCGGCAGCGTGGTCGCCACGAGGCCCTTGTCGAGGGGTAGAAACCCTGGCTGGCCGCCGGTGGTCGTGGCGACGTCGCCAGTCTTGCCGAGAAGGTTCGAAAGCAGCGGCTGGTTTCTCTTCAGCGCGACCTGGAGGACCATCCCCACCGCCGGAGCGATGGAGGTGACCACAGCGGGAGGGACGTCGGCATTCGAGTACCGCACGACCGTGAGGTCGCCGGTCGCGATCGTCGTTCGGGCCTCGAGGTCGCGCGCGGCCACCACGACCGGGGAGGTGTTCGTCGTCGGCGAGCCGGTGGTGTGGGAGGCGCCGATCAGGAGCGACGCCACGAAACCGCCCACGGCGAGGATGGCGCCGAGGATCAGGACGGGGACGTTCCAGCGGCGACCCGTTCGCGGCGCTTCAGCCATGAGCGCCAATCTTAGTTTGGCCGGGCGTCATTCATGCTCGGGGCCCCTCATCAATCGCATCCTGCAGCTTGCGCGCCAGGGCCTTGACGTCGACAGCTCCGTCGCTGTCAGGCCAGTTCGTGACAAGGACGCGACCTGCGTCGGCGGCGGTGTCGAACAGCTCGCAATAGCGAATGACAAGGTCCGGTTCGCGCTTGAAAAAGGTCACGATCTGCTCGCGCGCGAGGCCGGTCGGTGCCGTGAAGTTGACGACGATGCGGACCCGGTCGGCAGGGAAGCCGATCTTGCCCAGTACCGAGAGGCAATCTCGCGCGGCCTTCATCGAGGGCAGCCGCGGTGTTGTCACAAGGCAGATCAGTCGCGCCGTGTCGATCGCGGCGAGCGTGTGCTCGGAAAAATTGGCGGGAAGATCGAGGATCAGCTGGTCGCAGCGGTCCCGCATCTGCTCGATGGCGAGCTGCACCGCCGGGACGCTGACGAGCTCGGTGTCCTCGGGGACGTGGTTGGCGACAACGACGGAGACGCCCGAGGAGTGATGGGTGACGAAGCGGTCAAAGACCTCGCCATCGATGTTGCCGCGCACCTCACCCAGCCTTGTGAGCGGCATGAGGCCGCGGATGTCCATCAGGAGCGAGCTGTTGCTGAAGGTGAGGCAGAGATCCAGCAGCGAGACCCGGTCCGGCGCCTGGGCCGTCAGGGCAACGGCGGTATTCACCGCCAGGGTCGTAGCACCGACGCCACCCTTGCCGTGCATGAAGGCGATCACATCGGCCGTGCGATTGACGGGACCGCCCGCCACCGCCGCCCCTCTTCGGAGCAGGAGGTCGATCTTGGCGCGGAGGATCGTTAGCTCGATCGGCTTCCCGACGTAGTCGTCGGCGCCCTGCGCATAGCCGGCGAGTACGTCCTGCTCCTGTTTCAGCGCCGATAGCATCAGGATCGGGATGCGGGCTGTCTTGTGGCTCGCGCGGAGGCGCCGGGTCAGTTCGAGTCCATTGAGGTTCGGCATCGTGACATCAGTGATCACGAGGTCCGCGATCTCCTCGCGGAGACACTCGAGCGCCTGCAGACCGTCCTCCGCAATGCGCACCGAAAAGCCCGCTCGCACCAGGAAAGTCTCCAGGAGCTTGCGGACCTGGGGCTCGTCGTCTACGACGAGGATCCTCTCGCCTGCCACGTTCACCTACCTATTCGGCTTCCTGAGCTGGACGCTCGATAATAGCGCCCGCAGGCGCGGGTCCCGGCGTAAGGTTCGCTCCGGTAGTGACTGAGCAGGACGGATCCACCGGAGTGACCCGGTCGCAGGACTCCCTTGCCTTCGCCGCCCTGGACGGTATCTCCGACGCGGTCCTGGTACGTGACCTCGACGGCATCATCCTGCACTGGAATCCCGTCGCCGCGAGGCGGATGGGGTACAGCCGCGAAGAGGCCGTGGGGCGGCTCTGGCACGAACTCCTCCAGACCACGTCCGAGCGTCCTCTGGAGGAGCTCGAGGCCGAGGTCAGGGAGACCGGGACCTGGAGAGGGAACCTGACGCACACACGTAGCGACGGCAGCGCAATGGCAGTCCGATCGCGCTGGCTCCTCTTGCGTGACGCGGCGGCCCGGCCGGTCTCGGTTCTTCAGCTCAACGATGAAATTGAGCGGCTCGAAGCGGCTCTTGAGGCGCGCCGGCAGATGGAGGAAACGCAGCGGGCCATCCTCGACAACAGCCCGATGGCCACGATCCTGTTCCGCCTGGATCTGACCCTGATCCATGCCAACCTGAGCGCCCAGAGGATATTTGGACGCGACCCGGCCGGATTCGGCAGCACGGGCCTCGTCTCGGTGGTCCCCGACTACGACCAGGCCCATGCCGCCGATCTCACCGTCCAGCGCGACGCGACCGGCCAGGGGCGGGTCGAGATGGACCTCCTTCGCGCAGACGGGAGCACCTTCCCTGCCGAGGTCACGTCCGCCGTCATCGCCGGACCGGGCGGGACGCCCGCGATCATCAACTACATCACGGACCTGACAACGCGCCGTCATCTGGAGCGAGCGGTGCGGGCCAGCGCTGAGCTTCAGCACGCGGTTCTCGAGAACAGTGCCGACGCGGTGATGCTCTGGGCGACGAGCCCCTCTTCCGGCGCGCAACTGGGTGCCACCCTGGTCGAGGCCAACGACGCCGCCTGCGCCCTTTTCGGAGCCGAACTAGAGGTGCTGAGAAGCCTGTCGCTGGAGGCCCTCGTGGACCCGGCGGGCCCTGGGTTTACGGCCATCCAGCGGGAGTTGGGCGAGAGCGGGCGGGCAAAGGGAGAGGTGATGCTCCGCCAGGTCGGTGGAGCTCCTTTCGTCGGGGACGCGGCGGTGGCGAACTTCACCGGCCCCGACGGCCGCCTCTACAGCTCCTTGATCGTCCGCGACCTCACCGAACGCCACCGCGTCGCGCGAGCACTGGAGGAGAGCGAGCGCCGCTTCCGGACCATCTTCCACCGGGCCCCACTTGGCATCGCTCGCGTCGGGCTGGACCTCAGGATCATCGAGAGCAACCTGCGCCTGCGCGAGCTTCTCTCCGGTGGCGAGGACCTGACCGGGCGCCGGGTCACCAAGTTCCTCACCTCGGAGGACCTCCGCGTTGTGACGGCACGGTTCCAGGAAATGATCCACTCGGGCGCGGAGTCCGCCCAGGCCGATACCAGCGCTCTCCGCGACGACGGCACCACGGTCTGGCTGCACTGGACTGCGACCGTTTTCCGGAAGGAAAACGGCGACCTGGACCAGTTTCTCGTCCTCCTCGAAGACGTCAGCGCCCGCAAGGCGGCCGAGGACTCCTCGGAACAGAACCTCGTGGAACTGGAGCGGATCAGCACCCTCAAGAGCGAATTCGTCGGCCTGGTGAGCCACGAGTTCCGGACCGCGCTCACAGGGATCCAGGGTTTCAGCGAGCTAATTCGCGACGGCGAACTCGAACCCGCCGAGATGCGCGAGTTTGCGGGCGACATCAATAAGGACGCTCTGCGGCTCAACCGGATGATCACGGAGATGCTTGATCTCGACCGCATGGAGGCTGGCCGGTTCACGCTTCACAAGGCCCCCATGGACATCAACGAGACGATCGAGGAGACGGTCGCCCGGGCGCGGCCGATGTCGAACATCCATGACCTGGTGATCGACCTCGACACCTCCCTGCCGGAATTCGACGCCGATCGCGACCGGATGGTCCAGGTGCTCACCAACCTTGTCAGCAACGCGGTCAAATACTCGCCCGCGGGCGGCCAAGTCAAGGTGACCTCGCGCTCGATCCGGGGCGTCGCCCTGATAAGCGTGGCGGACCAGGGTGAGGGCATTCCTGCCGACTTCCTCCCCAAGCTCTTCAAACGCTTCGAGCGCTACGAGGCAAGCGCCACCAGCCGTGTCATCGGCACCGGTCTGGGCCTGCCGATCGCACGCCAGATAGTCGAGGCACACGGCGGTCAGATGTGGGTTGACAGCAAGGTGGGGGAGGGCTCGACCTTTCATTTCACGATCCCGCTCGTGGCAGCGGCGGTATAGCGCCGGTCGTCGGGCAAGGTCTTCAGATCGGCGGCGTCATATGTGTACAGTGCCACCCTCGATGGGATCTTCCCGAAAGCACCGAGTAGCAGCACTCCTACTGGCGTTGGGAATGCTTATCGGACTCCTCGTGATCCCGGTTCACGCCTCGGCCCCTCATGTGGTCATCCCTTCCGACTGGCTCGGCCGGCTCAACTTCTACCGCGCCATGGCGGGTCTTGGCCCCGTCAATGAGAACTCGACCTGGAGCGCCGGCGATGCCCTTCACGCGCAGTACATGGTCGAGAACAATCTCATCACCCACTACGAGACGAACTCCACGCCCTTCTTTACACCGCAGGGTGATTTGGAGGCGCGCAACAGCAACCTCGTCGTTTTCTGGAACACGACGTCCACCGACGCCGATGCGATCGACGAGTGGATGACGGGCCCCTTCCATGCCCTCGGGATCATCGACCCGACCCTTCAGACCGCCGGTTACGGTGTTTTCCGTCACCCCGGGAAGCCACAGTTCCAGACGGGAGCAGCGCTCGACGTCCAACAGGGCCGGGGGTCGACGATCCCTTCCTCAGTGCAGCTTCCAGTCCTCTTCCCGGGCAGCGGCACGACCAGCCCCTTCACGTCTTTTACCGGGGGAGAGATGCCGGATCCGCTCCAGTTCTGTCCGAACTACTCTCCGCCCACGGGTGCCCCGATAATGCTCCAGCTCGGCTATGGCGTCGCCACGAACGTGACCGCCTACTCGGTCAGGGATGGCAGTACCCAGCTGGCGACCTGCGAGTTCGATGGGCGCTCTTCGCAAAACCTCACCTACCGTGGCGCGATCGTCCTGATGCCGCGCCAGGAGCTCGTGGCCGGCCATCGCTACACGGTCTCGGTCACGGTGAACGGCGCCACCTACACCTGGTCCTTCAACGTGGGCGAAGCCCAGGTGGTCCCCGTCTCGCCGCCAAGGCCCTGGAGCGGTGGCTCTGACGCCGTCGGCGCCGTCGTTGGCGCGACCGACGCTTACTTCGCGGAGGGGTTCACCGGTCTCGGCTTCCAGGAGTACCTCACGGTCGCCAACCTCACGGCGGCTGACCAGTCGCTGATGGTCGACTACCTGCTCAAGACCGGGCCACCGATCAGCCGTACATACCTACTGCGGGCGTTGAGTCGCCTGACCATCGACGTAAACCAGGACGTCGGGCCGGACCAGGAGGTCGCCGCCCATCTTCACTCGGCGGCTCTCTTCGTCGCCGAACGCCCGATGTATTTCAACCTCCACGGGGTGAGCGGCGGCCACGACGTCGTCGGCGCCTCCGCGCCCGGGAAAGCCTTCTATTTCGCCGAGGGCTTCACCGGCACGGGTTTTGACGAGTGGCTGACGCTCATGAACCCCAACCCGGCTTCGACCGCCCTCACAACGGTCACCTATTACTTCAAGGACGGCACGCCTCCGAAGTCCGTTCCCCACAGCGTGCCCCCGAGCAGCCGCGTAACGGTCCACGTAAATCTGGCGAACGAGGCGGGCCCGGGCCGGGACGTTTCGTCAGTTGTCAGCTCGGACCAGGCGATCGTCGCGGAGCGCCCGATGTACTTCTCGTACATGGGCAAATGGAACGGTGGCCATGACGTCATCGGCGCCGCTGCTCCAGGGCTCAGTTTCCTCTTCGCTGAGGGTTACGCCGGTCCCTCCTTCGACGAGTACTACACCGTTCTGAACCCGGACCTGAGCCGGACGGCGACCGTCGACGTGAGCCTTCACGACTCGGCTGGGAACGTCGTCGTTCGCAAGCTTTCGATACCCGCCGGGTCGCGGGAGACGCTTTTCGTGAACGCCTGGCTGCCTCCCGGGACGTCAAACTCCGCCGTCGTGACATCGACCAACAACGTCCCGATCGTCGCCGAGCGCCCGGAGTATTTCTCATACGGGCAGGGAGGCTGGGATGGTGGCCACGACGCCATGGGCACGAGCGCCGCCGCGCCCGCCTGGTACTTCGCCGAGGGAATGGTCAGTGCGAGCTTCGAGGAGTGGTACACGATCCTCAACCCCGGAGCGACGCCCACCGTCGCGACGCTGAAGTTCTTCAGCGCGGGAGGCCTGGCGGGCCAGGCGGATGTCAAAGTAGGCGCCGGCGGCCGGGCGACAGTGAAGGTCAACGACTACCTGCCCGCGGGAACACCCAACTCGGCAATCGTGACGGCGCCGGTCCCGATCCTCGTCGAGCGGCCGATGTACTTCAACTACTGAGGTTTATCGACCCGGTAAACTCCATCTCTCGTCGCGGCCCCGTCGTCTAGTGGACTAGGACGCAGCCCTCTCAAGGCTGAGATCGCGGGTTCGAATCCCGCCGGGGCTACATTCACTAACCGGCGTTTTGAGATCGAATTCAGGGCGATTCCAGTCTCGAAGGTGGGCCGCGAGGTCGGGAGTGCCCTCCGGACGTGGGAGTCCGCGCCAAACCTCGCCGCCGCGCAGGTCGAACTCCACGGAGAGAATGACGAGCAACTCACGGCGCCCCAGGGCGTCGGCTCGATCCCAGGGGTCGAGCAGTCTTCCCATAGTCCGCGTCTCGGTCATGGATGAGGTAGCGCGGGTGGGGGCCCCAAGGGGTGGCCTCGATCAGCTGTAGATGCGGCGAGCCCGGGAGGATATAACCTCATACGGCATGTGGGCGGCCGGCTTCCCCGAACGGCTGCCGACCGCCGAGTTGCTCCGGCTCATGAACGAGGAGGATCAACGCGTCCCACAGGCCGTCCGCGAGGCGCTGCCCGCGGTGGCGGCCGCCGTGGACGTGGCGGTGGAACGCCTGCGCGCCGGCGGCCGCATGCACTATTTCGGCACCGGCACCAGCGGACGCATCGCGGCCCTCGACGCGGCCGAACTGCCCCCAACCTTCGGCATTAGCTCGGACCGAGTCGTGGCCCACATCGCCGGCGGCCCCCGAGCCCTCCTGGAGGCGATCGAGGGGGCCGAAGATCAGGCCGAGCAGGGTGGCGCCGACGCCATGGACGCCAACCTCAGTTCCAGCGATCTCGTGGTGGGCATCGCTGCCAGCGGTGAGACGCCCTACGTTCTCGGCGCCATCCGAAAGGCAAGCCAAGCGGGCGCATTCACAGTTGGCGTCGCCTGCGTCCGGGATTCATCCCTGGCCAAGGCAGTCGATCTCGCCATCTCGGTTGCGGTCGGTCCTGAGGTCGTGGACGGGTCAACCCGACTCAAGGCCGGGACGGCGCAGAAGCTCGTGCTGAACATGCTCTCGACCGCGGTCTTCGCCCAGCTCGGACACGTCTTTCAGGGCCGCATGGTCGATGTGCACCCGACCAACTCCAAGCTGCGGCAGCGCGCGATTGGCATCGTCGAAGACCTCGCGGGTATCGATCGAGAGCGGGCTGTTCAAGCCCTGGACGCGGCCGGCAACCGTCCCAAGCTGGCGATCCTGATGGCCGCGCGCAACCTGGGCCTGGCCCACGCGGAGGCGCTGCTCGAGCAATCTTCGGGAGACTTGGGAAAGGCGCTGGCGGCGACCGCCGCCGCGGGAGGCGGCTGAGGTCGAGCGTCCCACGGAAACAAGCCATTTCGCCGCCGAGATAGCGGAACAGCCCGGCGTCGCGGAGCGGATGCTGCGGATGGCGCCGGAGCAGGTGAAGGCCGCTGCGGCGGCGATCCGGCGGCGGCGCCCGGCAGGGATCGTGGTTGCGGCCCGCGGCAGCTCGGACCACGCGGCCATCTACCTCAAGTACCTGCTGGAGACGCGGAACCGGCTGCCGGTCACGCTGGCCGCGCCCTCAGTCTTCGGCATCTACCGGCGCCCGCCGGAGCTGACCGCTTTCGCCGTGGTCGGGATCTCGCAGTCGGGCGCCTCTCCGGACGTCGCCGGCGTTCTTCGGGAGGCGCGCGCGCAGGGAGCCCTCACGATTGCGATCACCGGGACGGCTCCGTCCAACTTGAGCCGGTCGGCGGATCACCTCATCAACCTCCAGTGCGGCCGAGAGCTGAGTGTGCCTGCCTCCAAGACCTACAGCGCCAGCCTGCTGGCGGTGGCGATGCTGTCCCAGGCGCTCGACCCCGATCCGGCGTTCGAACGGGCGCTGGCCGGGGTCCCGGACGCCCTGGCGGCGGCGCTCCGCCTCGATCAGTATGTCGACGAGGCCACGCCTCTGCTCGACGGCGATCGGTTCGCCGTGATCGGGCGCGGGTACAACCTGGCCACTGCTCATGAAATCGCGCTGAAGCTCATGGAGACCAGCTACGTTCTGGCCAACGGCTATTCGATAGCCGACTTCCTGCATGGTCCTGTCGCAGCGCTGGAACCAGGCCTGGACGTCGTGATCGTCGAGGCCGCCGGCCCGACACTCGTCCAGATGCGGTCGCTCGGCCGCAGGATCGGCGGCGTCGGCGCGCGGGCGGTGACGATCACCGATCGGCCCGCGGGCGCGCTCGGCCAGGTGATCCCGGTCGAAACCGGCCTGCCCGAGGACCTCACGCCGCTCCCATTCTCGGTCGTCGGGCAGCTTCTGGCGCTTCGGGTGGCGGCCGCGCGTGGCCACGACCCTGACCGGCCGCGCCAGCTCCGCAAGGTCACCAGGACCTATTGACCACAGTTGCGAGTCATAGGCCTCATTTCAGGAACGTCGGTCGATGCCATCGAGGCTGCCGTCGCCGACCTCCACACCGACCGGGGAGTCGTCGTCCTGCGGCCGCTTGGCCATCTCAGCGTCGCTTACGACCCTGCGTTGCGCCAGGCGATCCTCGCCACGCTCCCTCCGGCCAGCTGCTCGATGGAGCAGGTCGCGCGGCTTGACACGGAGATCGGGATCGCTTTCGCCGAGGCCGCCGCCCGCGCGAACCTGGAGCTCGCGGGCGGTCGTGCCGAGCTGGTCGCCTCGCACGGTCAGACGGCATTCCATTGGGTGGAAGCGGGACGTTCGCGGGGAACGCTCCAGCTCGGCCAGCCGGCCTGGATCGCGGAGCGGACCGGCCTGTCGGTGGTTTCAGATCTGCGCGCCCGTGACATCGCCGCCGGCGGCCAGGGGGCCCCGCTCGTCAGCCTGCTGGATTCCATGCTGCTCGGCGGCGGTCCGCCGCGGGCTGCCCTGAACCTCGGCGGCATCGCCAACATCACCGTCGTGGCTGGCGAGCGGCCGCCTGTGGCATTCGACACCGGCCCTGCCAATGCCCTCCTCGACGCCTGGATCCAGGCCTCGACGGGCGGTGCTGAGGCCATCGACCTCGACGGCTGGCGAGCAGCCCAGGGGACTGCGGACCAGGTCCTTCTCGAGCACCTGTTGGCCGACACCTACTACCGGCGTCCGCCTCCGAAGTCCACCGGGCGCGAGCTTTTCAGCCTCGCGCGGCTGCGAACCGCGGTGGCGGAGGCCGGGGTCGAGCCCGCGCTCGATGACATGCTGGCCACCCTGACCGCGCTGACCGCGCGGACGGTCGCGGACGCCTGTCGGCGCTTCGACGTCGAAGAGGTGGTCGCAGCTGGCGGCGGGACACGTAACCGGACCCTGATGGCCAGGCTGCGCGAGGAGCTCGGGCCGATCGGCCTGCGATCGATCGACGAGTTCGGAATCCCGGCCCTGGCCAAGGAGGCCTACGCGTTTGCGTTGATCGGCTTCATGACCGCCTCCGGGTGGCCGGCCACAATACCCAGCGCGACCGGAGCCCGCCACCCCTCTCTCCTCGGCAGCATCACACCCGGCGCGAATCCGGTCACGCCTCCGGCGAGGACACGACCCGCGCCCAGCCGGCTGGTGATCAGGCCGGCTGGACTCAGCTGAAGCGAAGACGCCCGCGCCGGTAGGCGCGGCACGGCGCCAGGCCGACCCGCGCGTAAAAGTCGGTCAGCGTGGTCCAGTCAACCGCCAGTTCGGCAACGCCGAGCTGCCGCAGATGGGCCATCGCCGCCTCGAGGAGCCCGAGACCCAATCCACGCCCGCGCCAGCGGCTCCCCACCCCGATCGGTCCCAGCCCGCCGTAGCCCGGAAAGGCCGGCGACCAGAACCCGGACGGCGCGATCAGACCCGGCGGAGGCGCGCCCGGCTCCTGGTGGTGGACACGGGCAAAGCCCGCCGTCTCGCCGCCGACTCGGAGCAAGAGGAAATAGGATGGCGAGCCACCCCGGCGGCGGGCCTCTTCAGCCTCCCACCGCCAGCGGCCTGGAAACTCGGCTGCGAGGAATTCGAGCACCTCCTCCCAGTGCGCGGCCGGCTCGACCTCGGGCAGCTCATCCGGCGGACGCCGGTCGACAAGCGAGCAGGCGAGGTCGAACTCGAGCCGGTCCTCAATTGCGAACCCGCGGCGGCGGAAAAAGTCCGAGGGCCCGGGCTCGGGTACGCCGGGCAGCAGGTGAAGCAGATCAGCGCCCAGGACGACTTCGGCGACGCCGCTGCGAGCCAGGGTGTCCAGGGCATGTTTCAGCAGCCGGTCGCCGAGCCCCCGGCCCTGAAGCCGAGGCTCGACGAGGAGGGCCGCGATCCAGCCTCGCGGACCGTCGCGCTTGGCCACGACCAGGCCGCCTTCGAGAACGGACGATGCGTGCGGGTCGATGTTCACCGAGAGGAACTGGCCGGCCACCTCCGGACGGAGCGGAAGGATCTCACCCAGCGTCCGCCGCCAGGTGCTGAGAAGGGCATCAACTGTGAGCGCGGGCATGTAGCGCTTACCTTTGTACGGCATGTCCGTGCTGACCGGTCTGGAGGTTCTCTTGAGCGAGGGCCTGCCCTGGGGCGCCGCTCGGCTTGGGATGCTGACCCACAGGGCCGCCGTGACCATCGACGGACAGCCTGGCTGGGTCGCCCTGTTGGCTGCCGGCGCTCGTGTCGAGCGTCTTTTCTCACCGGAGCACGGGCTCGCGACGGCAGCCGGTGCCGGCGAGCCTGTCGCCGACGGCCACGATCCTTTCACGGGCTTGCCGGTGGTCAGCCTCTACAACGAGCGGAGACAGCCAGGGCCGGAGGACCTGGACGGGCTCGACGCGCTCGTGATCGACCTCCAGGATGTGGGGGCGCGCTGCTACACCTACTCGGCGAGCATGGCCCAGTCCCTGGAGGCCGCCGCCCGGGCCGGCCTCCCGACCTGGTTGCTCGACCGCCCCAATCCGGTCACCGGCCTCCATCCTGAAGGCGCGATCCCAGAGGCGGGCCTGCGGTCGTTTGTCGGCTGGCTCCCGGTGCCGATGCGCCATGGACTCACGATGGGGGAGCTGGCGCGGCTGGCCGCTCCGCCGAACCTGGACCTTCGGGTCGTGCGGCTGCAGGGCTGGCGGCGTGACTGCTGGTGGGATGCGACCGGACGGCCCTGGGTGCCACCCTCTCCGGCCATGGTCAGTCCGGAGGTCGCACTCGCCTACGCCGGCACCGTGCTGCTCGAGGCGACCGCCTGGGAGACCGGCCGGGGTACGCCCGAGCCGTTCCGCACGGTGGGTGGCGAGCGTGCGATCCGCGTGGAGTGGGAAGATCGCGACTCCTTCCGGCCGGTCGCCGCCGGCATCCGGCTGCTGGCCAGGCTGTGCGCCGAAGAGGGCTGCCGGTGGAGCAGCCCCGACCACCTCGATCGGCTTTTCGGATCGGATCGTCTGCGGCGGGTGCTGGAGTCGGGCGCCTCGGTCGAACCCCTCATTGAGGAGGCGGCCGCCTCCGGCGCCGCCTTCGCCTCCGCGCCCGCCGCCCACCTTCTCTACTGAGCCTGCGAACGCGCTTGCCGGGTCAGACGAATCCGTATAAGGTGATGCGGTCTGGCTGACCAGCCAGTCTCTCAGGGCAGTACAGGAATTAAGGAGGGAGCCCGTGGATCTCCGCAGATCGCTGGTGCCGCTTGCGGCAATATTCTTGGTCGTGGCGTCCGGATGCGGGACCGGTCCGGCCCAGAAGTCGGGAGGAACCTTCACCACCATCTACGGCTCGCACCCGATCAATGCCGGGCTGCCGATCAACATCTACAACTCCCAGGGTGGCAACGCCTACGAGGGCTACAACCAGCTCCAGCTGGGCTACGCGGCCTTCGACAGCACCGATCCCAACAAGATGCAGCCCGGCCTCGCGCAGAAGTGGCAGCTCTCCTCCGACGGCAGCAAGCTCACCGTGTCGCTCCAGTCCAACGCGAAGTGGTCGGACGGCAAACCGGTCACCGCAAAGGATGTCAGGACTTCCTTCGCGCTCTCCTTTGCCTACGGCAACGTGCAGTCGTACTTCCTCGATCAGGTCAACCCAGTCGGTGACAAGCAGGTTGAGTTCACGAAGCTGAGCGGCGCCCAGTCGCCGAACTTCGTGCGCGGCATGCTGGTCCAGGACGTCGTGCCCGATGAGGCTTGGGGCAGCCAGCTGCCGCAGAACATCTGGGAGACCATCCACGCCTCGCAGTACTCGGGAAGCGACGCCACCCAGAAGGCGGCCGCGACCCAGGCCTCGGCCGACCTCACCAAGCTGAGCAAGCAGCTCAACAACTTTGGCCCCAGCCCCGACATCTCAGCTGGGCCGTACGTGCTGAAGAACCTCAACGCCGGCGAGGCGGTGCTGGAGAAGAACCCATACTTCTTCGCCGCTGACCAGGTCCACCCCAGCAAGCTGGTCCTGCTCAACTACACGGGGAACCAGCAGATCTGGAACTACCTCGAGGCTGGGCGGCTGGATGCGGCCCCTTACACGGCGATGCCGACCAACGTGCTGAATCAGATCCTCAAGACCAAGGGCAACAAGAAGGTCACCTCCAAGAGTCAGGTGGCGGCCTCGCTGGCGTTCAACCAGAGCATCTACCCGTACGGGTTGCTGTCGGTCCGACAGGCGATCGCGTACGCCCTCGACCGGTCTGCGATTCAGAAGGTCGGGGAGCCGGTCAGCGGCATTGTCGACACCAGCCCCGACGGCATGGTCGAGGCGGACGACAAGGCATTCCTGAACTCGAGCACACTCGGTCAGCTCGAGCATTACGACCACAACGTCGACAAGGCCACGCAGCTGCTCCAGAGCGCCGGCTTCAGCAAGCAGGGCGGCAAATGGACGCTGCCGAATGGCCAGCCCTGGACGTTGACCCTCTGGGCGGTGACCGGCTTCAGCGACTGGATCGAGGCCGCGAGCCTGATCGCGAGTCAGCTGAGCGACTTCGGCATCCCGACCACGACCCAGAACGCCACCGACTACGCTGCCTTCCAGAACGATCAGAAGGGAGGCAAGTACGCGCTCAGCTTCTACCTCGACGCCCTCTCCCGAGCCGGGATCTCCGCCGCTTACCAACGCATCTACGGAGCCGCCGACGGCTACGTCGCGGCCGGCAGCCAGTTGACCCACACCACGAAGAACGACTTCTTCAACGCTCCGGAGACCGTGGACCTTCCCGGCCTGGGCGCCGTGAACCCCGGTGAGCTGACCTTCCAACTCAGCCAGACCAGCGACGTCGCGCAGCAGAAGGCAATCGTCTCCAAGCTGGCGCTGGCGGTGAACAGGAACCTCCCCGTGATCGAGCTCTGGGACTACATCAACGTCCAGTTCGTCAACACGACCAAATGGACGAACTTTCCGAACACCGACGCGTTGCTGAACAACCCGCCCGGTGTCTGGATGTTCAACGGCTATGTGCAGCCGGCCGGATGAGCACGCCGGACGGTGACTGCCAGCCGTAAGCTGTCGAGCTCCGCCAGGGCGCGCTCGCGTGCCCTGGCGGTCACGGCCCGGATCGGCCAGCGGATCGTGGGCGCGCTGGTGATGATCTTCGCCGTCGCGAGCTTCACCTTCTTCCTCGTGCGTCTGCTGCCGG
>JAYUBK010000283.1:0-11329 GCA_043740835.1 Chloroflexota bacterium
GCCAAGTCGAGTCTCTACAACCACTTCGCGAGCAAGCAGGCGATGCTCTTTGCGATCGTCCAGCAGACCGTCGAGCGGACGACGCCCACGATGCAGGGAATAGCCGATGCCGACCTGCCGGCGACCGAGCGGCTGCGCCAGGCGGTGACGGCACACGTCGTGGAGTTGATCCATGACCTCGACAACGTGGCCTGCTTCGTGGAGGAGGGCCGCTTCCTCGAGCCGACCTACCTCAACGCCCATCTCGCCAGCCGCGACGAGTATGAGAGGAGTTTCCGACGGATCCTGATTGAAGGCGTCGAGGCCGGCGAATTCCGACCTGTCGGCGTGGAGTTGACCAGCCTCGCGCTTCTCGGAATGTGCAACTGGGTTGCCCGGTGGTACCGCCCCGGCGGCGATCTGGATGCGACCCGAATCGGGATGGACTTCAGTGAACTCGCGGTCCGCTCCGTCGCCGCGGACCGCGAGACAGAACGCTTGCAGGAGAAGGAGTCGAAAGAATGAGCAGGCTCATTGGCACAATGTTCCAGCCCGAGCTCGAGGCGATGGACCCTCACCAACTCCGGGAGTTGCAGAGCGACCGTCTTGCGGCGCTGATTCGACGGCTCAAAGAGTCGCGTTCGCCATATTGGGTTGCCAAGCTGGCCGGCCTCGAGCCCGGTTCAATCGGCGGCATCGAAGATCTGCAGCGGCTGCCCTTCACCGCCAAGGCCGAGCTGCGCGACAACTTCCCGTTTGGGATGCTGGCGGTGCCGCTTGCGGACACCGTCCGGGTTCATGCCTCCTCCGGTACCCGCGGCAAGCCCACCGTCGTCGCATACACGGCGGCCGACATCGACATCTTCGCGGCGATGAACGCCCGCGCCATCGTGGCCGCGGGTGGGCGGCGCGAGGACGTTCTCCATATCGCCTACGGCTACGGCCTTTTCACCGGAGGGCTCGGCCTCCATTTCGGCGGGGAGCGGCTGGGTGCCACGGTGGTGCCTGCCTCGGGCGGCAACCCCGGCCTACAGGTCCAGTTGATGGCCGACCTGGGCGCGGACGGACTGGCCTGTACGCCGTCTTTTGCTCTGCTGCTGGCCGAGCGGGCGGAGTCTGACGGGCTGAAGGACCGGATTCGGACGAAGCTCCGCTACGGCCTTTTCGGTGCAGAGCCCTGGTCGGAGACATTCAGGAACAAGCTGGAGCAGGCTTGGGACGGCCTCGCGGCACACGATATCTACGGACTGACCGAGGTCATGGGGCCGGGTGTGGCGGTGGAATGCCGCGAGAACCGCGGCTCGCTTCACATCTTCGAGGACCACTTTTATCCCGAGGTGTTGGATGTGCGCGGCGAGCCCGTGCCGCCGGGGACGCCGGGCGAGTTGGTGCTGACGACGCTGACCAAGGAAGCGCTGCCAGTGATCCGCTACCGGACCGGCGACGTCACCAGTTTCGCTCCCGGCCCCTGCCCGTGCGGGCGCACCTCGCGCCGCATGGCGCGCCTTTCCGGACGAGTCGACGACATGCTTGTGATACGAGGCATCAACGTCTATCCCAGCGAGATCGAGGCTGTGCTCCTCGACGACCGCCGCGTGAGCGGCCAGTACCAGATCATCCTTGACCGGCGGGACCCGCTTCTCGAGTTGGTGGTCCGTGCCGAGCTGGCCGCGCCCGTCGGACCGGACGAGCGGGCGGAACTGCTGCGAAGCCTGGCAGGTGGATTGAAGGAACGCCTGCGACTGCGGGTCGGCGTCCTGCTCGGTGACCCGGGAGAGCTGCTGCGGCAGGAGACCGGGAAGGCCAAGCGCGTTTGGGACGTGACCTCGGATGACGATCCCCTCGGCGCTCTGCTGGACAGGTCCTCGTAGTGGTACCTCCTCTCTCGTACCGCGAGGCAGCCAACGGCATCCGGCCGCTGGAGATCACCTTCCCATGACATCTTCCGAACATCCGACATTCGTGCGTATCGCTCATCGGCAGGGATGGGTGGTCGAGGTCGTCCGGGCCGGCGGAGTGGTCGAATCGGACACCCTCGCGTCGCGCGAGGAGGCGTTGGCCTATGCAGAGGCGCTGGCGCCGGACTGGATCGAGATCGGCGACATCGTCGGTCTTGGCACACCATCCCAGCAGCATTCCTGGAGCACCCTTCGGCGGAGCCCGGACGGAACGTATTTAGCGAGCGCGCTCAGGTGGCGAGGCAAGGGCTAGACATCCCACGGCTGGAAGAGTCAAGCGGCGACCTGGAGGGGAGTCGGCCAGGCGATGGTCTCGGAGTAGGTTGAGTGGTAGCGGAGACAGCCGTGGAGGATGCCGACCCAGCGGTTGGCGAGCGCACGTAGCGCCTGGTGATGGGTCTGGCCGCGACCACGAAGGAGGTCGTAGTAGCGGCGGGCTCCGATCGAGCGGGTGAGGCTGGAAAATGCCCACAGGTAGCAGGCGTCCGCGAGTCGACGATTGCGGGCGACACGCGCGAGGACGACCTGCCGTGTGCCAGAGGCTTTGGTGATGGGAGCGGTGCCGGCGTAGGCCTTTCTGGATTTAGGATGGTCGAACCGGTTCGGGTCATCACCGAACTCGGCGATCACCCGGGCGCTGAGGACGATGCCAAGTCCGGGCAGACTCAGGTAGATCTCGGCGTCCGGGTGTCCTTTAAAACTTTTGGAAAGCTCGCTTTCGAGTTGCGCGAGCTCGCGGTTCATGTTGGCGAGGACGGAAACGCTGCTCTTGACTACAAAGCCGTAGGCGCTGGTCACCGTCGGCGCCGCCTGCAGCTGCTCGGAGCGAAGGGCGGCCTGGATCTGGCCGGCCCGGACTTCGATGTTGCGCTCGCGGCCGCCCTTGCGAAGCGCGCCGGCAATCTTTGCTAGGGAGAGCTGTCGACCCTGCCAGGGAGTCGGCGCTCGTTCAAGAATGGCCAGCGCATCGGGCGAGTCGAGATCGGTCCCGAACGCCTCCAGGGCGGCCGGGTAGAACTCGCGCAGGGTGTTGCGCAGCCGGTTTACGAAGCGTTGCCGGGGCCAGACCAGGTCCTGATGGCTGCGTGCCAACACCTTCACCGCCTCGGCCAATTCGGAGTCCCCGGCCACCGGGCGATGGTTGTGGCGGTCGGTTCGCACCAGGTCGGCGAGCATCTTGGCGTCTCCAGGATCTGACTTGGCCCGGGACGTGACATGCCGCTCCCGGTAGCGACTGGCTGAAAGGGGATTGATTGCGTAGACCTGATATCCGGCTGCCAGCAGCGCCCCCACCAGGAGGCCGCGGTCAATCTCGATGCCGACAACCACCAGCTCAGGCTCTGCGGCGTGGATGCCGACCAACTCGTGGATTCGGCGAACGCCCTCGAAACCGTCGGGGACGCGTCCTTTACCGAGTACCTTGCCGCTTTCGTCCACCACGCAGACGTCGTGGTGGGCCTCCGCCCAGTCGACTCCTACGAAGACCATCGCGCCTCCTCGCCGTCATTCGAAACACCGAGTCCGAGAAGAGCAGCGACGCCCTAATAGAGCAGGGCTCCGTCGGCCCGACATCCCACCGGTCGTCTTCTCTCCTCGTCGACCGACGGCGGCACCATCTAGCCCTATGGCTCACGCGCCAGGGGAACAATTAGTGCTCGACCGTCGGCGACTCGGACAACCCCCCTATCTTCTGGGAGGTCTGCTCCTATTAGGAGTTCAAGCGATCGCGTCGGCGACAAGACCCTCGAGATCATGTGCCACCACTCGCGGGGTCGGCATGGCCGCGATCTCCTGCCCGATCCGGGTTGCCGATTCTCGAAAGCCCGGGTCTGCAAGGAGCCTGGCCACACCGTCTCGCATGGCTCCGACATCCAGGTCGGCCGGATTCACCATCGGTCCCCGAGGATCGAGGGACGGGAGGTGCGCCGCGGCGTTGATGCCTGCGCCGGCCGCTGTGCAGGCAGCCGCATTGACGGGCTGGTCCGCATCGATCGGCAATACGTACAGAGGAACGCCATGCGTGAATGCCGCCAGACAGGTATTGAACCCACCATGGGTGATGGCGGCCCGGCACCGGGGCAGCACCATCGACTGCGGCACGTAACGCTCGGCTCGCACGTTGGTGGGAAGGGGTCCCAATGTCGCCGGATCGCGATCTGAGCCGGTGGTCAAGAGCACGTCATAGGGCTGGTCGGCGACGGCCGCGATGATGGCCTCCAGGACACCTGGCGTTGCGTTGAACACAGTGCCCAGGCTCGCGTAGACAAGTGGTCGATTGACGCCGAGATCGTCGAGCCAGGATGGCGTGGCGAGCCCGATGTGGTCGTGGACTTCCAGCCGCAGAGGGCGGGTGATCGCGAGTACGTCGATCGGCGGCTGAAAAAGCGGGGGACAAATGTCCAGGTAGGCGCTGCCCAGCGAGTCCAGGATCGGGTTGTCGGCCTTAAGGCCGTTACGACTCGCCACTTCCGAAAAATCCGAGCCGCAGATCATCGCCATGCGGGGTGTCGGCAGGCGATGCATGATGCCGTGCGTCACCAGCGGGATGCCCAGCCGGCGAGCGAGGGGCCAGCCCGCAAACTCGGTGTACTCGCGGACGATCAGTTCCGGCGGCGAATGGGCGATTCGCGCGGCCAATTCGTCCACGATCGCCGCATCCGCCGATCGCAGGAAGGCGGGAAAGCTGGTTCGCTCCAAGAAGTGCGGGTCGGTAGGGGTCTCGAGCCAGGCGGGGCCATAGGAAATGAAAGGGAAGCCGAGCGATTCGACCCGGGGGGCGAAGGGTGCCGAACTCGCAAACGTCACCCCGTGTCCTCGCGCCCGCAATTCGGCGGCGAGGGGGACGAGCGCATGGAGATGGCCGAGTCCCGGTTGGACCGTGAAGAGAACTCTCAATTGATGGAGCGCACAGTCGGAGATCATCGCTGATCGGGCCCAGAATGTGAGGACGGTGTGAGCCTGCCGGCCGAGCCCGTAAGTTACCTATCGCGCCTGGGAACGCTTGAATCGACCGCCGGGTGCGGGCATACTCACGGCCTGCCGGACCACCGGCGGCAAGGGGAGCGCCGCACTCAAGCCCCCGGGAGGATTCGCGAGAAAGGAGCCGAGGCCAGATGCCCAGACAGATCGCTCGCTACGGCTGGACGCCAGATCTACCGGATCAGCGGGACCACCTCTATGCCGCTCCGCCGCCGCTGCTCGGACAGTTGCCGCCCAGTGCCGATCTCACCCCGTCCTGTCCACCGGTGTACGACCAGGGTCAGTTGGGCAGCTGCACCGCCAATGCGATCGCTGCCGCCATCGAGTTCGACCGCTTGAAGCAGAAATTGCCCGATATCCAGCCCTCACGGCTTTTCATCTACTACAACGAAAGGGAGATGGAGGGCACCGTCAACTCCGACAGCGGCGCTCAGATACGAGACGGGATCAAGTCGGTTGCCCAGCAGGGGGTCTGTCCGGAGCAGGAGTGGCCTTACGACATCTCCAAATTCAGCCAGAAGCCGCCCGCGACGGCTTACCAGGACGCGCTCACCGACCGTGCGGTTTCCTACCAGCGGGTGCTTCAGGACCTCACCCAGATGCGTGGCTGCCTCGCTTCGGGCTACCCCTTCGTATTCGGATTCACCGTGTACACGAGCTTTGAAAGCCCGCAGGTCGCCCAGACCGGCCACGCGCCGCTGCCGGGTCCGGGCGAGCAGCAAATCGGGGGCCACGCCGTAATGGCAGTGGGGTACGACGACTCCAGTCAGTCGTTGATCGTCCGCAACTCGTGGGGCCCGGGCTGGGGAATGAAGGGCTACTTCACGCTCCCCTACACGTATGTGTCACAGGCCAGCCTGGCGGCCAACTTCTGGACCATCCGGCTCGTCGGCAGCTGACAACCGAGGTAGCGCCCAGCGGGGGATGCCGGTGGCGCCGCCACCCGCGGCGATTGTGACTAGCGCTGTGCGTAAGGGCAGTTCAGCGCGCCTGCCCTGGGCTCCGGTGCCGTATCAGCGAGCGCAGGGCCAAATGGAATTCTCGAACGACCTGGCGCCAGAACCGGGAGGCGGCGAGATAGAGCCCGAGGAGGGCAGCGAAGGCGATTGCGACGTCGACGCTGAGCCGCCCCTCCCTGCCCCAGTAAACATCCTCCAGGTTCAGCCAGAGGGCGAACTCGTCGAGTACGAGAGCGGCCCCGACCCCGAACATGATTGCCAGCCGTGGGTGCCAGCGCGCCTGGTCGAGGCCGAGGGCGAGCAGGCCGACTGCCAGCAGGATGAAGATCCCCCACACGAAGTGGTGGACGTGGAGCCCGCCCGGAGTGACCACGTTCCGGATCGGTAGCAGGCGGTAGCGGATGCCATAGGTGAGCGCCCGCAGGAGGACGAAGGTGACGAGGAAGCTGACGAAGACGCTCAGCACCGAGGCCTGCCGGTAGTCCACGTGGCGGCGGTAGACGCTCCTGAGTCGTGCGGGGAGGGTCGACACCTCGGGCACGGGCGGACGTGGCTGGGGCCCTTTCGTCATCGGGCTCCCTGGCCAGGCGCCATGCCGGCCGTCGCTCGGGCTACGCGCGCACACTCCCCTGCACAGCGCTCGTGCACTGTGAAATCAGCCCAGGCGCCTGCATATCTCGGCAAGCCCATCTTCAGATTGGTCGATGAGGTACTCGGCCTGGAGTTGGAGATCGCGGATGTTCGGCTCGCTGGCATCGTCCATTTCGTCCCGCGCGCGATCCAGGGTCGTCTGCAGCCGGTGGTAGTTGCCCTCGCCGAGGATTCGTGCCAGCTGGTAATCAGTGGCGTTGGACGGGCCGTCCATCATCATGTTGATTACAGGCTGGACCCACTCGAGTTCGCCCCAATGCTTGATTGCATCGTAGTGAAGAGGCCGGGTCAGCGTGCCTGTTCCCAATGAGACCATAAGGACGTTTTGCGTCGGGCCCATCTCGGTCAGTGCATCGACATACGCGCACATTCCCGGGTTGTTTGCGAAGACGCCGCCGTCAACCAGTGAATAGTATCCAGCAGAGTCCGTCGTGGAAATCCTGTGGGGTTCGAAGTACGTGGGCGCGGCCGAGGTGGCGCGAGCGACGTCTCGCATGGAGTAGTCATATTGCACTGGATCCCGGGTCGCGTTGACGCTCCGAAAGAAGAACGGCTGGCGTCGCTCGGTTTCGTACGAGGTTACCGTGACGCGCGTCACGGCGTCCTTCAGCCGAGAATCTCCGAGGTACTCCTTCAGCACCCCCTCCAACGGCCCCGCATCGTACTTTTCACGGAAGACCTTCTCGCCCTCGGTAAGGAAATTCTTCTTGAAGATGGCAGCGCCGTTATCGACGTACATCTTCACCAGGTCGGCGGCAGAATGTTTCGGCTTTCCCCCCTCGCCGGGACACGTCAGCCCGAGCGCCAGAATGCCTCCGGTCGAGGTCCCGGCGATGACATCGAAAAGCCCAGCCGTGGGCGTCTTGGTCATCTCTTCGATCTTGGCCAACACGGTGGCCGGGATGATGCCCCGGATGCCGCCGCCATCGATGGACAGGATCCTTAGAGCTCTGCCAGTTTTGCTCGACGCCACAGTCCAGCTCCTTCGGGCTCAAACGCACCTATACGATCACGGCTCAGAGTCGAGCCGCGATGTCTCCCAGACTACATGCAGGCCTGTCCGCGAGGGGGCTGCGTCCGCGTCAGCGCTCCGCGGCTACCGCGTCGGCGCGAGGCAGGTTAAGCGCGAAGACCGAGCCCTGACCGACCTCTGTCTGTACCACGGTCAGCGACCCGCCATGCCGCTCCGCCAGGTCACGACTGATCGCGAGCCCGAGACCGGTGCCCGTTGGCGGCGAATCGCCACCCTCCACGCGCACGAACCGCTCAAATATTCGCTCCTGCATATCCTTGGCGATCCCGCGGCCCCGGTCCTCGACGAGGGTCTTCGGGTCGGCGCCGTCCAGTACGGTGACCTTCACCCAGGGCTTCTCATCGGAGTTGTCGAGTGCGTTGTTGAGGAGGTTGTCCAGGATGATCGCCACCTGGTCGGGGTCCGCCCTGACCAGGGCGGGTCTTGACGGCAACTGGTATGCAACGCTGGCGCCAAGCAACGTAGCGCGCGGGTCGAGCCGCTCCACGGCGCGACTCACCGCATCGCGGAGGTCGAAGACGAGGGTCGCCGTCGGCGCGGTCCCCATGTCAAGACGGGAGGAGAGCAACAGCTGGTCGGTGAGGCGGCTGAGCTCCTGGGACTTCGCCGCAACGGCGGCAAGGATCCCGGACCAGCGAGCCGAAGGGGGGCCGAAGGTCCCGTCCCCCAACATTGACAAGTAGCCGAGTACGACGGTCAGCGGTGTCCTCAGCTCGTGAGCCGCGGCGTTCATGAAGTCCTTCTTCTCGCGGAGCATTCGCTCGGTGCGTTCGTGTTCGGAAACCATCTCCACGGTCAGCCGGTCAACGCTCTCGCGGAGGCCGCCGACCACCAGGGAGGCGACCACGGTAATGGCCGCCAGCGTGAACATGTCGCGCCCATCGATCAGCCGCAACTCGACGCCTGGGAGATAGGGACCGTAGGCCTTGTAGGCGGCGACGATCAGGCCGGCGAGCAGGGGTGCGCGCCTTCCGTCGATGGCGGCGACGACAACGATCACCAGCCCGAAGATCAGGTCTGGTTCGGCGGGGTAGAGAGGGGTCGGGCGAAGGGTGGCGAGCAGGATGATGGACGCGGCCATGAGAACCGGTGCCCTCAGCACCCTCCACATTGGTCGGATCCTGTGGAGGAGCCCTTCGATCGCGCTTATGGTCACCCGCTCGTCGCCCACCCCCGGCGGCCCCCACGTCATGAAGGCGGCCATTGTAGCGCGGGGTCGGGTCCGCGAAGCCAACTTTCGCGCAAGAGTGGATTCCTGGTGCTCGCCCGGGAACCAGACGCACCGGGCGTCAAGTAATACCTTGACGCCTTCGAGACACCTGGTCACACTCATCCCAGCGCCGGGCTGCACAGCCGGAGCCGAGGGGGTGAGTCAAGTGGTGAAGCGAATCCTTCCATTGGTGATCGCCGCGGTTGCGGCGCTGGCGTCGGTCATGCCGGCGTTGGCCGACGGCTCAGGTTCCTGGCCGAAGTAGGCTTTCGATGCTCCAATCGTGATCTGTCGAGCGACTGCTAAACTGCGGGAAAGTGGCCCGATTGAAGGTGGCGGCGGCTCCCGTGCCTGCGCGCCGACGCCTGCCCGGGGTTCTCATTCGCCCGGGTGCGGTCAAGGAGGCTCGCGAGGCGGCGGGACTGAGCCTGGCCCAGATCGCAGGGTCGGAAGTGACCCGAGCCGCGATCCACCTGATCGAATCTGGCCGGGCCAAACCTTCTCTCCCCGTGCTTGAGGCGATCGCCACCCGCACAGAGCTGCCCCTTCGTGCTTTTGCCGCGGACGAGGACATCCTGGCCGCTCGAGGGACATCCCTGGAGTCGGTCGCGATGGATCTCTCGCGACTTGAGCGCTCCTACGAGATGGATGACTACGCCGGGACCCTGGCAAAGGCCACCGAACTCCTCGACCAACTGACCGGTCTGCGCTTTGAGTTTCGGGCGCGCTACTGGCGTGCGCGTGCAGCCACGATGACGGGCGACACCACCACCGCCTTGATTGAAATCGATCACTGCATCGCTTTTTACCGCGACGAGGGCGATCTACTGCAGCTGGCGAAATGCCTGGATTGCAAGGGCTGCGCCCTCTACGTGACGCAGGACGCGGGGGCGGCTGACGTCTTCCTCGCCGCGATCCGGGAGCTCGATCGGGTGCAACCGGATCCCTTCGACGTTCGCATGCGCATCCTTTCGCACCTGGGTTCGCTGTACGTCGAAACCCATGACTTTGAACGAGCCATAACGACTCTGGACCGCGCGGTTTCTGTCGCTGAGGGCCTGGTGGACCTCGGACGCATCGGGGGTCTCTATGACAATCTCGGCCTCGCGTATTCGGAGGTGGGGCAGACGGCTCGCGCACTGGAGTACGCCCACAAGGCAGTGGCTCTGCATCGCACTCGAAACGACCTTCTTGCCCTTGCGAACGCCGAAAACAATCTCGGCTACCTGCTTCTTACCAAGGGTGAATCTCGCGCGGCCGAGCCCCGGATTCGAGCCAGCCTCAAGATTTATTCAGACTTGGGAGTCGAGCGCCGTCGTGCTCATCCTCTCCTGAGCCTGGCCGAATTGCAGCTGCGCGACGGCGACATGGAAGGGGCCGCCAGGTCCGCTCTCGCCGCCAGGGAATTGGCCGATCGGCTGGGTGAAAAACTGAACTCGGCGGTGGCCGCCCAGATTCTCGCCCGAGTTGCCGAGGCAAGCGGTTCCACTGCTGAAGCCGATCGGCTGTTCTTGGCTGCCATCAGCATTCTGTCGTCGGGCAACGCCCGTGATCGCCTGGTCGAGGTCCACACCGCCTACGCCAAGGTCCTGGAGTTGCGGGGCGCCGACAAGGCCGCGATGGGTCAATTCAAAGCCGCGCTGGCTGCTTCGCTTGGCTTCGACTCTTCCACGGACAACTCCCAGGAGTCGTCTGCCTAGAAACGCCGGCAGCCCAGTTCGTCCCATCGTCAACAGAAGTCCGCTCACTGCCAGGGAATTGGACCTTCCCAATTCAACTCATCGAAAGGGGTGTGGCGCCAACTCTTTGCTTTACGCCACCCCTTGTCGCCGATCCGCCAACGGTGACTGGCCTCGCCAGGTGAACTCGGGCTTGCGAACCAAGAGCCGTCAATTAATTACTTGACGACCTATCGGGCTCCTCGTATACTCGCAGCGCTTGGGGGCGGGGCGGTTGACCAGACCTGGAGGACGGACCGATGTCAAAGAGCAAGGTCGTGGCGGAGCGCAGCCCGGACGAGAGTCCGCTGAACCAGATCCAAGCCAAGAGACTGTCCAGCCTCACCGGCGTGCCGGCCAAAGAACTTGTCGGCCAGTCTCTCCCGGAACTGGCAGAGAAAATGCGCTGGCGGATAAATCCGATCTGGTTCCTCTACGAACTGGTCTGTGGTCAGGTCGTCAAGGTGGACCCCGGTACTGGTCTCAAGTACCCAGTACCCGGCGCGACCGTGAACGTCCTCGACGTGGATTGCGACTGGCTGTGGTTCTTTCCGCCGGGACATCCGTGGGGCTGGGTCTTTCCCTTCGGTGTCTGCAAGACCGAGACCCTCGCGACCACGACTACCGACGCCTGTGGCAACTTCTGCGTATGGGTCCCGCGCTTCGATATCGACTGGATCCTGACCTGGCGCAGGGAGCGCATCTGTTTCCCTGACCTATTCCGCCGACCGTCGATCGGCGACCTACTCGAGCACCTCCAGCAGGAGGTCTTGGAGCAGCCGATTCGCGTCAACCCCAATCCCCCCGACCCTGCGCCGCTGGTCAGTCTCTTGGGCGACCGG
>JAYUBK010000284.1:0-11325 GCA_043740835.1 Chloroflexota bacterium
CGCATCAGCTCGGAGGCCCGCCGGACCGACCGGCGGATCGATGTGTAGCCCGTGCAGCGGCAGAGGTTGCCGCTGATCGCCTCGTCAATTTCGACGTCAGTGGGATCCGGGTTGTCGGCGAGGAAGCCGCTCACGGACATGACGAACCCGGGCGTGCAGAAGCCGCACTGGAGGCCATGGCATTCGTGGAAGGCCTGCTGAATGGGGTGAAGTGGCCCTCCGGATGGAGCGAGGCCCTCGATCGTGGTCACCTCGTGGCCATCGGCCTGGACCGCAAGCATGAGGCAGGAGCGGATGGGGCGGCCGTCGAGCAGGACCGTGCAGCAGCCACAGACGCCGTGCTCGCAGCCGACATGCGTGCCGGTCAGGCCCGCCTGGTGGCGAAGGTAGTCGGAGAGGAGAAGCCGAGCCTCGTGCGGCAGGCCGCGCTCCGATCCGTTGACCCTCACGCGGCGAGCGCCCTGGCGACTAGGACCTCGACCAGGTGGAGGCGGAATTCCGGGCTGGCCTCGAGGTCGGTGCTGGGCGTGAGGCCCCGGGTTGGATCCGAGGGGTCGGCGAGCACCGCCGTCGGGGCGACGCCGAACAGCGCCAGCCGCTCCCCCGCGCGAGCGACTCCCACCAAGGCGAAGTCGCCATGGCGGCGACACTCCTCGACGAGGGCCACGCGGCCGCCCGTGGTCGGGAACCAGGCTTCGGTGAGCAGCTCATCAGGCTCCATCGCCGCGTCCATTGCGCCGCGGAAAAGGTCGGCGGCTGCGATGCGCCTTTCACCGCGGGCCGACCGAGCGACCACATGGCCACCCAGCGCCAACAGCACCGCGGGAAGCTCGGCCGCCGGGTCGCAGTGGGCGAGGCTCCCGACGACTGTGCCGCGGTTGCGGATCACGGGGTGGGCGACGTTGTGGAGCGCAAGCGGGAGAAGCGGGCAGAGCCGGTGCACGAGGGGATGGCGTTCGGCATCGGCCTGCCGGACGCCGGCGCCAATGGCGATCCCGCCGTCGCGCTCATTGATGCCGGTGAGCTCCGCAATTCGGTTGATATCGACAAGGTGCGCCGGGCTGGCGAGGCGAAAGTTCAGGAGCGGGATCAGCGACTGGCCGCCGGCAAGAACCTTGGCATCGGGCAGGTTTGCCAGCAGGTGGAGGGCGTCGCCGAGCGTGGTGGGGGAGTGGTAATCGAAGGGCGCCGGCTTCACGGTTCTTGGTCGAGGAAGGCCACGGCGCGGCAGAGCGCAGCCTCGCCGCCCTGGAAGCGCCAGGGAAAGCACCCGAACATGATCCGCTGGTCAAGGACCTTGTCGATCTCTCCGCCGAGGTTCTCGATGTGGATGACGTCGTGTGGGAAGAGCAGTGTGTGCATGATCTGGTAGTCCTGCTTCGGGAAGACCTCGTCCAGGGACCGCCCCAACTTTTTCTCGGCCTCCTCGGCCTCGTCGGCGCGGATGCGCCGGATCACCGTGTTCATCGGGTGATCGGCGCTGCCCGCGTCGATCGCGAGCCAGCGGATGCCCCGTTCGAGAACCCATTCTGCGAACGCGCGGGTGGGTCCGGGATGGCGGATGAAGTAGGCCGTCTCGTCGACGGCCGACCTGTCGGCCCAGTTCTCTGGGTAGTGCCTGTGGTAACCAGTGTGGATGACGAGGATGTCGTCGCGCTCGATCGTGATGCCCGTTTCCATTTCCCAGCGCTCGAAATGCTCCGGGCCGTAAAGCTCATAGTCGCCGACGCCCATTCGCTCGAGATCGACGACGCAGGCCGGGCCGATGAGCCAATCGAGAGGGAGGTCGCCGATGAACTTGCCCCCGGAGAAGAAGTGGGCGGGCGCATCGAGGTGCGTGCTCACGTGGAGCGTCGTCGTGATCTCCTGGCCGCCGGCCTTGTCGAAGGCCAGCCGCTTGACCCACTTGATGGAAGGCCCGGTGTAGCTCGCAAAGGCGGGCGTGTGCATCGAGAAGTCTTGCGTGAGGTCTAATACTTTCATCTGGAGTTAGGAGGGTAACCCCAAGACGCCGGGGACGCTTACCACCGGGGGCCGGACGTGTGCCATTCAGGAGTGGACCTGGACTCCCACCGCCTCATGGCAGCGCCTCGAAGGCGGCGAGGAAGGGTTCGAGCGGCGCCCGCGTCAGGCCCGCTCCGACCTGTCCCACTCCGGCAAGGCGGTGTGCGATCCCGGTGTTGATGATCGGCAGGATGCCGGTCTCGATGACCCGGCGCACGTCAATTCCCGTCGGCGTCCCGCGGAAGTCGAGGCTTGGCACCTGGTGGTTGGGGTTCTCTGCGAGCGTGATCTCGTACATCTCGAGCGTCGCTTCAATTGCCGTCTGGGCGTTGCCGCCGACGACCCGCGTGACGGCCGGTGCGGCAGCCATCGCAAAGCCGCCGAGGCCGAACGTCTCGGTGATGGCGCTGTCGCCGATGTCGGGATTGGCATCCGCCTGTGTGTAGCTGCCGAGGAAGACGCCCACCGGGACCGGGGCCGGCGCGGTGAACCAGCGGCTCGGTTGGCCGCTCGTCCGGATGCCGAATTCGGTCCCGTTCCGGGCCATCGTAGTCACGAGGGTGCTGCCCGGGACCCCCGCTGCGGCGTCGGTGGCGGCCTTGGCAGCGGCCATGATGAGGTTCAGGAAGAAGTAGTCGTTGCCGTCGATGAACTTCAGCGACTCTGTCGGCAGGCCCCTGACGGCAAGCTCCCGGAAGAGCATTGACGTGGCGGCGCGGTGGCGGTTGTGGAGTTCATCGCCCATCTGTACGGCCTTGCTGGCGATGGCTCCGATATCGATGGGGCCCGTCGCCAGCGCCCTTGCCAGGTCGGGCGCGAGAACCGCCGCCATCCAGCGCAGCCGGTCGAGGACCGCGTCGTCATTGGCGCCGTAGCGGAGCACCTTGCCGAGGCCCTCGTTGAGGGTGCTGTAGGCGCGGCGGCCACTCGTCTCATCCTCGATTACAAGTACCGGCATGCCGGGGCTGATGACGCCCGCCATCGGCCCCACCGCCTGGTGATGGTGGCAGGGATCGAGGTCGGCGCTCTCCCTGCCCTCGAGGCGAAGTGCGCCCTCCAGCGCTCCTCGCATGGGGCCCGACGTCCTGTTCCATTCCAGGGGCGGTCCGGAGTGGAGAAGGAGGTCGGGCCGCATGTCGGGGACGGTGTCCCGGGCGATGCCCATCCCGATCCAGAGCGGCTTCGCTGCGAGCAGGCGGCCGACGGCTGTCCGATTCGCCTCGTCAACCGCCGGATCGAGTTTGAGCATGCGCAAAGGCGGCTTCCAGTCGACCCTGGCCTGGGGGGCCTCGACGGCGTCGGCGATGAGGCTCGCCCCCGCCGTGACGGCCCGGATGGTTCCAATGATCGGCATCCCTGCAATAAGGTAGGCGCGATGGGAGCCGCGCGACGGAACTTCTGGCTGGCGTGGGTTGCGGCGACTGTCCTAGGCGGCCTGCTCGCACTCGCTTTCGAGATGTGGGTGTCCTTTCCTGTTTTCCGCTGGTTCGACGGAACGGTCCCGGCCTCGAACCTTCGAGACGTCAGCCAGGTGGCCTACAGGGTGCTTGCCCGGACGATCGGTGTTGCCCTGGTCGCCGCCGCCCAGGCGTTCGTCCTCCGCCGAGTGCTCGGCCGCGGCGTCACCTGGATCACGGCGGCAGCCGTCGGCGCTCTGCTTGCGTTCTTCCTGACCTATTGGCTCGGAGGCCAGCTGTTTCCCCACCGACTGAACGTGCCTTCCTATTCGACCCTGCGATGGTTTGGCCTCCTCTCGGCGTGCTCTGGAGCGGTGGTCCTGGCGACATGCCTGTGGCTCGCGGTGTTGCGCAACGCCGACCGGAACGGATTGTTCATCGTCGCGTCGGTGGCCGCGGCGGCGCTCTCGTACTGGTACGTGGTCCCGGCCTTTGGGATCAGGGTTGAGATGTCCCCCTTGGATGTCACGGCCCTCCAGTTCGAATCCAGCGTTGCGACAGGCCTTGTTTTGGGCGCGCTCACGGGCCTCGCGCTGGCGATGACCCTCATTCGGCCCAGACCGGTGCCTCGCCGGGCCGCGAGCCGCCGCCCCAAGAGGAGTGTGAAGCGGCGACCCGCCCGAGCCGCCTCCCGCTAGATCGCGCCAACTGGGCCCCACGAGGGAATGGCCCCCCACCAATCCACCCACCCATCTGGGGGCTGAGTCCTTGCGGGTCGGAATCGTATTTCGGATTGGCGGCGGCTGGCTAGCACCCGTGTAAAGACCGGTTCGGAGGGAACTTCTTCGAGTGCTGGCACTGGGCGGAATGTGAGGACTCTTAGGGCCCGAGTGGCGGCACTCGCAGTCTTTACAGGTCTGGTTGCCGCGGCGCAGCGAAACTCGGATGATCGGTCCGTGGGACGCGTCTCGATCATCCCGGTCGAACTTAGGAATGGACCTTTCACGCTCGCCGAGGCGCGGCTGGCAGGGCTTACGCGCTACCACCTTCGCGGGTCGGGGTGGCGTCGTCTGGGACGGGACCTCTATATGTGGGCCGGAGCGGAAGATGACCCGGTGCGGGGCCTGACCAGGATCATTGCGCGGCTCCCGGCGGCTTCGGCTTTCTCAGGCCCCACCGCCGGTTGGTTGCATGGGCTCGACATGCCTCCCTGCAAACCGATCGAAGTGACCATTCCGAATGGCGCGGGAGTCTCGGCTCGGGCCGGCATGGTTGTTCGACGAGATGGCCTCGAACTCGACGAAGTGGTCGTACGAAGAGGACTGCGTTGCACGTCGGCCGTGCGAACCGTTGCCGACCTCGGACGGCGGCTGCCGTTGATCGAGGGCGTGGTCGTGGTGGACGAGGCTTCTCGCCGCGGCCTCCTTGACCTGGCCCAGTTGGATGCATTCGTCGCGGCACATCCGGGAGCGCGCGGGCTGCGCCGGCTTCGGCGGGCAATCGCGCTCGCAGAACCCCGGGCCGAGTCCCAGATGGAAACACGCCTTCGGCTGGTCCTGGTTCTGGCGGGCCTTCCGCGCCCAGAGGCCCAGGTCTCGCTTGTCGATGCCGGCGGAAGCTTCATCGCACGCCCCGACCTTCTCTACCGCAGGGAGGCAATCGCGATCGAGTACGACGGTGTCTCGCACCGGGACAGCCTCGCTGAGGACAACCGCCGCCAGAACCGGCTTGTCAAAGCTGGGTTCCGCCTTCTCCGCTTCACTGCCGTTGACCTTCAACGCACGCCGGCAGCCGTGATCGAACTTGTTCGGACCGAGCTTGCGCGGGGTCGATCCGCGGTCGCTTGACAGCGAGTGCCGGCGCCGGGGCCGAATGAGATGGGCAATTGGGCCCGCATGCCGGCGGTCGGCGCGTGCCGGTTACAACAGAGAGCGGGCCGCCCTCGAGTTGGAGAGGAACACAGTCGCGCCCGCTGCCTCGAACGCGGCGCGCTGGCGTGACAGGACCTGGGGGTCTTCCTCGGTGCCGATGAGCACCACGACGGAGGGATGTCCGGCCAGCGCCGGCGCGAGTTCCGAGGCCGGGTCGGGGTGGGCGCCGAGCCCGAGCAGGACATCCAGGTACACGACCCCGTGGGCGCGGCGGATGGCGTCGAGTCGGATCGTGTTGTCGATCATCGGGTGTGCGCGTCCGCGGGTGTATTCGTCACCTCCGTAGTCCACGGCGGTGAAGCGCGGATCGCCGGCCCAGACGAGCGCCGCTTCCTCGCGCAGCGTTCCCCCGCTGAAGATCCCCGTCACTCGATCGGGCCGATCAAACGGCAACGAAGGGTCGGGAGGCAAACGTCCGCCGCCCGCGCGCAAGGCGATCTCGGTCAGGTCGACGCCGGGCGCGAGCAGCGCCTTCAACAAGGGTTTGCGCGACCGGAGGTCTGCGGTGGCCGGCTTTGAGACGACCACTATCAGGTCTGTGTCGGGATCCTCATCCAGGCGCCGGATTGCCTCTCGCGCCATCCGCCCGCCGACTTCCGGCGAAAGGTCGCGGCCGCCTACTCCAATCGCATGCGAGATCCCGACACCCTGATGAGCAAGGAGGCACGCCAGCTGCTGGATCCCCGTTCCCGAGGCGCCCACGATCCCAATTCGCCCCCGTGGCACGCGGTTGCTGAAGCCCAGTCCAACCCCGTCGATGATCGCTGTGCCGCAGTCGGGACCCATGAAGAGCAGGCCCCGGCGCAGTGCCTCGTCCTTCAGGCGGACCTCGTCGGCGATGCTCACGTTGTCGGAGAAGCAGAAGACATTGAGCCCTGACTGCAGCGCGTCCCAGCTTGCCCAGGCGGCGTGTTCGCCGGGCACGGCGATCACGGCCAGGTTGGCGCCCGAGAGCCGCGTAGTCGCGGTCCGCACGGTCCGAGCGGCCCTGGCTGTCGACGCCTCGCCGCCTGCCGAGGCCGGACGCTCGGCAAGTGCCTCGATCCCGGCCTGCAGTGCCGCTTCCGGGTTGTCGCCGCGCGCGGCGAGAATCAGGTCGTCGGGGCCGGCGGACTCGAGCTCGGGTGCCCAGAGTCCGCCCTCGCGCAACAGGTCGAGATTGAGCGGGGTCCCCATGGCGGTCATCGCCGAGTCGATCCCCGGCTGATCGGCCATCCGGCGAGAGGCGAGCATGAGCACGATCGAGTCATGGTAGGTGCGCGGCCGCACCTCGACCTTCAGCACGCCGAGCCTGCCAGGGCGAGTCCCACGAGCAAGGCCCGGCCCGAGGAGTGACCGAACCGGCGCAGCGGTTCGGGATCGCCTTCCTCCAGCAGTGCGTGAGCGGGCGAGGGCAGCTCGCCCTCCGCCGCGTGCCGGAGCAGCGTCGCCGAGAGGCGGGTGGTGCGGGGCGCCGCCTTCCTGGCGATATCTGACGCCTCCGCACGCCGGTTGCCAAACAACACCAAACCGGCGGCATAGCCGCACAGGAGGTCATCACCGCTCGGCGTCAGGCCGCCTCCCCGGCCGGCAAGCGCAGTCACGTCGGGTGCATCGCCCGGCACCACCCGCAGCCTGACTCTCGGAACCGGGAGCGGGTTCCACCAGGAATAGACGTCGACGGCGCCGCGTCCAAGCCAGACCTCGTCGCCCCGTTCACAAACGACGTCGCATTCGATGCCATTGGGCATTCGCGGCCCGCCGCGGCGGGTCAGGGAAACCACGCTCTCCCCAACAGAGAGGTGGCCGGCGCCAAGGCAGGTGGCCAACACCGGCGGCCGCGACAGCAAGTCGCGCAGCGCCAGGCTGGCCGAGATTGCCTGGATCACCGCCGGATGACCTGGGTTCCGCACTCGCCGCGGATCGCGGACGCTGCCTCCGACAACCCGGCAATCACAGCGCGCGGACCGCCCGCCTCGACGAACCTCAGGGCTGCCTCCACCTTGGGGCCCATCGACCCGGCCGCGAAATGCCCGGCGGCCTGGAAGCCGCGCAGGATCGACGGTGAAACCCGCTCCAGCAACCGCTGGTCGGGGCCCCCGAAGTTGATGGTGGCACCAGGCGCGTCCGTCAGGATCACGAGCGCCTCCGCGTCGAGGCGGCGCGCCAGCAGCGAGGCGGTCAGGTCCTTGTCGATCACCGCCTCGACGCCGAAGTAGCGTCCGTCGCCGCCCTCCTCGACGGGTACTCCGCCGCCGCCGGCCGCGACCACCACGGCGCCCGCCTCGAGCAGATGACGGATTTCCGACTCCTCGAGGATCGCCACCGGTTCCGGCGATGGCACGACGCGGCGCCAGCGGCCCCCCGGCTGCTCCGAGTACAGGTGCGTCGAGTCGGTACGAGCCGCTGCTTCCGCGGCGCTCATCGCGCCTCCGACAGGCTTGGTCGCCTCCAGCCGCTTCGGGTCCAGGGGATCGACGACGACTCGGGTGAGCACCACGACGACTCGGCGCTCGGCGTGCAGCCGTCTCAACTCCCACTCCACGGCGGCCTGGATCGCGAGTCCTATCGTCGCCTGGGTCTGGGCGACGCACCAGTCAAGTGGCATTGGCGGGACGACTTCCCTGGCCATCTCGTTCTTGATGAGGAGGTTGCCTACCTGGGGCCCGTTGCCGTGCGTGAGCAACAGCTCCGCACCCTCGGCGGCGAGGGGGGCCAGTTGGGCGGCGGCCAACCGGACGGTGGCGAGCTGCTCTTCGGCCGTTCCCGTCCCTCCGGGAGGGATGAGGGCATTGCCTCCGAGGGCGACGACGTAACGTGCTGCCACCGCAGGGATTCTAGGTCGGCCCTCGTGGCCTGGCTGAATCCAGGGCCCCCGGAGCGTCGCGCCGAGCATCTCTTCGCTCGGCCGAGAGCTGAAAGCTCAGCGCTTCAGCGGTTGCGGCGGCGGGACTTGGTGGCGAGGTCGATGCGGTCGTCGAGCCTCCAGTTGGCCTCCGATTCCCAGACCGTGTCGAGGAGTCCCTCGAGCTGGCTGTGAAGGTCGGGCGGGCCGGAGGGCAGGCGACGTCTCAGCGGTTCCTCGGGTTGTGATTTCGTGCTGATGGTTTTCATGACGTTGCTTCCTATGTACGTAAAACGCACCATCGGAGGTAACGGTCACTGCCCTAACGGCGAATCGAAGAGTTTTCTGCGGCTTAGGAGCGTCGTGACGCTATTTGACTGAGAGGGTCCCGGTCATGCCCGAATCGGCGTGCCCGGGCACGTCGCAACGGAAAAAGTAGCTGCCGGGGGCGATGTTGTCGACGGTGAATGCGGACGTGTCTCCGGCCGCCACCAGCGAGCTCTTGCTGACTACCTCTTTGCCGGCCGCGTCCTTCGTGATGACGAAATCGTGGCCGGTTGAACCGCTGTTGACGAGATAGAGGACGACCTTGCCGCCTGAGACCGAGATGGACCTGGGATCGAACTTGAAATCACTGAAAGTCACCTTCGTCGACCCCGCCGGCTGCGCTGAGCTGCCTCCACCGCAGGCTGGCAGGGCCATCAGCATGAGCAGCGTTCCGAGGGTGGCGCCGATAGGCGCGAGACGTCGCATTGCGCCAGCTATTCTCCGTGATCCCCGACCTGGGCCGTTGCCACCGGCTTCGGCTCGCGGTTCAGAACCGAGCGGAGGCGCACCAACTCCACGAACGCCTTCAGGATCACCGACGGCCGCGCGCCGGTGGCTGTCCCCGTCGTTCTGGGCAGGTGGCGGACGGCGACCTCGGCATAGCTGACGCCGGCGCGGCGCATCCGGACGAGGATCTCGGTCGAGATCATCGCGCCTGCCGAGATCATCCGGTTCGACGCCAGGAAGGGGGCCGGCAGCAACTTAAATGCACAGGCGAGGTCGCGAACGCGCACCCGGTAAAGAATCCAGACCAGCATCTGCCACGCGAGGGCGTTGAGCTTCCGAAGCGGAGGGTCGCTGCGGTCCGCGCGGTAGCCGAGAACCGCGTCCCTCTGGGCGAGTCTGGGCAGCAGTTGCGCGAGGTCCGCAATGTCGAATTGGCCGTCGGCATCCATGAATAAGACGTGGCTGGCGTCCAGCGCCAAAGACCGGTCGAAGCCGGCCCGCAGCGCCCCCCCATAGCCCAAATTGGTGGCGTTGTGGACCGGGACGATTCGCGCTTCCCCAGCGGCCGCCATCCTGTCCAGGATCGCCCCAGTCGCGTCGCTGCTTCCATCGTCAACGGGTACGACGAAGAAATCCGGCACCAGGGCGGGGAGCTTGGCGAGCACGTCGCTCACGGTGGCCTCGATCGCGCCTTCCTCGTTGTAGGCCGGAAGCACGACGGCGAGCCTGCGCAGGGTCACCGCGCGATCATAGCCAGCGCCGCTTCGGAATCAGACGACGCGAGGCAGATGGGCGGCGCGGGTCTCCTCGAACGTCGTGATATCCGCCTGTCGCATCGTGAGCGCGATCTCGTCAAGACCCTCGAGGATGCAGATCCGGCTGAAAGCGTCGATTTCGAAGGCGGCCTCAAATCCGTCCGCCGTGACCGTCTGCTCGGCGAGGTCGACAGTCACCTCAAGGCTCGGATTGGTCTCGGCCAGCGCGAGCAGGCGGCGCACCTGTTCCTCTGGCAATTGGACCGGGAGCAGGCCGAGCTTGAGGCAGTTGTTCTTGAAGATGTCCGCGAACGAAGGAGCGATGACGGCCCGGAAGCCTGCGTCTTCGAGAGCCCAGGGCGCGTGCTCGCGCGACGAGCCACAGCCGAAATTTGCCCCCGTCACCAGGAACTTCGCGCCCGCGTGCTCGGGACGGTTGAGGACAAAGCCGGGGTCTTTGCGCCAGTCGTGGAAAAGGAACGGCCCAAAACCGGTCCGTTCGATGCGCTTCAGGAACTGCTTGGGGATGATCTGGTCGGTGTCGACGTTGGCGCGGTCGAGGGGCACGATTCGGCCGGCCTCGCGAGTGAATGGATTCACTTAAAAGTCCCGGACGTCGACCAGGTGGCCGGCGATCGCGGCGGCGGCCGCCATGGGGGGGCTTACGAGATGGGTGCGGCCGCCGGCGCCCTGCCGGCCCTCGAAGTTGCGGTTGCTGGTGGAGGCGCAGCGCTCACCCGGCGCCAGGATGTCCGGGTTCATGCCGAGGCACATCGAACAGCCGGCGTCCCGCCACTCGAAGCCGGCTTCCGTGAAGACATCGTCGAGGCCTTCGGCTTCGGCGGCCATCTTCACCGGCGTCGAGCCGGGGACGACCATCGCGCGCACGCTGGGGTGCACGTGGCGGCCCCGGACGATGGCCGCGGCGACGCGAAGGTCCTCGAGGCGTGCATTCGTGCAGGAGCCGATGAAGACCCGGTCGACCGCGATGTCGGCCATGGGGGTGCCGGCCTTGAGAGCCATGTAGGCGAGGGCCCGTTCGGCGGCCTCGTCGGCAGGGTCGGGTATCCGAGCGCTGATGGCGACAGCCTGGCCCGGGTTAGTGCCCCAGGTGACAAAGGGCTCGAGAACGCTGGAATCGACCACCTCCTCGCGGTCGAAAACCGCGTCGGGATCGCTGGGAAGGCTGCGCCAGTGCTCGAGCGCTGCCTCCCATTCCGATCCCTTCGGAGCGAAGCGCCTTCCCTCCAGGTAGCGGAAGGTCGTGTCGTCCGGGGCCACCAGGCCGGCGCGGGCGCCGCCCTCGATCGTCATGTTGCAGACGGTCATCCGGCCTTCCATCGAAAGGGCGCGGATGGCCTCGCCGCGGTACTCGACCGCGAAGCCCTGGCCGCCGGCGACGCCCAGCCTGGCGATGACGTTGAGGGCGATGTCCTTGGCAACGACCCCCACCGGCAACTGGCCGTCGACGGTGATGGCAAGCAGCTTCGGACGTCGCTGGACGAGGCACTGCGTGGCAAGTACGTGCTCGACCTCGGAAGTGCCGATCCCGAAGGCCAGCGCGCCGAAGGCTCCATGAGTCGATGTATGCGAGTCGCCGCACACGATCACGAGGCCCGGCTGGGTGAGGCCGAGCTCGG
>JAYUBK010000285.1:0-3492 GCA_043740835.1 Chloroflexota bacterium
TTGCTTACGTCCTCCGCACCGAGAGTCACGGTGAGAACAGCCGGTGCGGGCACATGGGCTAAGGTTCGGGCCGTCGAGGTCTCAGTCCATTTCGTGGGGTGATTCGCCATGAGCGCTGTAGAGCATTCGATCAAGCGAGGGACCGTGCACTACAAGTGGGACAACTCGCTCCCGCCGGCGGTGGAAGTCGCGTCCGGAGACGTGGTCCACTTCGAGACCGAAGAGGTGAGTGACGGCCAGATCAGGCCCGGATCCCCAGCCTCGGCGCTGACCAGCCTTGACTTCGATCGCCTGTATCCGCTGGCGGGCCCGGTGTTCGTGAAGGGCGCAGAGCCTGGCGACGTGCTCGAGATCGAGATGCTTGAACTTCGTCCCCTCGAATGGGGTTGGACCGCTCTGATCCCCGGCCTCGGGCTTCTCGCGGAAGACTTCCCAGAGCCATACATCCGGCATTTCGACCTCACCGACCGGGAGAGCACGTCGCTCGGCGACAGCGTGCGCATACCTCTTCAGCCGTTCTGCGGAACGATGGGGGTCGCCACCGACGAAGCCGGACCACTCGACGTTCTGCCGCCGACCAAGGGAGCCGGCAACATCGATACGCGCCACCTCAACGTGGGCGCCAAGCTCTACCTCCCGGTGTTCGTGAAGGGCGGGCTCTTCTCAGCTGGTGACTGTCACGCAACGCAGGGCGACGGTGAAGTCTGCGTCACGGGAATCGAGTGTCCGATGGCCTTCACCCTCCGGTTCCAGGTGATTAAGGGGCGAACCATCAAGCCTTGGCGCTATCAGTTCGTGACGCCTCCCGGCTCGCTTCAGTCGCGATCGGATGCAAAGGGCTATTTCGCCACGACGGCGCTGGGTCCCGACCTGATGGAGAATGCGCGGAACGCGATCCGCGATCTCATCGAGTGGCTGGGCACCGAGCATGGACTGAGCCGCGAGGACGCGTACGTGCTGTGCAGCCTGGCTGCTGACCTCAAGATCAGCCAGATCGTTGATCAGCCCAATTGGGGCGTGTCGGCCTACATGTCGCTGGCCGTGTTCAAGAATTAACCGGGGGCCGGTATGGCCCGCCCAATTCAAAGGGCAGATCCTCGTTCTCATCCGGACGCACGTTTTTCGGGGCGCGACCTTCACGGTCAGGTGAACATCGTCACTGCTCCGGCGCCGACGAGGGTGACGCTCCACGCAAGGTCGAGATTGAACCAGCCCCGCCGCAGGACCCTAAGGCCGACCTTCTCATAGACCACTATCGCCACGGTGCCCATGACCGCGAGCATCACGAGCGTGTGGATGGATGCCGCGACGACCGCCTGCAATCCCAGACCTCCTAGGGTCGTGTAGGTGTCGCCGACCGGCAGGCCGAGGAGAACCGGCGCCAGCATCAGGCCTGCCCCGTGCGCGGATGACATCAGGAAGGACCACGTGACCAGCCCGGTGGCGCCAATGCGCATGCCCATGCCTCCGGGGTGGGAGCGCGGCCGAGCGATCTTGTAGAGACCGAAGCTCACCAGAACGAGCGCAGCCAGAAGGCGGACCAGGTGAGGTTGAAGCAAACCCTGCGCGAGGGTGACCGCACCGACCACCAGCACAATCGAGGCCTCGTGGCCGATGGCGATCGGGATCAGCGATGCCAGCACCGCACGCCGACTCTGCTGTTGAAGGCCGCGACCGACGGCGAACAGCCACCCCATCCCGGGGTTGATGCCGTGATAGGCCCCGAGCAGCGTGAGCGCTGCCCAGGGCCAGTTGGAACCGAGGTTCACGGGTAGCAGTACGAATCCGAAGAAGCGTCACCGCCCTCGAGGTGGATCTGGTGGATGCGCTGCTCGAACTCGGTGTAGAAGCCGCCTTCGGTCGTCAAGCCGCCGTTTGGATTCGCTTCCAGCTTCACCGCCCAGCTGCGAAGTCCCTCCGGGTAGAACTGGTCGTCCCAGCTCCCGTAGAGCGAGTTGGTCATATAGACGCGACGTCCGTCCCGCGACACCTCGACCATCTGGGGTCCTCCATTGAGAGGCCCCGAATCGGGATGTCCGGCCTTGCCGACGATGCCGCCAAGGCGCACCGAGCCGGTCTCGACGGGATTAAAAGGGTCGCGGACGTCGTACTGCTTGATCTCGCCGGTGCCCCAGCAGGCCACGTACAGCCACCTGTCGTCGATCGAGAGGTTGATGTCAGTCACGAGCGGCGGGACTGCCTTGAAACCCTTCAGAAGCGGAGGCAGCAGGTCCGGGTCCGCCGGCTCGGCAGGGATTTCGATGACCTTCTTTGCGGCCCAGGTTGAGCCATCGAGGTACCAGGTCCAGACCGAGGCACTGAGGTCCTTGAGGCTGGTGACGACGCCGACGAACCCGTACGCCCGAGTCGGGTCGTGTGCCGGTCGGAGCTCGAGGACCATCTGCTGCTCGGGTCCGAGATCGATCTCCTGGCGGTGGCGGCGCTTGGGAAGGTCCCAGATATGAAGCTTGTGGCCGTAGCCGCCGGCCAACAGGATCTCGGGGTTGACGCCGCCCTCGACCATGTTCGGCGTGCCCCACTCGCTGGTGATTGCGACGTCGTGGCCGAGATGCCACCAGAAGTCGTAGGCGAGCTCCTGGGGGCCTCGGTCGAGCTCGAAACGGCCCTTGACGGAAAAATTCTCGTGGTCGATGACGAAGATGCCTCCGGGTCCATTTCCGTCGGGAGCGCCGAGCGCGCTGACGTAAATGCCGTCGGGACCGCAATGGATCGTGTGCGGCCGGCTGTAGCCGGTCTTGCGCGCGATCTCATCGGCCTCGATCGTGTGCACAAGCCTGGGGTTGAGCGGATCCGGCTTGGTGTCCACTACGTAGATGCGCGAGGAGCGCAGGCCGGGCAACAGGAGGTAGCGGCGCTCGAGATGCGGATGCGGCGCATATGGGCAGAGGGCGGAACTGCATGCGTTCCAGCCGAAATGGTGCAGCTCGTCGCCGAGATTCGGCAGGTCGAGGCGCCCGATCTGCTTGCCGAAAGTCCTCGAGCCGGCGTCGAGGTCGAGCGTCACCAGTCCGTCGGGCGTCTTGCCCTCGCGGTCAAACGTGACCGCATAGCCGAGCGTCTCGACGGGGGCCTCGCCGGCCAACTTCGGCGAGGGGTAAAAGGTCGGATCGGGTCTCAAAAGGGTCGGGGCCATGCGTCTATCTCCCAATTCGGACTGAACGGCGGCGCGTTGCCGCCGAGGAGTGCGGACGGCCTCCGGCTTCACGAGCCGGGTCGCGGCAGGCGCCTGTGCGCCCGAGCCGCGGCTACCTACACGCGCAGGTGCAGCGGAGAAAGAAGTCGATGTCGAGTCGGCGGACCAGGAATCCGATGCGCCTTGACTTGCTCATTTGGTGGGCCGGAGTCTAGCGAATGAAAGGCGTGAGAGTCGAAGCCACGTTCTGGATCGCCCGACCTGAAGCTCTCGGGATCAGCTTGTCGTTTCGCCGACGCCGGCACCGTCACCGCCATCAGCGTCGGCCTGCGCCCGAA
>JAYUBK010000286.1:0-3491 GCA_043740835.1 Chloroflexota bacterium
TCGTGCGGGAACTGCAGTTCGTGCCCAGCTCAAACGATCTTCTCTCCCTGCAGAGCGGCGGTGTTGACGGTGGAGGTCCGAACCTGGAGCAGGGCCTTCCCAAGAGCACCATCGATGGCTTCACGGGCAAGGGCAACTACGCGGTGCTCCGTGGCTACGGGGGATGGACCCGAGGTCTCTTCTTCAACGCGGATCGCGGATTCCCGTACGACCAGGTGGCGTTCAGGCAGGCGGTCGCCTACGCCGTGGATCGGAAGGCACTCGTCGATCGCATCCTCTATGGGCAGGGTGTGCCAGGCAGCCTGGGAACCCTTTCACCCGATAACTCCTGGCTCGCGCCCGGGCTCCCGACTTATGAGCACGACGCCGGCAAGGCGGGGTCGCTCCTCGACTCCATCGGGCTCAAGGCAGCTTCCAGCGGCATGCGGGCAAAGCCCGACGGCAGCGCGTTTTCACCGGTGTTGACGACGAGCAGCCAGTTCTCGGCCGAGACCGCTCAGCTGATCGTCAACGACCTCAAGGCGGTCGGTCTCGATGCTCGCCTCAGCTCGCTGGACGGGCCGTCCGCGGACGCCGCCTCGGCGTCTGGTAACTACGATCTCGCGCTGGTCGGCTACGGGGGCCTGATCGGCGACCCCGACAGCATGCGGACCCAGCTCTCGCCACGGTTCAAGTCGGCTTCATTCACGCGCATCCACGGCTACAAGAACCAGAAATTCGCCGACCTCGCCGACCAGCAGCTGCACACCGCAGACCCAATCCAACGTCGCCACCTGATCGAGGAGATGCAGAAGCTGGTTGCCGCGGATGTGCCGCTTCTTCAGCTCTACGTGCCTTACGGCCTCTTCATCTACCGAAAGGACAAGTTCACGGCGTGGTACTACACGCCCGGCGGCGTGTTCGGCGGCTATCCCGGAACACTCAACAAGCAGGCGTTCGTGACCGGTCATACGACCGGTGTTTAGGTCAGGAGGCCGAAATGATCGATGAGAAGACGCTCGCAGAAGTAGTCCATTTTCACGGGCACATGTGCCCGGGTCTTGCGATTGGCGTTCGAGCGGCGGAAGTGGCGCTGAGGGAGATCGGGTCACACTCGGTGGACGAGGAAGTCGTATGCCAGGTCGAGACGGACATGTGCGCGGTCGATGCGATCCAGTTCATGACCGGCTGCACTTTCGGAAAAGGCAACCTCATCCACCGAGACTGGGGCAAGAACGCGTTCACTTTCTGGAGGCGCTCCGACGGAAAGGCTCTGAGGATTCGAACCCGGGCCGGTGTTTTTGGATCGGACTCCGACGCCGAGCGACAGACGCTGTTCGCCGCGGTGCGGCAGGGCACGGCGAGCCCGGCCGAGGACGCACGGTTCAAGGAACTTCACCTGCAGCGCTCCCGCCAGGTCCTGGAAGCGCCTGAGGCGGACATTCTTGAGTTCTTTCCGATTGACTCCGGCGCTCCGGCTCGTGCCCGCATTCATGATTCGATCCCGTGTTCCGAGTGTGGCGAGCCGACGATGGCGACGCGAGTCGAGATGGTCGCTGATCGTCCCCTGTGTCCGCCGTGTCGCGAGGAGGTCCCTGCGGCGCTCCTCCGCTGACCTCACGGCCCGGACGATTCGAACTGTTTCAGGCCAAACAGCACGAAGACATTCTCCGCGCCCAAGGCTGTGCGCCAGCCCGTAGGCCTCGTGTCGGGCTGTGTCGGGTTCGGTCCTGAACGCCTCCGGGGTGCAACAGTTTGGCGACCTATGCGATCGCACTCACCGCGTTCAAGCTGACCTCAACGCCCCGATCGGTCCCCGTTTAGCGGCCCACCCTCAATGAGGACCCCGGGTTGAGCTCGTCAAAGTCCATTGACGAAAGGCCCATCAGCCATGCCTCCGCGCAATACCCCCAGGGGGTAGTTGGGCCCCTCTAACGGGGGCCTTGTGGCCCTCGGCGCGGTGGGCCCTTCCGGATAGGTTGGATTCATCAAAGCGGTCAAGGAGATCTCGAGATGATGTGGCGCTACAGCGGACCGAACTGGTGGTGGATAGCTCCGATGCTGGGGCTGTTTGCCGGTGCTCTGCTTGCCTTCGTCGTTGTGGCCGCCCGGGCACTCACCGGAACTGATCGCACGGATGGTCAAGCGATGGACACTTTGCGCAATCGCTTCGAGACCGGCGAGATCACGCAGGACGAGTTCGACAAGACCGAGCGGATCCTCCATGGATAGGCGTGGTGGGTTCCAGCCATGAGCTTGGCCTGGCGCAATCTCCTCCGGGACAAGACCCGCCTGGGTCTGAGTGTCACCGGCGTCGCCCTGGCGGTGATGCTGATCCTCATCCTGAACGGGTTCGTGTCCGGGATGAACGCGCAGGTGTCCGCCTACCTGGATCACGCGCCCGGATCGATCGCCCTCATCCAGGCCGGCACCGGCGGTGCCAGCTCGGTACTTCCGGCGGACGCAGCGGATGCGGCGCGCCGCGTGGACGGGGTCGCGAGCGCCGTGCCCGTGATCGTTCAATGGGCCGTGCTCGACCTGGGCCAGACCAGGCAATACGTAAATGTCGTCGGCTACGACACCGCCGAGGGTGGCGGCCCATGGAGCCTCCGAGCGGGCCACACACCGGCGGCCGATGACGAGGTCGTCCTCGACTCTCAACTTGCTGACCAGAGGGGTATCCGTGTGGGTGACACGTTCGCAGTGATGGGGCACACCTTCAAGGTCGTGGGGCTCTCACTGGACACCAGGACCTGGATGGCAAGCTACCTCTTCATCCGCCTGGCTGTCGCCCAGCAGCTGTTTGGAGCGCCGGGCACCGCGAGCATGGTCCTGATCACGCCCGCGCAGGGTGTGACGACAGGTGAGCTACTCCCCAGGCTTGGCGGCATCTCGGGTGCGGACGCGGAACTCAAGTCCCAGCTGATCGCCGACCAGCGCAAGACCTACACCGCGGTCTTCGCCGGCCCCACACAACTGATGGCCGGCATCGCCAGCCTGGTGGGGGCACTTGTCGTTGGGATGATCGTTTACGCAGCGACCATTGAGAGGCGGCGCGAGTACGGAGTTCTCAAGGCATTGGGCGCGCGCAACCGCGTGCTTTACCAGGTGGTCGGAACCCAGGCTCTGGCCGCCGGCATGGCGGGCGCGCTGTTGGGACTCGTGTTTGCCGCAGGAGCCGCAACTTTGATCATGGCCGTGCGGCCCCAGTTCCTCATAACGGTGGAGTTGCAGTCCGGAATCTTCGCGCTGGTGGCCGGCGTTGGGATGGCCATGGTCGGAGCGTTGCTCCCCGCTCGGGTGCTCGCGCGCGTGGCGCCCGCGGAGGCCCTGAGGAGGTAGCGACCGAATGATGCAGCTCGCCCTCCGCAACCTTCTCCAGAACAAGACCCGCCTGGTCATATCGACCGCCGGACTCGCGTTGGCGCTCCTGCTCATCCTGTCCCTGGACTCGATCTTCCTTGGCGCCGAGTCTCGAATCAGCGCCTACGTCGACCGCTCGGGAGCGGATG
>JAYUBK010000287.1:0-11219 GCA_043740835.1 Chloroflexota bacterium
AAGATCAGCCCCTCGAGGGTGGTGAGGGCGATGGTGGCGCCGCTGCCCGGCGCATGGATCACCGCCGACTTGACGAGCGCATACCCGAGGATGAAGCCACCGACCATCCCGAGCCCGGTCCCGATGGTGCGGACCAAGACTTCGGAACGCATGAAGACGCCTCCTTATGTGGTTATGAATCCGATTGGATGCCGGATGGAATCTGGGAAAGATTGCTTGCGGAGACCGCCTCCGCCAGGTTCCGGACCTCGACCACGTCGAGTCCGGCGGGTCGTCCGGCGGGGTTTCCGCCGGCCGGTATGAGGGCCCGGGTGAAGCCCCGTCGCGCGGCCTCCAGGAGGCGGCGCTCAAGCTGGGTCACCCGGCGGACCTCGCCAGTCAGCCCCAGTTCGCCGATGACAACCGTCCCACCCGGCAGTGGACGATTCCTCTCGGAACTGATGATGCTGAGCGCAAGCCCAAGGTCCGCGGCCGGCTCGGAGACATGGAATCCACCGGCCACGTTGACGAATATGTCGGCCCCACCGAGCGGGATCTCCATCCGCTTCTCGATGACGGCCACGATCATGTGAAGGCGGTTGGCGTCAATACCGTTGGCGCTTCTCCGCGGCGGAATGTTCGGGTTCGAGTTCCGCGACACGAGGCCCTGGAGCTCGACGAGCAGCGGCCGAGTTCCCTCGACCGTGGCGAGCACGACTGTACCACCTGCCGTGAGGCTCGAGCCTTCGAGCAAGGCTGCGCTCGGATCGGCAACCTCTTCGAGACCCGCGCCTCCCATGGTGAAGATTCCGATTTCGTCGGTCGACCCGAAGCGGTTCTTCGTCGCGCGCAGGATCCGGAACTCCTGGTGCCTGTCCCCCTCCAGGTAGAGGACCGTGTCGACCATGTGCTCGAGCACCCTGGGGCCCGCCAGCGCGCCCTCCTTGGTCACGTGGCCAACGAGGAAGATCGGGACTCCCGATTCCTTGGCCAGGCGCATGAGGCGGCCCGCGCACTCACGGATCTGGCTTACCGAGCCGGCGGTGGCCTGGACGCCCCCGTCGTAGACGGTCTGGATGGAGTCGACGATGGCGGCCCGGGGCGAGCACTCCCCAATGGCGCGGATGACGATGTCGAGGTCGTTCTCGGCGAGCAAAAGCACGCCCGGGTGGACGGCTCCAAGCCTCCCCGCCCGCATCCGCACCTGGAGGGCGGACTCCTCGCCGGAGGCGTAAAGGACGGGACCCCTGTCGGCCACCTGCGCCGCCAGGTGCATCAGGAGAGTCGACTTGCCCACGCCGGGTTCACCTCCCACGAGGACGAGGCTGCCGGCGACGACCCCGCCGCCCAGCACCCGGTTGAGCTCGTTCCAGGGAAGGACCAGGCGCGGCTCGGCGTCGAGGTCGATCTCGGTGAGGGGAAGCGCCCGGGCGGGAGCCGCATTTCCCCGCGCGGCGGCGGTGCGGTTCTTGACGGGGGCGGCAATCTTGAATTCCTGGAGTGTGTTCCAGGCTTGGCAATGCGGGCACTGGCCGGCCCAGCGGAGGGACTCCCCCCCGCAGTCGGTGCAGACGAAAACGCTGGCGGGCTTGGCCATGGAGTGCGCCGCCAAGCTTAAGGTCGCCGGCGAGGCGCCCGGTCAAGAAACCCGGTGAGAAGCCCGGCGGGCCGGCGGGCCGTCTTCGGGAGCGAACCGCTGCGCGTGAAGGATGCCGGACGGAAGCCGGAGGTCGAACTCCTCACCCATTTCCGAAGGTGAGGATAGGCGGCCGGCTTCAGCCAGGCATCGCGAGGCGTGCCGTCGCCCTCACGCGTACCGCGATCCGGCGGGCGTCGATCGCCATCTCGCGCAGATTGCCCCCAAGCGGGTTCGTAAAGCCGATGAAATGGAGGCGCGGGCGCTCCGGCAGCGTGTCGGCGCCGTTGACGAAAGGTCTGCCATTCGGTCTCAGCACTCCGAGATGGCCCACAAGGCGCTCGAGCCCGCGGCGGTAACCGGTGGCCGCGACCACATCGTCGACCGTCAGCCGGCGATCTCCTTCAAGTACGACGTCGGTCCCTTCGAAGCGCTCGACGCCTGGAACCACCGCGACCTCACCGCGGCGGATTGCGTCCAGGAAGCCGACGTCGATGACCGGAATCTGCTCGTCCTGCGTGACTCGCGAGTAAACCCCCCAGGTCGGGGCTGGCAGACCGAACTTTTCGAGGCTTCCGATGGCCCGGGCCTGCAAGACGAGGCTGAGCCTGTCGATCACGGGTCCGGGCAGCCTGGAGACGAGGACACCGATCACCTGGGTCGGAAGGCCGAGAACGGCCCTGCGCTGGATGTTCGGAGGCGTCCGCACGGAGATGTACACCCGGCCCGCACCGGATTCGACCAGGTCGACGGCGATCTCGGTGCCCGAGTTTCCGGAACCGACGACGAGGACACTGCGCCCCCTGTAAGGCGTCCCGTTCCTGTAATCCGCGGCATGGACGACGCTGCCCTCGAACTTTTCCCACCCCGGCCAATCGGGCACCTCCGGGACGCGGTTGTAGCCGGTCGCAACGACAACGGTGCGGGCGACGATATCGCCGGCCGCGATGCGCAGTCGCCACCCGTCAGGGTCCTCTTCGATGCGCTCGATGGCAGTCCCGGTCCTTACGTTCAGCCGAAGGCGCTTCGCGTACTCCTCGAGGTAGGCGACGAAGTCCTCACGCGACACCCAGCGGCCGTAGGACCGCGGGATCCCAAAGCCGGGGAGGCCCGAGAGCCAGCGGGCGGTGTGGAGGTGGAGCCTGTCGTAGTGGCGTCGCCAACTGGCACCGAGGGCCGATTCCTGTTCGACGACGAGCGCATCCACCCCGGACCTCTTCAGCGCCCCAGCCACGGCCAGGCCGCCCGGGCCGCCGCCGATCACAACGACTTCCTCGCGGCTCATTCGACGATCTGCTGCGTCGCCGCAAGGGCGCTGTAGATGGCGTTGGGTGAGAGCGGGAGAGAGAGCGTCTCCACGCCAAGCGGTGCGAGGGCATCGGCGACAGCGTTTGGGACGGCGCCGAAAGCCCCGATGGTGCCGCCCTCCCCCACTCCTTTCGAACCGAGCGCGGTGTGGGGGCTGGGCGACTGGAGGTGGTGCAACTCCAGGTCGGGGACATCGCTGGCCAGGGGCACCAGGTAGTCAAGCAGCGTGACGGTCTGAATCTGTTCCTCGGCGCTGTAGGCGATCTCCTCCAGGAGTGCACCTCCGAGACCGGTGGCGACACCGCCCCTGACCTGACCGTCGACCGCGGCGCGGTTGACGACTACCCCGCAGTCCTCGACGGCAACGTAACGCACGACTTTCGGTACCAGGCTCAGGGGGTCGATCTCGACGACCGCGAGGTGCGCGCCGCTCGGAAAGACCTGCCTCGGGTCGACGGTTACGGTGACGTCAAGGCCGGGCTTCAGATCCTGCTCGGCGGCCTGGCGAAGGGCTCGGGCCACGCTCGAGAGGCCCCCCACGGCGCCCCGGCTGACGAAGGTTCCGCTGCCGGGAGGACAGGAATCGGTGTCGCCCTCGACGACCACTACCGAATCGGGCGCTACTCCAAGTTCGCGGGCCGCCAGCAGGCGAAGCGTCTCGGGATGGCCCTGACCGGCCTCCGCCCCGCTTGTGTGAACTTCGACGGTGCCGTCTTCAAGGATGCGGACGCGGGCGCTGTCGGTGCCGGGGATGGAATTGATGCCGCGCTCGCGATACTCGGTCACCCCGGTGCCGCTGTGCTCGTTGAAGAGGCAGATTCCGATGCCGACCAGCCGGCCCTCGGCGCGAGCCGTGACCTGCTCGGCACGGAGTGCGTCATAGCCGGCCGCAGCGGCGAGGCGCGCGAGAAGGCCTTGATAGTCGCCCGAATCGAGGTCGCGACCCGCCGGCGTGAGGTGCGGGAAGGACCTCACCGCGTTGCGCCTGCGGACCTCCAGGGGATCGATGCCGAGCTCGGTGGCGATGATGTCAAGGAGCCGCTCGGTGGCGTGAACACCGGCGTTCATTCCCACGCCGCGGTAGGCACCGGCCGGGCAGCGATTGCTGGCCACCCCGCTGGCCTGGAAGCGATAGGCCTCGATGGCATAGGGGCCGAAGATCGTCTGCGCCGTCGTGATCGCCTCAAGCCCGGCCGCGAAGGGAAAGATCGAGTAGGCGCCGACGTCGGCGACGACGGTCGCCTCGACGCCGAGAACCCGCCCATCGGCGGTGAAAGCGGCGTCGAGCATGACTCTCTCCTCATGCGCGTGGGCGCTGGCCATCAAATTCTCGCGGCGGTCCTCCACCCAGCGGACCGGTCTGCCGAGGCGAATCGCGAGTGCCGCGACGACGATCTCCTCAGGAAACACGTGCGCCTTGAGGCCGAAGCCGCCACCGACGCGGGGGACGATGACGCGCACCTTGCCCGAGGGCAACCCGAGGCAGGCCGCGATCAGCGATTGGGCGAGATGTGGCACCTGGGTCGAGGTCCAGACCGTCAGCCGGCCGTCCTCGAAGGAGGCGGCGACCCCACGGGTCTCGAGCGGGAGCGGCGTCTGCCGCCCGGTCGTGAACGTCCTCCGGATGCGGCGGGGCGCGGCAAGTCGGGCTGCGTCGAGGTCGCCAGAACCCCCCGCAAGGCGGAAGAGCACGCCGTCGGGCGCAGCATCGTGAACAGCAACCCCGGCGGTCGGTTCGTAGTCCACGGTGACGGCGTCGGCGAGGTCCTCGGCGCGATGGCGGGTCTCGCCCCACACGGCCGCGACGGCCTCGCCGACGAAACGGACCCGGTCACGGGCCAGGGGCGGCCACCCATCGGCGGTGAGGCCCGGTCCCTCGACTCGGATCGGGGGCAGGTCGAGATCGACAGCCGTCGCTCCGGCCGGGACCTTGCCGGCCTCGGTGCCGAAGTCGATGGCGCCAATCCGAGCGGCGGGAAACGGGGAGCGCACGAAGGCGACCTCGAGGGCGTCCAGATCGAGGTCGGCGAGATACTTTCCCCGACCCTGGACGAGCTCCTCGGCATCTCCTCCCGTGAACCTCACCGTCGCGAATTCCGGACCGCGAGGATCGCGTCGAGGATCGGCTCGTAGCCGGTGCAGCGGCAGATGTTGCCGGCCAGCAGCTCCCGCAGGGTGTCGCGATCGAGGCGCCTATCGCTGCGCAGCAACTCCTCGGCGGTGGTGAGAAACCCCGAGGTGCAAAAGCCGCATTGAAAGGCGCCCGAGCGCATGAACTGGCGCTGGAGATCGCTGGGCTCGCCGGCAGGGGCAAGTCCCTCGACCGTGGTCACTTCCATGCCGTCGGCCTGGCCGGCGAGGATTAGACAGGAGCGCACCGCCTCGCCCCCGGCGAGCACGGTGCAGGCGCCGCAGACGCCGTGCTCGCAGCCGAGATGGGTGCCAGTCAGGCGGAGCGTGTCGCGGAGAAGGTCGGCGAGGGTCACCCTCGGCTCCACCTCGACGGAGCGCTCGACCCCGTTCACGCGGAGCCGCACGGTGATCAAGCCGCGGCCTCCCAGGCGCGCTTCAGCAGCCCCTCGGCCAGGCGCCGCCGATAGCCGCGGCCGGCATGCAGGTCACCGGTCACGGTGAACGGCGAATTCGGGTCGGCGAGCAGAACAGGGACTTCGCCGCCCGCGAACAGAACGAGGCGTCGCCCGTCCGGCCCGGCGACACACACGGCACCTGCCAATGCGAAGTCCCCCGGCCGGCGAGCAACTTCTTCGAAGCCAAAGCGGGCCGATCGCGCCCACGCCGGCAGTTCGACCTCGATCAGCAGCTCGTCGGGGGCGATGGCGGTCGTCAGTGGGCCGGTTATGAAATCCGCGGCGTCAACGATCCTCTCGCCGCGAGCGCTGCGCAGCGTTATTCGCGCTGCCAGCGCAAGAGCGAGCGCGGGCCATTCCGCGGCCGGGTCACAGTGCGCCAACGCGCCGCCGACGGTGCCGCGGTTGCGAATCTGGAAGTGACCGATGTGCGGTAACGCCGCCACCACCACCGGCGGCATCGTCTCCGGCTGCCTCTCGAGGTCGGAGTTCGTCGTCATGGCGCCGATATGGAGCCCGTCGAAGCCGCGCAGGCGGGGTATGCGCCCGAGGTCGACGATCACAGCCGGCTGGGCCAACCGCATGGCGAGGAGCGGGATGAGGCTCTGGCCGCCCGCCAGCGGCCGGCATTCCTCCCCGTGCTCGGCGAGCGCTTCGAGTGCCTCCTCCAGCGACTCCGGCCGCAGGTACTTGAAGGGAGCAGCCTTCACAGCCGGTCGAGAACCTCGCGGCGGATGAACCCGAGCCGATCGAGGCGGCCGCTGCCGGGCAGCGGAAAGATCAGATTGTCGGCGCCGCAGGCAAGCAGGTCGCGCAGCCGTTGGGCGCATTCGTCGGGAGGCCCGGCGACGGCAAGGGCCCTCGCCAGCGCGTCGCCGACGGCGCCCCGGTGGCCCGCGTGAACAGAGAGGTGCTGGCTGAAGTCGTAGTTTCGCTTGGCGGCTGCGATCTCCTCCGCGAAGGGCTCGAGGCCGGGCGGCAGCTCCGCGAAGTCGGCGATCAGCCGCGCTTCCGTACTGGCCCAGGAGCGCACGTCGTCGACGTTCTCGGCGAGCGTTGTCATCAGCGAGATGTCGAACTCGCCCCGGTCCCTGCCCGCGGCGGCGAGCCCCTCGCCGATCCAGCCGACCTGGCGTTTCACAAAACCCGGTGTCGAGGGTCCCATCACGATGGCGCCGTCGGCCACGCGGCCCGCGAGTGCGCACATCCGGGGCTGGCTGACCGCGACATAGATCTTGACGGGCGCCGCGAGGTGCGGGAGGTGGTAGGAGCGGCCCTCGTACTCCGCCTCCTGACCATTGAGCACGGCCCGGAGGAAGCGAAGCGCCCCCTCCATGGCGACGACCTTGGCGGGCCTGGCCCCGATGCCATAGACCGCCGAGTCGCCGGCGCCGATGCCGAGCACCGCCCGACCCTCGCTGAGCTCCGCAAGGGCGGCCATCGAGGAGGCGATGACCGTCGGATGACGCGTGATGGGGTTGGTGACCCCGGTGCCCAGCCAGGCATTCCGGGTGTGGAGGGCGGCCAGCGCCAGGCCTGCGAATACGTCCTTCATGGCGAGCTGGGAGTCGATGAGCCAGATCCTCTCGACCCCGGCCGCCTCGAGCTCGGCCGCCTGCGCGGCAAACGCCTTCAGCGGCTGCCGGGGGCTGATGCCGAGGCTCACACCGAGGTTCAAATCAGGAACATTGTCGTCAGAAAAGGAAGAGGGCGCCGCCCGAGCGTCCCCTCCTTATCCGGTCTGCGTGATTTGCTCCCTGATTTGGAGCTCTCTCCTGCGCCTAGTGGCCCCACATGGCACGCTCGGCGTGGCGCACGGTCTCGGTCCCGTGCTCCCCGGTCCGGATGCGGACCGCATCCTCAACCGGTAGCACGAAGATCTTGCCGTCCCCCACCTCGCCCTGCTCGCCGGTGCGGGCGGCGGCGGCGATCTTGTCGACCACGGCGTCGACGATTTCCGACTGCATCACGGCCTCGAGCTTTAGGCGTGGCCGGAGCGAGATGTTGACCGGTGTGCCCCGGTAGGTCTCGGTGTAGCCGCGCTGGGCTCCACAGCCCTTGACCTCGGTGACGGTCAGTCCGGAGACCCCACACTCGTCGAGGACGTCCTGGACGGCCTGAAGGTATTCGTGCCTGATGACGGCGACGACCATTTTCATACGGTCACCTCCTTGTGGCCGAGCTTGACCCGCTCGGGGGCGCCTTCGTGTGGATTCACCGTCGGAAACTCGGCCGGCCGGTAAACGCCGCCCGGGACGGGCATGAAGGCCTCCGGATAACCCCACATGCCGTGCTCCGAAATGTCAAGGCCCTCGAGCTCCTCGTGAGCGGTCACGCGGAGGCCGACTGTCTTTTTGATGACCCAGAAGACGGCGAAGCTGAGGACGAAGACAGTCACGAAAGAGGCGCCGACGGCAACGGCCTGGGCGCCGAGCTGGCTGAAGCTGCCGGTGTAGAAGAGCCCGCCCTGCCCGGTGCCGTTGAAGGTGGCCAGGGCCGGAACGGTGAAGAGGCCGCAGCTGAGCGTCCCCCAGATCCCCGCCATGCCGTGTGCGGGGAGAGCACCGATTGGATCGTCGAGGTACCTGTCGATGGCGTAGACGCCGAAGACCACGATCAAGCCTGCGACGGCGCCGATGACGATTGCGGCCCAGGGCTCGACATAGCCGGAGGGAGCGGTGATGGCGACGAGGGCGGCGATGGCGCCGTTGCCGATCATGCCGACGTCAAGCGTCCGGGTTTTCACATAGACCGCGATCAGCGCCGCCAGGGCTCCGCCCGCCGCCGCCATCTGGGTCGTCACGACGACGTCCGCGAAGTGGAGGTTGGTGGCGTTGAGAGTGGAGCCGGGGTTGAAGCCGAACCAGCCGAACCAGAGGATAGCGGCGCCGAGTACGCACATCGTGATGTCGTGCGGCTCCATCGGCTCCTTCCCGAAGCCCTTGCGCTTGCCGAATACGAGCACCGCCGCGATTGCGGCGAATCCGGCGTTCACGTGAATAGCGAGCCCGCCCGCGAAGTCGAGTGTGTTCAGCCCGATGTCCGGCGCATTGGCGTTGGTGCTAAAAGCGCTGAGCCAGCCGTCGTAGGCGAACACCCAGTGGGCGACGGGCACGTACACGAGCAGCGACCAGAGTGCGGTGAAGATGAGGAAGGGGCCGAACTTCGCGCGTTCCGCGAAGGCGCCAGTGATCAGGGCTGGCGTGATGATGGCGAACATGAGTTGGAATGCCATGAAGAGCAGGTGCGGGATGCCGATCCCGTAGACGGCCCCGTTCGGGCCGCCCGGCGCCGCGGCCACATCCTTGAGGCCGATCCAATCGAAGTTGCCGATGAGGCCGAGGCCGGAGTCTGGGCCGAAGGCCAGCGAATAGCCGACAAGGATCCAGACGATTGCGACCACGCCGGTGGTGATGAACGACTGCATGATCGTCGCGAGGACGTTCTTGTTCCGCGTCAGTCCGCCGTAAAAGAAGCCGAGGCCCGGCGTCATAAACAGCACGAGGGCGGATGCGGTGAGCATCCAGGCGATATTGCCGCTATTGAGCTCCATGTCCCCGACCCCCCAGGCTTCAACTAGCGCCGAGTGGCGCGAGAGCGCCGGCCCCATGGCATGTCTGTGTACGGTATGAACGGATGGTTTCGGATGGGTGACGCGGAGATGTCGGGAAGATTACGGACGTGTTACAGGCATGTTTCGCGGCCAACGCTCGCCATGCCGTTGCAGCAGGGGCCTGGGCGCGTCTCGGTCGCGGCGCTGGCACGTGCATGCCCGGGCTGGTGTGGCAGGGCTTGGGCGCCGCTCCCTCTCGGTCGCGGTACTGAGGGCCCGGGCGGCAGGGCCTGGGCGCCGCTCCCTCTCGGTCGCGGTACTGAGGGCCCGGGCGGCAGGGCCTGGCGATGGTGCGTGCGCCGGGCCGGGCCGGCAGGGCCTGGGCGCCGCTCCCTCTCGGTCGGGGTAAAGAGGGCCTGGGCGGCAGGCCTGGCGGACACCGGGCCTGGCGATGCTGCGTGCGCCGGGCCGGGGCGGCAGGGCCGGGGCGCCACTCCCTGTCGGTCGCGGTACTGAGGGCTGGGGCGGCCGGGCCTGGCGGACGCCGGGCCTGGCGATGGTGCGTGCGCCGGGCTGGTGTGGCAGGGCCTGGGCGCCACTCCCTGTCGGTCGCGGTGCTGATGATGCGGTGGCTCAGCGATCAGAGGACGTCGTTCGCTGCCATTCGCTCGACCTCGGCCACCGAGTAGCCCAGGAGTTCGTGGTAGATGCGGAGGTTGTCGGCGCCCCTGGCGGTCGTGCCTCGCCAGATCTTGCTAGGCGTCTCCGAGAAGCGCGGGACGAGACCCGTGCCCTTGATCGTGCCGACCTGCTCATCTTCCCATTCCATGTGGATGCCACGAGCCTGGTAGTGCGGGTCGTTGGCGGCGTCGGCGGAGTTGAGCACCGCGGAACAGGGAATGCCACGCTCGTTCAGTTGTTCAACGAGTTCGGCGACGGTGCGCTCTTCGCAGAAACCGCGGAGAAGCGCATCGAATTCGAGGCCGCTTACCTCTTGGAGTGCTGTGCGCGCCGAAATCCAGTATGGGTCCGCGCCATCCAGGCCGAGCATTTCGCAGACCTTGAGGTAGTTGCTATCGGCGGGAGCGGCCATCACGATCGAGCCATCCTTGGCGGCGAACACGTCGTACGGCTGGAAGGCCGGCGAGCGGTTCCCGCTGCGTTCGCGGACGGATCCCAACTGGAACCACTCGACCATTGTCCCCGCGAGGACCGAGTGGACCGCCTCGAACTGGGCGAGGTCGATTGACTGACCGACGCCTGTCTCCTTCGCGTGGATGTAGGCCGCGAGGGAGGAGGAGAGACAGTAAAGCGCCGTGATATAATCGGCGGTCCAGGGTGTCGCGCGCGTCGGCGCGTTTTCCGGGAAGCCAGTCTGGTACATGGAGCCGCCGAAGGCCTGTCCGATCATGTCGTAGCTCCCCCGGCGAAGGTAGCGCGGGTCGCCGTCCTGGCCATATCCAGAGACGTGACAGATCACGAGCCTTGGGTTTCGGGCCTGCACCACTTCGTCCGAAAGCCCCCAGTTGTCGTAGGAACCGGGCTTCGAACTTTCCATCCAGATGTCCGCCCGCTCCGTCAGCTTGAGGAAGATCTCGTGCCCTTCCGGCGTGCTCATGTCGAGCGAGACGTTGAATTCGTTGCGCCGCTCCTGCAGCCAACTAGTCCCGACGCTCCCGCCGTCTTTCGTCGGGACCTTCAGGCCAAGCCCCCGCCAGGTGTCTTCGCTGTGGGCGTTTTCCACCTGGATGACCTCGGCGCCCATCTGGGCGGCGAGGGCGGCGGCGAACGGCTGAGCGATAACGGAGCCGGTGGAGAGAACCCGGACCCCCTGGAGCGGCCCAAACGCCTCCGGGACCAAGGTGTTTCGTGCCATAGCGCAGACCTCGGGAGGGGATTCGGCATTCTCGCGCCTACGCCGCCAGAGTGACAACCCGCCGATTGACGACCCTGTTCGTTCGTCATAACAATAGTGACGCTGGGCTCCTCGGAACCCAGAACTCAGAAGTCGGAACTCGTCGCGTGCCCGCTTACTCAGATCTTGTGGTCGAACACTTCCAGAACCCCCGCAATTCGGGCGAGATGACCGACCCGGACGGCGAAGCGACAACCGCCAACCCCGTGTGCGGGGATCGCATGCGCGTCATGATCCGGG
>JAYUBK010000288.1:0-3462 GCA_043740835.1 Chloroflexota bacterium
GTCAGCCCGCTCAACCTCAAGCGCAAGATTGACCGCCGCCTCGCCGCCATGCCCTCAGCTCTCCAGGTAACGGCCAGTGCCTAACCATCAAGCCCGCCCGTCGGTGTCATTTCCTCCTGACCGAACGAAGCACCCTCGGTGTGATTCCTTGTTGCTTGACGACGTGGTTGTCCGCAAGTGGGACCTCGTGAGAGGGGACTTGATTAAGTTGGTGCTGGAGACGCCCCGACAACCCGGTGGTCGCGACTCAGAGAGCCTTTGGTCAGCCCGGGATCGTGCTCGCCAGGTGCAGCCGGTCCCAATCGCTGTAGGGACCGATTACGTGGATGATCCTGCGCAGGCCGGCCTGTTCGAGGATGCTGCAGGCGATGCCCGCCCGGTAGCCGACACCGCAGTGGACCGCGACGGGCGCCTCGCGCGGGATCTCATGCTGGTGGTGTCCCACGTCCGGCACGTACATGTGGATCGAGCCCGGAACGTGTCCGTGAACCCATTCCTCTTCGGCGCGGGTGTCGATCACGGTCATCGGTTCGGCGGAGATGATCCAAGTGGCGAGGTCCTCGATTTCCGCCGTCTCGAAGGTGCTGAGTGGAAGCTCGGCGGCCGACCAGGCCTCCATCCCGCCTTCCAGCGCGCCGATTACGTTGTCGTAGCCGATGCGGAGCAACTGACGCTGGGCGACCGCATGCTCGATGTCGGTACCTCCCACCAGGATGATGGGACGGTAGGATTCGATGACCCAGCCGACCCAGGCGCTGAAAGGCCCCTCGAGGCCGATGTTGTAGCTGCCAGAGATGTGTCCGCGGTCGTAATCGCGTCCGGTTCGTACGTCGACGATGGCCGCCTTTCGCTCGCGGGAGAAAGTCTCGACCTGGTGTGGCTTGAGGCGGGGAAGCGGGGGCAGGTTGCGTCCCAGGATCGGGGCGCCGCGGCGGTTGAGGTCGGCCATGCCGCGGTAATAGTCGGGATAGCGTCCCTGATGCAGGGCGCGCGCGATGAACGGCATCACCTCGTTCGTCGTCAGGTAAGGATTGGTGAGTCTCTCCTCGCCCAGCGTGGATTCGCGCCGGTCGGTCGTCGCCGAAGCGCAAAAAGAGCCCCCTCCGTGGGTGGGCAGGAGACGAACGTCGTCGGGGAGACTGCGGAGTCGAACCTTCAGCGTTCTGAATGCCTCCATGGCGAGGTGGACGGCATTGTGAGGCCCGAAAAGATCGGTGCGGCCGATGGCTCCGACCATCAGTGAACCGCCCGAGAATAGCGAATGAGGGCGGCCATTCCCGTCCGCCAGGAGATAGCTCAGGTGGTCCGGCGTGTGGCCCGGCGTGTGGATGGCGCGCAACCTCCACCGGCCGATCACCAGCTCGTCGCCGTCTGCAAGTGGCTCGAGCGCGGTGCCTGCCGCCCCTTTCAGCTCCCGCCCGCCGGAAACGAAGTCGTTGTGGAGGTGAGTGTCGAGCGAGTGCTGGAGACGAAGGTTTCCCTGCTCTGCGGCCACGAGGTACTGGTCGATGTCCCGGAAGGGGTCGATCGCCACCGCCTCCCCGGAGTCGGGGTCGGCGACGAGGTAGCTCGTATTGCCAAGCTCGGAGGCGAGAAAGGGCTGCACTCGGGGATGCGCATCGCTCATAGGCAATCCATAATGCGGCCGATGCCGGTCCAGCGTTGTGTCTGGGTACGCGACCTGCCTGATCACCGGGGCCTCCTGTCTTCGGCGCTGCCGGACATCGTCGCCGGCCTGCCGCCGCAGTCCCACCTGCGCCAGGTCTCGTAATGGGCGATCCTCGTGTCCCGTTCGCGGAACCGACGGCGGCTCAAATGGAACGGCTGCGCGAACTGGGCATGCCCGAACCAATCAACCTTTACCGGATTCTCGCGAACCAGCCCGACTTTTTGCGTGTCTGGGTGGAGATGGCGTGGACCCTCCGGCTGGCGGCGAAAACGCCCCGCCGCCTCCGTGAGCTGATGATCACGCGCGGTGCCGAGGTAATGGACTGCGGTTATGAATACGGTCACCACCGCCGCATGGCGCTCGCGGCCGGAGTCAGCGAGATTGAGCTGGCCGAGCTTGGGCACTGGCGTCGGTCGGGTCTTTTCTCCCCACCGGAGCGGGCCGCGCTGGCCTTCATGGAGTCGGTCCTGGAAGGGTCGGTCCCGGACGCCGTTGCCGCCGAGCTGGCACGCCATTTCGACGCCGCCGAACGCGTCGAGCTGACGCTCACGGCCGGTTTCTACGCGATGGTTCCACGCGTTGTCGACGCCCTCGGGGTACCGCCGGAATCACTCGTACCATGAGCTCCCGGGTAAACGAGAAAGTCACGGCCGATCTGCTCCCTGTGCAGCGGCGGTCGACGCCGATGTTCCGGGCCACCCGGGCCATGATCGGGCCGCTGCTGCGCTTCACCTTCGACTACAGGGTGATCGGGAGAGAAAATCTCCCCAAGGACCGACCCTATGTCCTCATCTGCAACCACCTCAATTGGATCGATCCCTGGAGCCTGCTGGTGCTCTGGCCCGTGGAGCCGCGAGTCCATTTCCTCGCCAACCCCGAGAACCTAATCGAGCACCGCGTCCACTGGGCCTTCGTACGCGCGGTGGGGGGCTACATCCCGGTCGACCTCAAGCACGGATCCGGACCAACGCTGTTTCGTCACGTCGACCGCTGCCTGGCGGCGGGCGGGGTGGTTGCGATCTTCCCGGAGGCGGCCTACGGGCCCCGCGAGGGCGAGCTGCAGCCGTTCAAACGCGGGTTCGCCCATTTCGCCGAGGACAATCGGGTGCCGGTCGTCCCGGTGACCCTGTCCGGCACCAAGGAGCTCTGGCTCCGCAGGCGAATCGAAGTTCGGGTCGGTAAGCCCTTGGAGCCGGGTGCCGGCATCGACGCGATGTTCGACACCGCCCGGGAGTGCATGGAGGCGCAGCTACCTCCTTACGTCGACCCGGGTGGCTCCAAGCCCTTCAAGGACTTCCTGACACACCTCCTCTACTAGGTACGCGAAGCGACCGCGGGTTGCGCTGGTACCGGAATGAGCGCCCTCGGTTCGTTATCAGGAGGAGGCGGGAATCGACTCTCTCGCGGTGATGAGCTCGTCCGACGCCACCTTGCCGTCCTTGAGACGGATGATCCGATCAGCTCGCAGAGCCACGTCCAGGTCGTGGGTCACGATGATGAAGGTGACCCCCATCTCACGGTTCATCCGCCGCATCACGTCGATGAGTTGCTGGCTGGTCTCGCTGTCGACCTCGCCGGTCGGCTCGTCGCCGAGGACGAGGGCGGGACGGTTGATCAGCGAACGCGCGATCGCGACGCGCTGGGACTGACCTCCCGAAAGCTGGGAGGGCTTGTGATCCATGCGATCGCTCAGGTCAACCTCCTCGAGGAGCTTTTCCGCGCGGGCACGTCCGTCAGGGTCCCTGCGACGCAGGTAGCGGAGCGGGAGCATCACGTTCTCGACAGCGTTGAGC
>JAYUBK010000289.1:0-11099 GCA_043740835.1 Chloroflexota bacterium
AGCATCTGGTCGTTGCGATCTTTCGTCTGGCCGTTTGCGACCTGAGCGGCCTGAGCTACAACCATGAGGCGGACGGGTCTCGACCACTCCGACATCGCCACCACGCTCTGGATGCGCTGCTCTTTCTCACAGGGACCTGGGCCCGTGAGCTGGGTGAGTTGGCCTGCATTCCGATGGATGCTGTGCTCGGAGAGGCTCGGCGACTCGCCATCGCGGCAACGGAACCTACGGTCGCACGCTCGGTATCGTGGTGTCACGTTGCCAAAGAGGATGACGCTGCGGCTGACTGATCAGCTGGCGGGCGACCTCGAGGCGATTGCCCGGGCCGAGAATGTGCCCGTGGCCGAAGAGGCGCGGCGCGCGCTGGCCGAACACATCGCGTCCCGGCGGTCGGACGCAGCCTTCCAGGGACGTCTCAGAAAGTCGATGGAGCGTCACCAAGAGATCCTCCGCCGGCTGCCACCGATTAGTGGATTCCGAGTACTCCGCCTAGACTCCAACTCCCAAGTCCGAAGTACGCCCCAGCTGAACAACCCAGCCGGAAGACCGGTATCGGCTACATCGGAGCGTGCGGATCGCCGCGGCGAATTTTCCAGTGCAGATACAGAGCAAGTACCGCGACTAGGTAGATGGGGATGGCCTGGAGGCGAAATCCCCACGTCCAGCCACCGTAAACCGCCACAGCGCCCAAGGTGGCCCAGAGCAGGGTGTCGGTCCGGGCCCACTTGCTGATCGGACGAGGTGCGGCGCCCACGGCCCCGTTCTATCACGCTGGCAAGGTCAGTGCCGGAACTAGGGCATGGCCGGATAGGTAGCCGCGACGGGAGGCCAACCGCTCGAGGTCTCCCATCAAAAGGGGGTGCGGGTGTTGAAGTCGCGGTAGAGGTCGCCCTTGTCGAGGTGGACGTAGCGCATGACCATGACGTAAGTGGTGTGACCGAGAATCCGGCGCAGGCGCTCGATGTCTCCGCCGTTGCGCAGGTACTCGGTCGCGAAAGTGTGACGGAGCTTGTGGGCGCGGACCGCCATCCCCGTCCGAGCCCTCAGCCGGCGGAAAGTCTCCGAGACCGTGATCTCCCTGACCGGCTCGCCCGTCGAAAGCAGCAGCAGTGCCGGGCTGGACGAGCCGGCTGGCCGCCACCGATTGAGGTACCGGTGGATCTCCCGGCGCAGGCGGTCGCTGACCGGAGTCCTGCGGAACTTGGCTCCTTTGCCCTTCCGGATCTTCAGGAAGGCGACCTCGCCGTCCTCCTCGACGTCTTCGACCGTCAGGGCACAGAGCTCGCCCAGGCGCATGCCGGTGCCGAGCAGGATCTGGATGGCGAGCTGGGGCCAGCCTGGTCTGGTAGCCGCGAGCAGGGCCGACACCTGGGCGGGCGTGAACGTCTCCATCTCGGCAACAGCGACCTTGGGCGCCCGGACGCGGAGAAGGGCCTGGTCGACCGGGTAGCCCTCGCGCTGGGCCCAGTTGGCAACGGCCTTCAGAACCTCGTAGCTCCCATGGATGGTGTTGTCGGCCAGGCCTCGGTCACGCAGCTCGCCGAGGTAGCGCTTCAGCTCATAGGCGGTCAGCTCGCCCAGGAGTTTGACCTCGCTCTCCCGGAGGTACTGCCGGATCTTCTGGCCGTAGAACTCGACGGTTCGGGGGCTGCGGCCCATCACCCGGAGCTCCAGCAGCCACTCGCGGGCCACCGCCTCGAGGGTCACACCGGCGTCGAAGCGCTCCGGAGAGTGGTCCTCAACAGTCTTCGACACAACAGTCTTGGACCCAACAGTTTTGCGACGACCCAACAGTTTTGGGGGTCCTTGCACCATTCTTTACGCCTCCTTTGCTCCCTCCTGGCCCCTTCCTCTCCGGGCCCAGAAAAAGACGAAAACCGGCCCCCCGGGACCAGTTTCGAATTCAGCGTAAGCCCTGATTGCCTTTTCAAAAAGCGTCTGGCGGGGATGGATGGGAATCGAACCCACCTGGGACGGCTATTCACCGCCCCACAGACAGTTTTGAAGACTGCGAGAGGCACCAGCCCCCGAACATCCCCGTGCCCGGACGATCTTAGCCGGGAGGTCTCAACGGACCGGTTTCTCAAACCGCAGCACGTAGCTGACCGCCATCCGCTGATCGTCGCGAACCTGGTCGGGAGCGAGAGCCTGCCTTCCCTCCTCGCTCAATTCCGGTTCGTCGAGATCGCGAAGCTCGAGCCCGGCCATCCTGGCAGCAGCGACATAGTCCCGAAGCGGGCGGTGGAAGCTGATGAACGGCTTGACCTCTCCCCAAGCGACGTAGCCCGCGCGGCGGACGAAGTAGTCGTCATCGGTCCAGAAGAGACGGTCCTCCCGGCGTGGCGAATCCGGTGCCGCAAGGTACCACGCAAAGTCCAGCGATTGGTGCGTGAAGGCCGCGACGAGCCTCCCTCCGGGACGCAGGACGCGCCCGACCTCCTGCAGCGCCGCCTCGTGGTCCACCACGTCGATGAGGACGTAGTTGGCGACGGCGATGTCAAAGCTCGCCTCCCCAAGGAAGGGCATCGATGAGATCGATCCCTTGACGTAGGCGATCGCCAGCCTCTCCCTCTCCTGGTATCCGAGAGCGATCTCGTAAAAGCGTTGAGCGTTTTCGACGCCGGTCACGATCGCTCCGCTCCGCGCGAGCATCCGGCTGAGGTAGCCCTGTCCGGACCCCAGGTCGAGGACGCGCCGGCCGGCCACCTCACCGATCATTTCCAGGAGGACCGGATCGCTTCCGTAGCGGCGGTTCAGGTCACCGCGCTCGTCGTAATTGGCATCCCAGAAGTCGGCGTTGGCGCTCCAGGTTGCGTCCACCGCCGCGTCGTCCACTTCCGAGAGCGCCAGGCGCCGAAAGCGTTGCAGCGGGTAGCGGACGATATGTGACTCGGCAGACAGTGCCCGGCGCTCCTCACCCAACTGCCAGGGATGACGGCCGTCGTACTCTGCGCGGTCGAGCGAGTCATGAGCCGCGCCGCAATCAGGACAGGCCAGCAGGAAGCTGTGGCCCCACGCCCAGAAGGGCTCGTTGCGCCGTGCCACGGCGCCCGCGGTCCCACAGAGAATGCGTTCAGAGACGGGGCAGTGAAAACGCCGCATGTAATGATCGGGCGCCCCGCAGTCGTCACAGGTGAGGCGCCAATGCCACGGGCAGCGCGGCGCGTGGGAGCCGAGGTCGAACTCAGCCTCGCGTGAGGTGTACAACGGCTCAGCCGTCGTGATGAGATCGCAATACCGGCAGTGCATGCCGGCGGGATGCTACAGGTTGGCGGAGATCCTCGCCTTGAGGGCGTCCTTCATGTTCGGCCGGTAGCCGACCTGCCTCTCGACCGCCTGGCCGTTCTTGAACAGGATCACCGTCGGAATGCTCATGACGCCGAGGCTCTGGGGCGTCAGTGGGTTGGCGTCGATGTCCATCTTGACTACGGTCGCCTGATCACCAAACTCGGTGGCCAAAGCGTCGACGATGGGCGCGATCATGCGGCAGGGAGAGCACCAGGCAGCCCAGAAGTCGACGAGAACCGGCTTATCGGACTCCAGGACTCGCTGCTTGAACTCGGCGTCGGTTACTGCTGTGACCTCTGACATCGGATCTACTCCCCTAGTCGCCACGCGCCGCGGCGGGTTTGCCGGAACCACTTTTCGATTCGTTCTTGGACTCGGTCTTGGACTCGGTCTTGGATTCGGTCTTGGACGCGCTGTTGGATTCGCTCTTGGATTCGTTCTTGGAGTCACCCTTCGATCCGCTTTTGGAGTCGCTCCCAGAGTCGCTTTTGGACTCGCCGCCACCGGAGGAGGGCTTGGACTCAGACCCCGCGGGCTTGGCCTCTCCGGCACCTCTCGTCGACTCGCCCCCGGTGCTGTCGCCGGAGCCGGAAGCGGTCTCCGCGGATGTCTTCGCAGTGCCCTTGTAGTCCGTCGTGTAGAAACCGCTGCCCTTGAAGCTGATCCCAACCGGGTAGAGCAGCTTGCGCAGAGCCCCGCTGCACTTGGCGCAGACCTTCAGCGGGTCGTCCTTCATCGATTGGAGAATTTCGAACTCGTTTCCGCACGCGTCGCAGTGGTATCCGTAGATGGGCATCGGTCTTCGTTTTGAACTCTATAGGGTCGGGTCAGCCAGGTTCTGAAAGACCATTCCGGTTGGCGGCTTGGGCGCGAAATATGTGCTCTTTTGAGGAAGCGTCCGACCCTCCTGCGCAAGCTTCAGCACCGCCGCAAGATCGGGTCTGTCGAGGAAGAACGCGGCCTGCCCCCGGCCCTCGTCAACCCAGCGGACGGCCTCTTCAGCGTCGCGCGTGTAGAGAAGTCCCTCCTCGGCGGTGCGCTTGCCGAGCATGTTGTCGATGAGCTGCCTGTGAACTTCCACCAATGCCAAGTCTCCCTCCAGCGGAAGGACTTGAAACTTGCCGGCGGCGTAATGCCCGGCGGCGACGCGGCCCTTGATTGCCGTGATGACATCCGCCAGGGAGCCGGCGGGTTCGCCCCCGATGACCTTCACCGGCGCCACGCGCATCACCCGGTGGGTCGGCTGGACGTGGAGCCCGGGGTCCGCGATGTCCACGAGAAGCCCCAGCGCGAAATGCGCCGAGGAATCGGGATCGCCTTTCACCTCCCGTGCGTAGGCGAGCGCCGTCTCATAGCGATGGTGGCCGTCGGCGATGAGGAGGGGGAGTCCGGCAAGCGCGCCCTGCACGCGTGAAATCCACGCCGGGTCCGTGATCCTCCAGAGCCGGTGGTGCTCGCCCTCGGGGAACGTGAAGACAACGTCGGCATCGCGGCCAAAGCTCTCCTCGAGCAGACCCGGAAGCGCGGTCCCGGTCCCCTGATACGTGAACCACAGTGGCTCGAACGCCATGGCGGTGGCCCGATACAGTGCGAGGCGATCCTCCTTTGGACCACGGTGGGTGAGCTCGTGCGGAAGCACCGCGCCGTCGGAGTAGGGCTGGATACGAACGCTCCCGATCAAGCCCCGGCGGACGCCATCCGGAAAGCGATGCTCGTGCAGGTAGAAGCCAGGCTCGGCGTCCTGGCGAATCACACCCGCCGCCAGCCAGCCATCGCGCACCTGAGCGGCCTCGGTGTGGTTCGCGCCCGGCCTGGTGAGACGGACAGCGTTATAGGGCGACCGTTGCCGGTAGCCGTCGACCGCCTCCTCCGGGATGACGTCGTACGGCGGCGCCACAGCCAAACCGAGGTCAGGTACAGCCGCCGGCGAATAGCGGATGCCTCGGAGGGGACGAACGTCAGCCATCCGGGCAGCGTACCGGTTGGGCGCTTCGCCTCTTCCGTAGACTCGGCGCATGGACAACACCGGGCTCGCACTCGCTGAGATCGCGACCAACTGGCGGGAATACCAGGCGGGTATGGTCCGCGCTCTGACTCCCCTCTCGCCAGAGCAGTTGGCCCTCAGGCCGGCTCCTGACATGTGGTCCGTGGGCACGATCGCCTCCCACATCGTCGCGGTCCGGGTGGGCTGGTTCCACGGCTGGATGGGCGCCGGCCCCGCCGAGCTCGACGCCCTCGCGGACTGGGACGATGAGCCGGAGCCGCACTCAGCGGCCGACATCGTCTCCAACCTGACCCTGACCTGGTCACTTGTCCAATCGGGGCTGTCCCTGTGGACCGCCGAGGACCTCGAGAAGAGCTACAACAGCCCCTACCGGAAGGATCGCCCAGCGCGAACCGGGAAGTGGATCGTCTGGCACGTCATCGAGCACGACATCCACCACGGTGGGGAGATCTCACTGCTGCTCGGCATGAACGGCGTGCCGACGATGGATGTCTGAGGAGGGCTCCTACAGCTCCACGTAGCGAAGATCAGACATGCCCGGGAAGTCGCGCAGCTTCGCCTGGACCTCGGGCCCGACGGCGTCATCGACCTGGAGGATCATCAGCGCCCGGCCGCGCGGCGCATCGCGGCCAACCTGCATGGAGGCGATGTTGACGTCGCTGCCGCCGAGGATCGTGCCGAAGTGCCCGACCACTCCCGGACGATCTTCGTGGCGGCTGATCAGGAACCGCCCGGTCGGCACCAGATCGACACGAAAAGCCTCGATGCGGATGATCCGGGGCTCTCCGAACAGGACGGTCCCGGTCACCGCCTTGTCGTTGGCTCGCACTGTGACGAGGCTAGGGTAGGAGCCCGACTGCGCGATTCGTCGCTCGGCGAGCCTGATGCCCCGGGAGGCGGCGACCAGTCGAGCGTTGACGGTGTTTATGCGCTCCTCGGTGAACGGAGCGAGCAGGCCTCGCAAGGCCGCGGCGGTCAGAAGCGAAACGTCGTGCTCCGCGACCTCCCCCTCGTAGTCGACCTCGAGGCTGGCGACCCGGCTTCCCTCGAGCTGGACATGAAGCGAGGCGAGGCGCTCGGCGAGGTCGGCGAACGGCCGCAGATAAGCCATCTCCTCAGGCGGCAGGGCCGGCGCGTTGACGGCGTAATGCGGCAGCTCGCCCGCCAGGACGGCGGCGACCTCCCCTGCGACGTCGAAGGCAACCGAGGTCTGGGCCTCGGCTGTCGACGCCGCGATGTGGGGAGTACCTATGAATGTGGGCTGCTTCAGGAGCGGCGAATCGCCCGGGGGTTCCGACTCGAACACGTCGGCGGCGGCGGCGGCGAGGCGACCTTCGGCAAGCGCGAGCGCGAGCGCTGCCTCGTCGACGATCCCGCCCCGCGCGGCGTTGATGAGCCGCGCCGTGGGCTTCATGAGGGCCAGCTGGGGGGTGCCGATGAGGCCCCGGGTCTTTTCCACAAGAGGCACGTGGAGGGTGATGAAGTCAGCGCGCCCGAGAAGCTCGTCGAGGCTCACGAGCTCGACGTTGAACTGCTCGGCCCGTTCGGGTGGGACAACGGGGTCGAAGGCGATGACGTCCATCTCAAGGCCCTGGGCGCGCTTGGCGACCTCGGTCCCGATGTTGCCGAGGCCGACGATCCCGAGCACCTTCCCCCTGATCTCGACCCCCGTGTATTTGCTGCGCTGCCACTCGCCCCGTCGCAGCGAGGCGTCCGCCTGCGGAATCCAGCGCGCCGTGGCCAGCAGGAGGGCGATGGTGTGTTCCGCGGCGGCGACGATGTTGCCGCGCGGAGCGTTGACCACCAGAATCCCCTTCCGAGTCGCAGCGACCACGTCGATGTTGTCTACGCCAACCCCCGCGCGGCCGATCACCTTCAGGCGAATGCCGGCCTCGATGATCGGCTCACTGATCTTGGTCGCGCTTCGGACGACCACCGCATCGAATTCGGGGATGGCGGCGATGAGCTCCGCCTCGGAGAGCCCGATCCGGACTTCCACCTCACCCACTTGGCGCAGGCGCTCGACGCCGTCCTCGGCGAGTGAGTCCGCAACAAGGATCCGGGTCACGAGCGGATCAAGCTAGCCGGCGGCTACCTTCTCAGTCTCGGCAAGGAACGGCTGAGCCGCATTCAGGCTGCGGCCGTCGGCCGGCGCGTGGTCGAGTTCCTCGAGGACCTGTTCGACACCCCACAGCACAACGGCGATGTCGGCAGCGCTGACGGCTCCGAGATGTCCGACCCTGATGATCCGCTCGGAGATCTTGGCCGCTCCGCGCCCGCCCGCGATGACGATCCCGTACTTGTCGCGAAGGAGCGAGCGCAGCTTCTCGACCTCGATGCCGTCTGGCACAACCGCCGCAGTGACGGTCGCTGAGCGATAGCCCTCGGCGGCCAGCAGGCGCAGCCCCGCGGCCTTGAGGCCGGCGGCCGTGGCATCGGCGAGGCGGCGGTGGCGGCTGAAGACGTTCTCCAGGCCCTCCTCCCGAAGCATCGCGAGCCCTTCCTGGACAGCGAAGAAGACACTGACGGCGGGAGTGGAAGGCGTGAAGCCCTTTTCGGCCCAGGTCCGGGCGGTGGTCCAGTCGAAGTAGTAGCGCGGCGAGCGACTGCGTTCCTGGCGCTCCCAGGCGCGCTCGCCGACTGCTACGAAGGAGACTCCCGGAGGAGCCATCCAGCCCTTCTGGCTGCCGGAGAGCACCACGTCGAGGCCCCACTCATCCATGGCCACCCGCATCGAGCTTGCCGACGAGATGGCGTCGACGACGAGCAGGCGGCCCGCTGTCCGGACGACCTTGGCGAGGTCGGCGAGCGGGTTCGTCATGCCCGTTGACGTCTCGTTATGGGTAAGGAAGACGACGCTGGCGTTGGGATGAGCATCCAGCAGCGCTGCGAGGTCCGAGGGCTGGATGGGCTGGCCCCACTCGACCTCCAGCCGGACGACCTGGGCACCGTACGCCCTCGCGATGTCGGCGAAGCGGTCTCCGAAAACGCCGGCGGTGGCCACGATGACCTCGTCACCCGGCGAGAGCAGGTTGGCCACGGCGGACTCCATGGCCCCGGTCCCGGACGAGCTGTGGCAGAGGATGTCGGCGGTGGTCGTGCCGAACACCTCCCTGGCGCCGGCCATGATGTCCTTGAGGACGGCCGCGAACTCCGGCCCTCGATGGTCGACCATGGGCCGGCCCATGGAGCGAACCACGCGCTCGGGAAGTGGCGTCGGGCCCGGGATGCGGAGTTGTGGTTGAAAAATCACCTTGATGCAGTGTCCCCCAGTTACCTGGAATCGCTGGTGAATGGAAGCAGGGCGATCATGCGGGCGCGCTTCAGTGCCGTGGTCAGCGTTCGCTGGTGACGAGCGCAGGTCCCCGTGACGCGGCGCGGCAGGATCTTGCCTCGCTCGGAAATGAAGCGGCGGAGGCGCGAGACCTCCTTGTAGTCGATGTATTCGGCCTTCTCGACGCAGAAGCTGCAGACCTTGCGATGGGTGCGCTTCGGCTTGCCCTCTCGGCTCGTGCGGCCCTCTCTAACTGGCGGCATCTTTTCTCACAACTCCCAGTGGACTGAAACGGCCTGGCCATAGGCAGGCCGAAGGCTCGCAGACCGTCGTTCCAGACAGTCGGAGCCAAGGAATGGGCGGCGGATGCCATCCAAGCGACCGTGAAAGGCCACTAGAAAGGGATCTCGTCGGGATCGACATCCCGAGCGGAGTCCTCGGCCATCGCCGGCAGGTCGTCGCTGGGCATCGGCGAGCCGCCCATGCCGCCACCTGCTCCGCCTTTGGGCTCGAGGAACTGGACATCGTTGGCGATCACTTCGGTGGCACGTCGCTTCTGGCCGTCCTGGCCTTCCCAGGAACGGGTCTGAAGCCTGCCCTCGACGTACACGAGCGAGCCCTTGTGGAGGAACTGCGCCACCTGCTCGGCCAGATTTCTCTTGCCGATGTTCCAGGCAACGATGTTGTGGTAGTCGGTGAACTCCTTGCGCTCGCCGTCGGTTCCAGTCGTGTAGCGGTTGGTGGCGATCGAGAAGGAGGTGACCGGCTGCCCGCCGGGCGTGTAGCGCATCTCCGGGTCGCGTGTCAGCCGACCCATGAGCAAAACCTTATTTAGGCTCGCCATCGACTTTCTCTCCCTCCGCGGCAGGCGCGACCGCGCCCGAGGCCGCCGGCTCTTCGGTGGCGGTGGCCGGCACGACCGCTTCGGCCACCGGCGCCTCGGTGGCGGTTTCGCCTTTCTCGTCGGCAGCGGCCTCCTCCGGAACGGCGGCCACAGCGGGGGCTGCCGCAACCGGGGTCTTTACGTCCGGCTTGCGAACGATGAGATGCCGGAAGACCTGGTCCGAGATGCGCAGGGTCGCTTCCATCTCCGGCACTCGAGATGCCTCGATCTGGAAATCCGTGAGAACGTAGTGACCCTCACGGAGGTGGGAGACCTCGTAGGCAAGGCGTCGCTTGCCCCAGATGTTGGTTCGCTGGACACTTCCGCCCACGCTCTCGATGAGGTTGTCGACTTTCTTGGCGGCTTCGCCAACTTCGTTCTCGTCGAGGTCGGGACGGACTATGTACAGGATTTCGTAATCCCGCAAGATTTCATCTCCTCTCTATGGATTCAGGCCCCGGGCAAACGGAGGGCTCCGGCCGGGACCAGAAAGGACCCGCGTATTGTATCAAGACCCGCCTGGCCGCCTTGGGGCCGCCGGCTGGAAATCCCTGGAGGTTTCTTCCCCCTGAGCAAGATCAAGCGAAAGCAGCAGATGCGCCGCGACCTGCGGCCGGTCGCGCGCCGGCGGTGGGTTGAGCGCGTCCCGCTTCTTCCCGTTGTCGTGGCGGCCTTCCTGATCATCGGCGCCATCTACCTCGCGGTGGCGGGCGCCAGGTCAGGCCTCCTGTCGTCGCATCCGACCGGGGGTGCCACGATCGACGGCATCCCCTGTGAGACGGCCGAGCATACAGAAGCCACCGCCAAGCACATCCACGTTCACCTCGACATTTTCCTGAAGGGTGCGGCGGTCAACCTCCCAGTCAACCAGGGGGTGTCGCAGAGCACCTCCTGCTTCTACTGGATCCACACGCATGACACGACCGGCGTGATTCACATCGAAGCGCCGGCCCGGGCCGCCTCCCGCCAGTTCACTCTCGGCGACGCTTTCGATGTGTGGGCCTCCAAGCTGGACTCCCAGAACGTCGCCACTCTCCAGGTGCCCAAAGACGGGAGCCTGGTGGCGTTCATCAACGGCAAGCCGTATACGGGCAACCCGCGGTCGATCCCGCTCAACAGCCACGACGAGATCGTCCTCGAGATCACTCCCGGGGCGCCGGCGCAGCTCCCGACTTCGTATTCCTTCCCGGCTTCCGAGTAGGGGTCAGCTCGAGGAGGATCCTCGCCGTCCGGTAGTTCTCCAGCGCTGCGGCGGAGTCTCCGGCGGCGAGGCTCTCGTCGCCAAGCTTCGCGTACGCGGCGCCGGGTTTACGGCCACCGAAGCGGAAGGGGTGGCGGGTCAATAACGCGCGGAGGCGGCGCAGCCGTAAGAAGTCCGCGTGCTCCACGACGGACGCTCGCTGAGCTTCGAGCAGACTGTCCGCCTCGGCTTCACGATCGAGCCCGATCAGGGCCTGGGCGCGGCAGAGGGCGGCGTCGACTCCGAGTGGATAGGCGGAATCGTTGACGGGCTCGAGTTCCGCCAGGGCGGTTTCGAGCTCGCCGCGGAGCAGCGCCAGCCGGGCACGCTCCAGCGCGATCTCCCTGTCGAGAACCGGCAGGGTGCCGTCGATCAAGTACTGCGCCTGGGTTCCCAGCCGCTCGGCGAT
>JAYUBK010000290.1:0-11082 GCA_043740835.1 Chloroflexota bacterium
ACAGAACCCGGCTTATAGTCCGTCCTCGGCTCACCTCCTCGACACTCTGGCTGGCAAGCTCTAAGCTTGGGCGCCCGCACCGAGCTGGTTTCTGGGTCAGCGTTTGAAGGAGTGATTGCATGATCCGGACCCCGTCGCCGGGTCCGCAGGAGGGGCTCCTCTCTCCTTGTCCTGTTGCTGCTCGCGTCGGCCTGCGGGGGCGCAAACGCAGGGGGCTCCAACGGCAACGCCGGGACCGCCGGCTCCACGGGCCCGCCGGCTCCACGGGCCCGGCCGGAGGCACCAGCGGCAGCCTCGTGGTGCCGCATCCGACGAGCGTTTCGGTCACGCTCGATGGCACCAAGGCCGCCACGGCTCTGATACCGGTCACGGGCGGCACTCTGGCCACAACCGGCGCCGACGGTTCGGTGTTCACTCTGACCATCCCCGAAAAGGCGCTGGGCGGCGACGAGAAGGTCACCATGACACCACTCAGCTCCATGACCGGCCTCCCGTTCAGTGGCGGACTGGTTGCCGGGGTGCAACTGGAGCCGGAAGGTCTGCAGCTCTTTCGCATGGCCACGCTGACGATCAAACCGGGCGAGGACGTTCCGATCGCCAAGCAGGTTGCCATCTCCTACCACGGCACCGGCGACAACCTGCACATGCAAATGCTCGGCGATGTCTACGACGCTTTCGTCAACACCAGGACGCATGCCGGGGTGGTCGAGTACCAGTGCCCGGGCTGGGAGTCGGTCAAGGCGGGTGCCTGTTGGGCGGCGAGGCACGCTACCGAGCGAACCGGCAACTCGACGTTCGTAGTAAAAATGGATTACGCCGGGACCGGACTCTTTGCGAATAAGTCCTACGACCTCCCGTGCACCGAGTACGGGCAGGATTGTGGCGGAGGGAACGAACGGACGCTCGTCAGCCTGCGCCACGCACCCGCGGCGTAGACCCTTCGATCAGCCGAGAGTCGTTCAGGCGTAACCGCGGACGGAGCCCTGGAGCAGGCCGGCGAGCTTCTCCAACGCAAGGCGGCACCGCCCCTTGATCGTTGACAGCGGAACGCCGATCTCAGTTGCGGCCTCGAGTTGGGTGCGGGCTCTGAAGTAGCAGAGCTCGATTACCTGGCGCTGCTCGGCTGAAAGGGCGCCAAGCGCCTTCTGAACCATCTGCGCATCGATCCTCCGGGCGACGATCTGGTACACGTCCGTTCCGTCCGCCAGATCGTGTGGGAGGTCGGCTTCGCGACGCGCGGCGTTCGCCTTCCCTCCGCGAAGCAGGTCGATGGCGCGGTTGCGGGCGCAGGTCGCCAGCCAGGCGCGGACGGAGCCGCGCTGAGCGTTGAACGAATCACCCCGACTCCAGACCGCAAGGAAGACGTCCTGTGTCACCTCCTCGGCCTTGGAACGATCACCGAGAATTCGTAGCGCCATTCCGAAGACCCGGGAGGCGTGCTCGTCGTAAAGCTCGGAGAGGGCGGACTGGTCGCCGGCCGAGGCCGCCGCGAGCAGTTCCACATCGGAAAAGGCCCCTGAGGATGTGGGACTTTGCACTAAACGCTCTGTGTCAATTTGCCACATCACTCGTAGTAGCATCAACTATTCCGGAGACCGGAATATCCTCAAATCTGATGATTTTTCGCGGTCGACCTCGGCGATCCAGGTACCGATCTGCGCCCGTGACCGGAATCCGCGCTTGGCAAGCACGTGGGCGGTGTGCGTGGCGACCGTCGCCGAGCTGAGGAACAGCTGGCCGGCGATCGCTCGGTTCGTGAAACCCTGGGCGACCAGCCGCGCGACCTCCATCTCCCGGCTGGAGAGCTGATCGGGGTCCCGCCGGCCGTCGGTCCTCGGTTGCCGGCGCCGCCGTGCGGGCAGGGTCAGGACAGCCGTCGTTCCTCCACTGTGGGAGCGACGGAGTTCCACGTCTCCACCGTGCGCCCGGACGACCTCCTGGATGAGGTGGATGCCGAGGCCGAGGGCGGCGCCGCCAAGATCGTCGTTGGTCACCCCTGCGCCATCGTCCTCGACCTCGACCGTAGCCGTCCCGGAGGCCACGCCCACGCGACATGTCACCATCCCGCCACTTGGCGAGTACTTCACGGCATTGTCGAGGAGTGTCTCGAGGACGAGTCCGAGACGCAGTCGATCCCCGCGCACCGTGACACCCTCGTCGGGGGCCATGAGCAGGAAGGAACTGCCCGGCGCCAGCTCTCTTGCCTCGGCTAGTTTGGACCTCAGCAACTCGAACAGGTCCACATCCTCGCCGGTACCGGGGTTGGCGTTGAATTCCGCCATTCGCAGCATCCTGTCGATGACGTCGTTCATCTCGGCCGCCTTGCTTCGCATCAGCTGGCGGGCTTCGCCGGCCTCCTGCTCCCGGGCAGCGAATCGCGGCTCGTCAAGTAATTCGAGGTAGCCGGCAATGATGGACAGCGGGGTGCGCAGTTCGTGAGAGGCCGCGTTGAGGAAGGACATCTTCGCCCGCTCGAGGTTCGCGTTCCGCTCCGCGATCTGCCTCAATTCGGCGGCGGCGGCGCGGCTGGCGCTCAGTTCGTATTCCTGCTGCAGACGGCGGGCCTCCTCCTGGGCCAGACGGTGAGCCCACATCCGGGTCTCGATCTGGTCCATGACAAGGCCTGCCAGGGAGGACAGGAGCGCCATCTGGTGCGAGTCGAGGGGGCGCGGCTCCGAGTCAATGACGCAGAGCGTGCCCAGGACGAACCCGTCGTGCGTCACAAGGGGAGCGCCCGCGTAGAGGCGGATGTGGGGATTGCCGACGACCATCGGGTGGGCCGCGAAAAGCGGGTCGGTGCTGGCGTCGACAATCATTGTCGACCGCTCGCAACTGACCGTGTAGGCGCAGAAGCCGCCTTCGCGCGGGGTCGAGAACGCATCCAGCCCATGGGCCGACTTGAACCATTGGCGATTCTCGTCGACAAGCGTGATGAGGGAAATCGGGACTTTGAGAAGTTCCGAGGCGAGGGCGGTGATGCGATCGAATGCCTCATCTCGGGCGGTATCGAGGATCCCGTACCTGATGAGCGCGTCAAGCCTGTCCTGCTCGCGCGGCGCTCCGGCGCCCGGCAGGCTTTCCATCTCGTCGAGACTAAACCTCTCGCCAACACGGTTTCGTTATCGATCTCAAATATGGACGGTGGTCCTGCCGGTTCGTCTGCCGGCAGGTGAGAGCATTGGGTTACCTTTGCTCCGGCAATGATCACTGCGATCCATGCGGACGCTATCCTCGATCCGGCGACTGGCGAGACCACGCGGGACGCCACGCTCGTCATTGAGGACGGGCGCGTCCGCGCGACGGGCAGGCGCGATTCGCTGGATGTGCCTCGCGACGCGAGGACGATCGACGCGACGGGCCTCACCGTCCTGCCCGGCCTAATCGACTGCCACGTCCACCTCACCGCCCTCGGAGAAGGCATCGAGTTCGGTCGCGAGCTTTCCACGCCGCCGACACTGGAGCTCCTGCGCACGGTCCAGGCCGCTCGGCGGACGCTGGACGCCGGTTTCACGACTGTCCGCGACGCAGCCGGGGCGCCGGCGGGGGTGCGAATGGCGATCGAGAATGGCTACTTCCCGGGGCCGAGGATGTTCGTGACCGTGAGCGCTCTCAGCCAGACGGGTGGCCACACCGACGGCCACTTCATGTGCGGGGTCGACCTCGACGTTCCACTGCCGGACCGGCCGCAGATGGTCGTCGACGGTGTCGAGCCCATGCGCCGGCGGGTTCGCGAGGTGATCCGTGCCGGCGCGGACTGGATCAAGCTCTGCACCTCGGGCGGTGTCCTGTCGCCCGGTGACATGCCGCACCACACCGCGTTCACGTTCGATGAGATCCGGGCCGCGGTCGAGGAGGCGGCCACCCAGGGCCGCAAGGTCATGGCCCACGCGCAGGCGAATGCCGGCATCAAGAACGCGCTCCGGGCGGGAGTTGCGACGATCGAGCACGGGATCTGGCTGGACGGGGACGCGATCGAGATGATGCTCGACGGCGGGCACGCCCTGGTTCCGACGCTGGTGGCACCGGCCTGGGTCATCCGCCACGCCGAGGCCGGGAAGATGCCCACCTACGCTGCCGATAAGGCGCGGGCCGTGATCAAGGATCACGAATCGAGCATTCGCCTGGCTATAGAGGCCGGAGTGACGATCGCGTTCGGTACCGATACCGGGGTGGGACCGCACGGCTCCAACGGCGAAGAGTTCCTCCGCCTCCGCGAGCTCGGCATGGCGCCCATCGACTGCATTCGCGCGGCCACCAACGTTGCCGCCGACACAATCGGGATGAAGGGTGTCGGGCGCCTTCACACTGGCTCCTGGGGTGACCTCATCGGTGTTGCGGGGGATCCCCTCGAAGATCTTGGGCTGCTCGCCAATCCCGAGCGAGTCGCTCTCGTCGTCAAGGGTGGAGAGGTGGTCAAGGCTCGGTGAGCCTGCCGCTCTGGCTGACGTCGACCTTGGCCTCGGATGCTGCCGCCGGAAAAGGAGTCATGACCGGTGTCGTGAGGCCATTTCGGCCCGGGCAGAGGATCGCCGCCATCGCCTCGACGCTCGCAGTCGCCGAGGGTGACAACCTCTTCTTCAAGGATGCCGTCGCGCGGGGCGGTCCGGGCGGCCCGGTCCTCGTGATCGGCGGATCGCCGACGGCGCACCGCGCCGTGATGGGCGGGATCCTGGCCACGGCCGCCGCCGCCGCCGGCTTCACCGCAGTTGTCACCGATGGGGTCATCAGGGACTCGGCCGAGATCGCCGAGCTCGGCCTCGCGGTCTGGTGCCGGGGCACCACTCCGGTTGCCGGTTCCAAGAACGGGCCCGGAGGAGCGGGGGAGACGATCACCTGCGCGGGGGTCCTCGTCTCCCCTGGTGATGCCGTCATCGCAGATGACGATGGTGTCGTCATCTGGCCCGCGGCGCGCATCGCGGAACTCGTGGAGAAGGCGAAGGCACGGCTGGCCTCCGACGCTGAGCGGCTGGCGCAGATCCGGGTGGGAAAGGGTGGTATTTGACCAAGGACCCTCAGAGGTCCTACGCTGACACCTCGGTGACCGCTTCCGCGGTCCTTTTCAAGTGAGGGTCGGCAGTGTTGCGACTGAGGAGCGACTTCGCGATGGGCGGAGCCTGCCTTCTCGAGTGCGCGCATTGAGTCTCTTCTAACCGAACCTCCTTCTTAGCTGACCAAGGGACCAGTGGCCTCGAGCCATTCCGGTCCCTTTTCTTTTGCCACTACCTGGCCATGACAAGGAGAACTGCCATGTCGATCCTCCCGGCGATAACCCTTCGCGGGGTCGCCAAGCGCTACCGCACGTCCGGTCGGAGAGAGGGCCGGTCGTGGGTGCGCTGGTGGAAGCGAACAGGTATGGAGAAGGTGGCTCTGCACCCCCTCGACCTCGACATCGAGGCGGGCGCCGTCACAGGCATCATCGGCCCGAACGGCAGCGGGAAGTCGACGCTCATCCGGATCCTCTCCACCCTGCTGCTGCCGGACGCCGGAACGGCGACTGTGTTCGGGTTCGACCTGGAACGCGAGGCCGCCGAGATCCAACGCCTGATCAATCGCGTGTCGGTCGAGGCGTCGTTCTTCAAGGAACTGACTCCTTGGGAGAACCTCATCTACGCCGCGCGACTCTACGGTCGCTCCGGCAAAGGGACGCGCGAGCGCGTGGCCGGCATCCTCGCCGAGCTGGGGCTGACCGCCGACGTGCTCGACCAGCCCATGAAGGAGCTCTCAAGGGGGCAGCAGCAGAAGATCGCGATCGCCCGGAGTTTCCTCACGGCCCCCTCATTGCTCCTGATGGACGAACCGACGACAGGACTCGACCCCCGGTCCAAGCGCGAGGTCCATGAACTTCTGATGAGGCTCCGTGCCGAGCGTTCGGTGACGGTGCTTCTGTGTACGCACGACCTCCAGGAAGCCGAGACCCTCTGCGACCGCGTGGTCATGCTCGATGAGGGCCGGGTTATCGCCGACGGCACTCCCGCCGAGCTCCGCAATCTGGACGGCGGCGAGGAGGCCGGTCCCCCAGAGGAGATCAGCTCGCTTGAGGAGGTCTTTCTGCGCCTCAGTGGCAAAAGTCTCGATGACGACGAGGAGGAGACACCCGAATGAGCGTTGCCGCCATCCGTTTCGAGATGAACGCTTTCCTGGGCTTCGTCGAGCGCCAGGGCAACCTGACCAGGCGCTACTGGGCGTGGGAGCTCGTGTGGTTCTTCTACAGCCTCGTCAGCGTTCTGAGCATCGGCTACCTCGCCTCGGGGCTCGGGAGCCTCGGGCTCGGCAGTTCGAGTTTCAACATCCACCAGGCCCAGCTCTACCTGCTCGTCGGCTCGCTCCTCTGGGGATATCTCTCGCTCGTCTTCAACGACGTCGCCTATGCAATCAGCTGGGAACGGTGGGAGGGGACCATCGAGTACACCTTCATGGCGCCGGTCAAGAGGGTCACTCACCTCATGGGCATCTGCCTCTGGGCGATCCTCTACGGGATGGTCCGGGCGGGCCTGGTTCTCGTCGTCGCGCTCCTGCTCTTCAACATCGACCTCCGGAACGCCGATCTCGGCGCGGCGGCGGCGATCCTCGCCGTCTCCACCCTGCCCCTGGTCGGGCTCGGCATCCTCACCTCCGTGCTGCCGCTGTTGTCGCCGGGGAAGGGAGAGCAGCTGACGGTGGCCGCCCAGGGTTTTCTCCTCCTCGTGTCGGGCGTCTACTACCCATTGAGTGTCCTGCCCCTCCCGTTGCGACTGGCGGGGGTGGCGTCTCCGCTCACCTATACCCTGCAGGGGATCCGCGACTGCCTGCTGGGGGGCAGACACCTCGCCGACGAGTTGCCGGCCCTGATCCTTCTGGCGGTCATGGGCCTCGTCCTGATCCCCCTCGGCCTTGCCGTTTTCGGGGCCGCGGAGCGCCGCGCCAAGCGTCTTGGTTTGCTCAAGCGAAGCGGCTAGGACGAAAGCAAGGGCCTGCTCGGTGGGGATTGCGGCACACAAGCGCCCCAATAGTCTCTATTGCTCACATACAAACTATTGTTCGGTCCCAAGAGCGCGCGTACTGCATGGGGTGTCAGGGCTGGCAGCTTGACACAAGATGTAGTTGCTTCGGGCTGAATCTCTTTTTTGGCCGACCACATCTTGTGTTTCCCCTATTGACAGACTCGTGGCGCTGTAGGTAACGTTCGCGGTGAACTGCGGTGATAAGTGGGGAAAAGTGGTGATACAGAACAGATCCAGCATCCGTCGCAGCACACGTTCCAGCAAGGCACCCAGCACAACGTCGCAGCTGCCACTTTTCCCCACCGCAGTGATTGTCCCCGGTCCACCTGCAACGCGACCGAAGGGGCGCTGAATGAATGTTCGCCGGCGCCTTTCGTCCGAAGGTGGATGCCAAGGGTCGTTTGGCGATCCCGAAGCAGTTTCGGGACGACCTGGCCGAAGGCAGCTACATCTCGATCGGACCGGAGATGGTGCTCAGCATCTACCCGCCCGACGAGTGGCTGCGCCTGCGGCAGGTTCTCCCGTCGCCGCTGACGGCGACCCGAGAGCAACGCGAACTGTCCCGGACGGTCAACGCCTACGCCTCCCTGTGCGAGTTCGACTCGCAGGGAAGGGTGACGCTGACCCAGGAGCAGCGGCGCTTCGCCGGCATCGAGCCGGAGACGGCGGTGATCGTTATCGGCAACCACCCGGTCGTCGAGATCTGGGCGGAGGACCGCTGGGCCAGCTACTCCGCCGGCGCGCTGGCCAACTTCACAGACAACGTTAACCAGGTGACCAAAGGCCTCTAGCCTTCGGCTCAGTGCACCGCCCCGTACTTTTACAAGCGTCAATAGAGTTCCTTCAGCCCCGGCCGGGGGCGGTCTTCGTGGACTGCACCCTGGGAGGCGGGGGGCACGCCCGCGCCCTGCTCGAGCGCATCCAGCCCGGTGGCCGGCTCCTTGGGATCGATCGCGATCCCGCCGCCATCGCGCGAGTCGCCGAGACGCTGACAGGCTTCGATCCGCCACCGAAGCTCGTCCAGGGAAACTTCGCGGACCTCGACCTGATCGCAGCCGAGAACGGCTTCGACAGGGTTGACGGGGTGCTCCTCGACCTCGGGTTGTCCAGCTACCAGCTCGACGACGGCGAGCGCGGCTTCAGCTTCAGGGCTGAGGGCCCGCTCGACATGCGGATGGATCCGGCCTCGCCGGTGACAGCCGAACAGCTGGTGAACCGGCTCGACAGGGCCGGCCTCGCGCGCGTCATTCGGACGCTGGGTGAGGAGCGCTGGGCAGAGCGGATCGCCGAGTTCATCGTTCGCCGCCGGCCCTTGCGCACGACGCGCGACCTGGCCGCGGCGGTCGAGGCGGCGATCCCCCGCGGAGCCTGGCCCAAGGACATTCATCCCGCCACTCGCACATTCCAGGCGATCCGGATGGAGGTCAACGACGAATTGGGCAGCCTCGACAGTGGTCTGAAGGCCGCAATCACGATTCTCACTCCCGGTGGGCGCATGGCGGCGATCTCATTTCATTCCCTTGAAGATCGATTGGTGAAAGCCACCTTTACAGCCGAGTCGAAAGACTGCATCTGCCCCCCCCAGCAGCCAGTCTGCACCTGCGCTCACCGGGCCTTACTCCGAGTCATTACGCGGCGACCGCATCCTTCCGGCGAGGATGAGATCGCCGCCAACCCCCGCAGCCGCTCGGCCAAGCTTCGCGTCGCCGAACGGGTCTGAGCCTCGCACCCCACGTCCCAGCAGCGAACCCATTCCACATCCCACTTTGAAGAGGTATCCATTGGCAACCATCTCGCCCGGCATCGACAGTCGCCTGCGCCCGCAGGCAGGCACTGCGTTGCGAATACCGGCACGAGCGTCCCTTCGCGGCCAGCACATGCGGCGGCGAAGGCGCGCTCGAATTGGCCTGCCCCAGCCGCCGCGGCTGGAGCTTGCGGCCGGTTTCCGGCTGGGAAGTTTCGGACGCCTCTATCTGTCCGTCGCGGCAGTGGTGGCCGTCGTCATCCTCTATCTCTTCCAGGCCGCCGGCATGACCCAGGCCAGCTATGAGATCGGCCGCCTTAACAACCAGCGTCACGACCTCATCGCCGAGCAGGACCATCTCCGCTATCAGGAGGCCAGCCTGCGTTCGCCGGCCCGGATCGAGAGCGAGGCCGTCCAGGCGTCCCTTTCCCGACCGGCGCCGTACAAGTACGTCGACTTCCGGAACGCGAACGTGAGTCTTGACCGTCCGGCGCCGACCGCGCCGGACGTCAGCCCTCTCTGGCAGCGGGCCGTGGCCTCGCTCGGCCGCAGACTGACCGCGGGTCAGGACGCGTATGCGTACGGACACTAGGCACTAGCGTGTCGGGTCAACTCTCCGAATTTTCCTGGACGCTCGTTTGAGCGTCTACCAGCCGGCCGGGCGCCTCGGAATGGCTCCCCGGCCGGTTGCTCGCCGGGGCGCGCCCGCCCCTGAGCGGGATCGCGGCTACAGCCGGCTGCGCGTTCTCTGGCTCCTGGCAGTGGCCGGCGGCCTCGCGCTGCTGATCTGGGGCCGGCTCTTCTACTGGCAGGTCCAGCAGCACCACGTCCTCGCGGCGGAGGCGGTCTCGCAGTACACGGAGACGATCGCGCTCCCGGCGACCCGCGGCCAGGTCTTCGACAGCTCGATGCTGCCGCTGGCGATCAACGTCACCGTCTACTCGGTCTTCGTCTCGCCCGACCAGGTACCGGCGAGCCAGCGCGAGCATGTCGCGCTCCAGCTGTCAACTCTCCTCGGCCGCCCGGAGCCGGACGTCATGACGATCCTGCAGTCGAAGCGTAAGTTCGCCTACATCGCGCGCCGACAGCCGAAGGAGATCGCCGACCAGCTCAAGACTTTCAAACTGCCGGGGGTCGGGCTGCTGGCCGAGGAGCAGCGCTCCTATCTGCCGGGGGGCACGGCGGCCTCCAGTCTCGGCTCCAACCTGCTCGGGTTCGTAAACAACAATGGCGACGGGCAGTACGGGGTGGAGGCGTTTTACAACACGCAGCTGGCGGGCAGGGCTGGAACCATGTCGACCTATCGCGACCTACTGGGGCGCGAGATCGTCGTGGGAAAAAGCTCGCAGACCGACCCCGTCAATGGCTCCGACATCGTCCTGACCATCGACAGCTCAATTCAGCATGCGGCCGAGCAGGCGATCGCCAACGGCGTCGCCCAGAACCACGCCGCCAGCGGGAGCGTCCTTGTGATGGATCCTAAGACCGGCGCGATCATTGCCTGGGCCGACTACCCGACGTTCAACGGCAACTCCTACGCGGGGACGCCGGTCGAGAACTTCATCGATCCCGCCGTCAGCCACCTTTACGAGCCGGGCTCGACCATGAAGGTCGTGACTCTCGCGGGCGCGATCAACAACGGGGCCATCACGCCCCAGACGACGATCAACGACCCCGGCTACATCAGGGTCGGAGGCTTCACCCTGGGCGACTGGGACCGCCAGAACCGCGGCATCGTGACCTTCACGAAGGTTCTCGAGTCGTCGCTGAACGTGGGCGCCATCAAGTCGATGCAGGCCGAGGGCGCGGAAGCCTTCTATCGCAACCTGATCGCCTTCGGCTTCAACAAGCCCTCGGGTGTCGATGTCGCCGCCGAAAGCACCGTCCCGCTCAAGAGCTTCTCCGATTACCGCGATTCCGAGATGGCCACGATGACCTACGGCCAGGGCATCAACGTGAACATGGTCCAGATGCTGGCCGCCGAAAACGTCATCGCCAACGGCGGAAGGTATGCGCAACCGCACGTCGTGGAGCGCGTGGGCGGCAAGCCAACGGCGCTGGCGACCGCGCCGCAGACGCAGTTGATAAGCCCCGACACCGCGGCCCAGATGACCCAGATGATGGCCTCGGTCGTGCAGAACGGCTCCGGCTGGAAGACCCGCATTCCTGGCTTCGAAAAGCAGGAGGCAGGCAAGACCGGCACCTCTCAGATGTTCATCGACGGCAAGTACACGCTCGAGGTGTGGTCGTCATATGTCGGCTTCATGCCGACGACCAACCCGCGCTTCACGATGCTGGTGTTGATCCGCCAGCCGCACAACGACAGTTGGGACCACAACGACGGCTACTACACAGCGG
>JAYUBK010000291.1:0-3424 GCA_043740835.1 Chloroflexota bacterium
TCGTGGTCAGCGGCCTCCTGCAGGATCGAGACGCCTGGTTGAGCCGAATCGATCTCGATCACCGAAGAGCTCGGATACGTGAGGTCCGCGACGAGTTCCCTGAAGTGCTCTCGCTCCCGCTTGCGCCGATCGGGGGGAAGCGGGGTCCTGTACACGTGCATGGCCGTGACGCCGGCGCCGAAGGCGTGGGCGAGGGCTTCGGCGGTGTTGAGCGCAAGGCGGGCGCTGGGCCCGCCGCGCACGGGTACCAGGATTGACTTGACGCTGAACGCCTCTGGATGAGAAGGATCAGGGCGGACCAGGATCAGGTCGGCCGGTGGGTCGCTGACGAGGTTGGCGATGATGGCGTTCACCCCCCGCCGGACTGAAAGGCCCGGCCATTCCAACAAGAGGAGACCGGCCGAGCTCTCGTAGACCGCCTCCCGGATTCCCTCGGCGATGTCGTGGGTGACCCTGACCTCGGTGCCGAGGCCGGCCGCCTCCCGGTTCTCGATCCCGGTTATCCGTCGGAGCAGAGATCGATACCGCCGGGCCACGGTCACGCCGCCCGCGATCGGCTTGCCCGGCGCGACCTCCACGACTCCGAGCAGGTTGCCGGTTCCCCCACGCAGGCGGACAAGGGCCGAGCCGATCGCCACGAGGACGGGCGCGCTGCGGGCGCTGAGGATGGGGATCAGGACGTGGTGGCGGGGAGCGTCGTCAGGCAGCACCCGCGATGACCTCCTCGATTCGCTCGGCTATCGACTCCCAGCCGTACTCGCGCCGGACCCTCGCCTGGAGGCGCGCCTGGGGGGTCGAGAGGGCGGAGACGACCGCCGCCGCGATCTCCTTGGGAGTCGCGTGGTCCGCGAAAGTCCAGGCGTCGCCACCGTGCGCCTCCCGAAACACCTCGAGGTCGGTGCAGACCACGGGCACCCGGTTGGCTCCCGCCTCCAGAACCGGGATCCCGAACCCCTCCGATTCGCTGGGCAACAGGACCGCGGCCGCCAGGCGGTAGAGCTCGCCCATCATCTCGTCGTCGACGGGATGGGGATCCCCGAACTGGTGCAGAAACACGACCTCCCTTTCGACGCCGAGTTGCGCGCGAAGCGCAAGGAGCTCATCCGAATAGGCTCGGTTGTCTGCGGAATGGGGCCCAAGAGGCCCGCTGACGGCGAGCCGGACGTCGGGGTGCGCACTGCGAAGGGCCGCGACGGCCTCTATCGCCAGTTCGATCCGCTTGCGACGGGTCACTCGAACGGGCGCGAGCAGGAGCGGGCCCGGCCCCTCGAGCCCCGCCCTGCGCAGGAGGTCCGAGGTGGCCGCGCGGACATGGACCAGAGCCTCGAGGTCGATCCCGTTGGGAACGACGGGGACCTCGTCCGGCCGCAGTTGGAGCACTGACATGATCTCGTCTCGGCGCCCCTGGCTGATTGCGACATAGGTCGTGTTTGGCCGTGAAGTCTGCAGCAACGAGTACGGCTGGTGGCGCTGCCTGAAGGGCTCGTAGCGAGGGTTGGTCCAGGCGAGGTCGTGCGTCCAGGCGACGATCGCGATCTCCTCGAGGTCATGGAGAGCCGCCGCGAGGGCCAGGTTGAAAGGCATCGTCAGGACGTTGTGGGCGATGACGACTGCGGATGGGGGCAGAGCCTGCCGGAGTTTGTCCCGAAGGCGTCCGCGGAGGATCTCGAAATCCCGACTGCAATCCTCGCCACGCGCCAGCGCGGCGTAAAGCGTTTCGACATCGGGATGGCGAGAATCCACCTCCGCGATCACTTCGCCGTCGCCGCGCCCGCAGACCACACGAACGTCGTGGCCGCGCTCGCGCAGCAGCCTGGCATGGGCGCCGATGATCGCCTCCACACCCCCGAGGACCGGTGGCGCCGAGTAGTGCAGGAGGACGACCTCGGCGCGAGCCCGGCTCAGGCGGGAAGCTCCATCGTGATCCCGACCGGCGGCCGGTCGCAGCTTACAGTTGGCGCTCCATGACGCTGATCGACCGTGAAGTCGATCGTCTGCTCGCCCACCCGAAGGCCGCACACGTGCAGCCGCCGGAAGAGCGAAGTCTCCAAAGGCGCTATGCGCATCCGGCGGCCGAATAGATCAACGTCGATACCCAGAAGTGTCGTCAGCATGTGGAAGGCGGCTCCCGAGCCCCAGGCCTGCGGATTGCAGCTGACGAGATACTCACCGGGGCGCGAGTTGAAGCGGAGGTCGCGGGTGAACCCGCAGAAGAGCTCCGGCAGCCGGGAATCGGCGAAGCGCATCCCAGCCTCAAGGATCGAGCGGGCGACCATCTCGGCCTCGCGCGAGAAGCCATAGCGGCGCAACCCTGCGGCGACGATCGAGTTGTCGTGGGGCCAGATCGAGCCGTTGTGGTAGCTCATCGGGTTGTAATTCACCGCCGTGGACGAGAGGGTACGAATGCCCCAACCCGAGAACATGTCGGGCGCCAGGAGCCGATGGGCGACGGCGGCGGCGTTCTGCCTGTCGATGATTCCAGACCACAGGCAGTGGCCGGGGTTGGATGAAACCGGCGTCACCTGCCGCTTGCCGCCGTCCAGGCCCTGCGCATAGAAGCTCTCGGCAGGAACCCAGAAGGCTTCGTTGAAGCGACGCTTCAGCTCCGAGGCCTCCTTCCCGAGGCGCTCGGCCAGCTCCGCACGACCCAGCGCGGCGAAGATGCGCGCGAGACCGGCCTTGGCCTGGTAAACGTAACCCTGGACCTCGCAGAGCGCCGCCGGGAGCTCCGCGATGCTGCCGTCGGCATGCGTCAGGGAGTCGGCGGAGTCCTTCCAGCCCTGGTTGCGGACGCCGAGCTGAGAGTGTTGCTGGTATTCGATGAATCCGTCGCCATCGAGGTCGCCGTACTCGTCGCACCATTTCAGCGCCGCCAGCATGTTCGGCGTCAGCCTGGTCAGGAGGTCGACATCGCCGGTCCAATCGAGTACCTCGACGAGCAGGCAGAGGAAGAGCGGCGTTGCATCGACCGAGCCGTAATAAGGCGTGTGGGGGATGAGGTGAAGGTTGGCCAGCTCGCCGAAGCGAATCTCGTGGAAGATCTTCCCCGGCTCCTCCTCCCGGCTGGGGTCGACCACGGTCCCCTGGTGGGCTGCAAGGTAGCCCAGGGTCCCATAGGCGAGGTCTGGGTTGAGGGCCAGGGTTTGAATTGACGTGATGATCCCGTCGCGCCCGAAAGGCACTGCGTACCATGGAATCCCTGCCGTCGGATAGGGTCCGGTGGGGAGGTCGTCGCAGAGCACACGGAGATCCTCACGGCTCCGCCACAGGATCCCGGAGTCGAGGATCTCGTTGTTGCTTCGAAAAGATGTGCACGTCTTGTTCCACTCCGTGTAGGAGTCCTCGAGTACGCAGAGCGCGTTCTCGAAGTCGAAGTCCGGAGGCGGGGTGTCGTTGCCGACGAGCGGCAGGATGTCGATGAGGA
>JAYUBK010000292.1:0-30102 GCA_043740835.1 Chloroflexota bacterium
GAAGGACTCCAGCCGCAACGAAGAGATCGACAGGCTGCGCCACGCCACCACCCAGGCGCTTCTCACGCGCCGCGACGTGATCGTCGTCGCCAGCGTGAGCTGCATCTACGGCATCGGCTCGCCCACTGACTACATGGGCGAGTCCTTGGACGTGAAGAAGGGCGAATCCGTGCGACGCGAGATGTTCCTGCGCAAGCTCATCGAGATGCAGTACGAGCGCAACGATTACGACCTCGCTCGTCTCCGCTTCCGAGTCCGAGGGGATGTCGTCGACCTCGTGCCGGCCTACGAGGAACGCGTCTACCGGGTCGAGTTCTTCGGTGACGAGATCGAGCGAATTCTCGAGATGGACGGCACCACGGGCGAGATCCTGGGATCTCGCGACGAGCTCAAGGTCTTTCCCGCCACCCACTACGTGACGCCCGCCGACAAGCTCAAGTTGGCGATGCGCGACATCGAGGTCGAGCTCGAGGAGCGTGTCAGGTGGTTCGAGGAGCACGACCGGCTGCTCGAAGCCCAGCGGCTGCGCCAGCGGACCAACTTCGACCTCGAGATGCTCAACGAGACGGGCACCTGCGCGGGCGTCGAGAACTACTCACGACACCTGACGCGGCGGCAGCCGGGCGAGGCGCCCTACACGCTGTTGGACTTCCTGCCCGCCGATGCCATGGTGATGGTGGACGAGTCGCACGTAGCCGTTCCCCAGGTCGGGGCCATGCTCGGCGGTGATCGCTCGCGCAAGGGCCCGCTCGTCGAGTACGGGTTCCGGCTCCCCAGTGCGTTCGACAACCGGCCGCTCAGCTTCGACGAGTGGGAGCAGCGCATGAACCAGCTCGTCTACGTCTCGGCGACTCCCGGTCCCTACGAGATCCGGCGCTCGCAGCAGACGGTCGAGATGATCGTCCGGCCCACCGGCCTCATCGACCCCGTCATCGAGGTCAGGCCGACCGCGGGCCAGGTCGATGACCTCGTGGTCGAGGTTCGCAAGCGGGCCGAAGCGGGCCAGCGCTCGCTCGTCATCACGCTCACCAAGCGGTTCGCCGAAGACCTCACGGACTACCTGCGTGAAGTTGGCGTGCGGGTCAAGTACATCCACTCCGACATCGAGACGATGGAGCGGGTCGAGATCCTCCGCGACCTCCGCCTGGGAACCTTCGACGTCCTGGTCGGGATCAATCTCCTCCGCGAGGGCCTGGACCTGCCGGAGGTCTCGCTGGTTGCGATCCTCGACGCCGACAAGGAGGGCTACCTGCGCTCCTACCGCTCCTTCATCCAGATCATCGGTCGTGCGGCGCGCAACCTGGACGGCCGCGTGATGATGTACGCAGACAAGGTCACCGACTCGATGCAGCAGGCAATCGACGAGACCGAGCGCCGGCGCCGGCTGCAGACCGCCTACAACGTCGAGCACGGCATAACGCCCGAATCGGTCAAGAAGGCGATCTACAACATCGAACTGGAGAAGGCCGAGGCGACCACCGATGCCTGGGAGATGACAGCGGGGGCCGGCCTGCCCCGCGAGGATCTGCTGGCGATCATCCGCGACCTCGAGAAGGAGATGAAGCGCCTCTCAAAGGAACTCGCGTTCGAGGATGCCGCCAAGATCCGGGATCGCATCCTGGCCCTGCGCCGGCGTGTCAACGGCGAGGAGACGGGCGAGAACGACGAGGACGTGGCGCTCGCGATTGCCGCGGCGCCTCGCCAGAAGACGACGACCCGCTACCGGCCGCGGCGCCGATGAGCCACCTGCCGGAAGAAACGAGCGAGAACATCGAGAACGAGAACAACGAGACGGACGAGATGGCGGAGCCGGCCCCGGAGCGGCGGACGTGGCTCGACATCTTCAGGAACTCCGACCGTTCACCCGCGGGCGGGGGTTGGGCCGAGCTCCTCGGCGCGGAGGTCGTCGAGATGGATGAGGGCCGGGCCGTCCTCGAGATGGACTGCGGGCCTCAGCACCGCCATAACGGCGGCGTCGTCCAGGGTGGCATCATCACCGCACTCGCCGACGCCTCGATGGGAATGGCACTGATGACGGCGCAGACCGTGGGCAAGTCCAATACCACCATCGAGCTCAAGATCAACTTTCTGCGCCCGCATGTGGCCGGGATCCTGCGGGCCGAGGGTCGGGCCGTGAAGATGGGCCGGACCCTCCTCTACAGCGATTCGGTCGTCACCAACGCCGAGGGCAAGATCGTCGCCAAGGCGAGCAGTTCCTGCCTGCAGATCGATTCCATTCCACCGCGCCGGAAGATGAGCTCATGACCCTTCAGCCTCGAATCCAGCGGATGCTCGACGGTGAGGGGGCGCCGGCCTGGCGCTGGATGGGCCTCAAGATGCTCGAGGCCGAGCAGGGGCGGACGCTGATCTCGATGACGGTCGTCGAGGAAATGCGCAACCACCAGGGCGTCTGCCATGGCGGCTTCCTGGCGATGCTCGCCGATTCGGCCATGGGGTCCTCGCTCGCCACGGTCCTGCCCGAGGGGGAGAGGCACATGAGCTTTGACCTCAAGGTCACGTTCATGAAGCCGTTCAAGGTCGGGGACACGGTCCGCTGTGAGGCGCGGGTGATCCACTCCGGCCGCCGGACCGGCGTCACCGAGGCCACCCTGATGACCGCCGACGGCGCCCTCGCCGGGACGGCCAGCGCGAGTTTCATCGTCTATCTGCCGGAGCAGAAAAAGTAGTGGCCGCCATCTCCGAACGGGTCCCATGCCGATAGACAAGATCACGATCCGGGGCGCCCGCGAGCACAACCTCAAGGACGTCTCCCTGGTGATTCCGCGCGACAAGCTCATCGTCTTCACCGGGCTCTCGGGGTCCGGAAAGTCGTCACTCGCCTTCGACACCATCTACGCCGAGGGCCAGCGCCGCTACGTCGAGTCGCTGTCCTCCTATGCGCGCCAGTTCCTGGGACAGATGGAAAAGCCCGACGTCGACGTCATCGAGGGGCTCTCGCCGGCGATCTCGATCGACCAGAAGGGAACCTCGCGAAACCCTCGCTCGACAGTCGGCACGGTCACCGAGGTTTACGACTACCTGCGTCTCCTGTTCGCCCGCGTCGGCCACCCGCACTGCCCGGTCTGTGGTCGTCCCATCACGAAGCAGACGACGGACCAGATGGCCGACCAGGTCGAGAAGATGGCACCGGGCACGCGCCTGCTGATCCTGGGCCCGATGGTGCGAGGCAGGAAAGGCGAGTACCACTCTCTCCTCGAGGACGTCCGCAAGTCCGGCTTCGTCCGGGTCCGGGTAGACGGGCAGACATACGAGCTGACCGAGGAGATCCCTCTCGAGAAGAACAAGAAGCACGACATCGAGGTCGTAGTCGACCGTCTCGTCGTCGGCCCCGACCAGCGCACCAGGCTCGTGGACTCCCTGGAGACCGCGCTTCGCCTCGGCAGCGGCTCGATCCTCCTCGTCCCCGTGGAAGGCAAGAAAGAGGATGAGATCCTCATGAGCCAGGACTACGCCTGCGCCTATGACGGCACCAGTGTCCCCGAGCCGGAGCCACGCAACTTCTCCTTCAACACGCCTCACGGCGCCTGTCCCACGTGTACGGGTCTCGGCACGCGCCTCGTAGCCGATCCCGAGCTCGTGGTCCCCGATCCGTCGCTTTCCCTGGCGGGGGGCGCCATCGCACCCTGGAGCCGCTCGAACTTCTTCTATCCCGAGCTCCTCGACGCCGTCTGCGAGCACTTCGGAATCGACATGTCGAAGCCCGCCGGAAAGCTTCCCAAAGAGCACCTCAAGGCACTCATGGAAGGCACCGCAGGGAAGAAGATCCGCTTCAACTATCGAAACCAGTACGGGCACAAGCGCTGGTACGAGGCGACCTTCGAGGGGATCCTCAAGAACATCCAGCGCCGCCACTCCCAGACGGAGTCAGAGATGGTCAAGGATGAGCTCGAGAAGTACATGAGCAACAAGCCCTGTCCGACCTGCAACGGGTCCCGGCTCAAGCCCGAGTCGCTGGCGGTGACGGTCGCGGGGAGCAACATCGCAGAGGTCAGCGCGCTCTCGGTCTCGACGGCCATCGACTTCATCGAATCGCTCGAGCTCAGCGAGCGCGAGCAGCTGATCGCCCGCGGGATCCTCAAGGAGATCCGCGAGCGCCTTCAGTTCCTCATCGATGTCGGCCTCGAGTACCTCACGATCGACCGCACGGCGAACACGCTGTCGGGTGGCGAGTCGCAACGAATTCGGCTGGCGACGCAGATCGGGTCGAAGTTGATGGGCGTCCTCTACATCCTCGACGAGCCCTCGATCGGCCTCCACCAGCGCGACAACCGCAAGCTGATCTCAACGTTGACGATGCTGCGGGAGCTCGGCAACACGCTGATCGTCGTCGAACACGACGAGGACACCATTCGCGCAGCCGACTTCATGGTGGACATTGGCCCGGGCGCGGGCGAGAACGGCGGCCACATCATCGCGGCCGGAACCGTCGAGGAAGTGCTGAAGCATCCGACATCCCTGACCGCCGCCTACCTGCGCGGCGACAGATCCGTGCCGATCCCGGCCCGGCGACGCGCAGGCTCGGGCAGGCAGATCGTCATCCGCGGCGCTCGCGAGAACAACCTGAAGGACGTCGACGTCGAGATCCCTCTCGGCTGTTTCGTCGCCGTCTCCGGCGTCAGCGGCTCGGGGAAGTCGTCACTGGTGACCGACATCCTGTCGAAGCGCCTCGCGCAGTTCTTCCACCGTGCCAAGGACAAGCCCGGCGCCCATCGGACGATCGAGGGCCTGGAGTATTTGGACAAGGTCATCGACATCGACCAGTCGCCGATCGGACGCACTCCGCGCTCGAACCCGGCCACCTACACCGGCCTCTGGACCCCGCTGCGCGATCTGTTTGCGAGTCTGCCCGAGGCGAAGATGCGGGGCTACAAGGCCGGCCGCTTCTCCTTCAACGTTCCCAATCAGGGCCGTTGCGAGGCCTGCAAGGGCGACGGCATCATCCAGATCGAGATGCACTTCCTGCCCGACATCTTCGTGCCCTGTGAGGTCTGCCATGGCACCCGCTACAACCGCGAGGTGCAGGAGATCAAGTTCCGCGGTCACTCGATCTCGGACATCCTCGACCTCACCGTGGAGGAGGCGCTTGAAGTATTCGAAAACGTGCCCCGCATCCGGACCAAGCTCCGGACCCTGCACGATGTCGGCCTGGGCTACGTGCATCTCGGCCAACCCGCCACCCAGCTCTCGGGGGGCGAAGCGCAGCGCGTCAAGCTGTCGACCGAGCTCTCGCGGCGCGGGACGGGGAAGACGTTCTATATCCTCGACGAGCCGACGACCGGGCTCCACTACGCGGACGTTGAGAGGCTGCTGGAGGTGCTCCACCTTCTCGTCGATCAGGGCAACACGGTTGTCGTGATCGAGCACAACCTCGAGGTGCTGAAGACCGCCGACTGGATGATCGACCTCGGACCGGATGGGGGTGCTAAGGGTGGCTACGTGGTGGCCACCGGGACCCCGGAAGACCTCGCCCGGAACCCCTCGTCATTCACGGGCGAATACCTGCGTCCCATTCTCGAGAAAGCTGGCACGATGGGCGGGCTCAAAGGGTCGATGAGGACGAAGGATGCGCCCGCCCCCAAGGCCCGCCGCGCGAAGGTCGCCGTTTAGCGCCGTCCGGATACAGCTGGGTCAAGACCAGGCAGAGCCAAGACCAGGCAGGACAGACAGCAAACAAGATAGGACGGTCAGGAAATTGAAGCGCAACACTGTCAACCTTGGCTCCGGCCCCGTGCACTACGCCGACTTCGGCGGCCAGGGCGACCCCCTGCTACTGGTCCACGGTCTGGGTGGCGCGCACGTCAACTGGATATCCGTCGGTGCTCGTCTGGCGCGGCGGCAGCGGGTGCTGGCAATCGATCTGATCGGCTCCGGCTTTACGCCACGCGCCGGTCGCAGCGCGTCCCTGGAGTCCAACCGCGCTCTCATCGACCTGTTCATAACGCGGGTGATGGGTGGCACTGCGACGGTCGCGGGCAACTCGATGGGGGGGTTGCTCACGATCCTGGAGGCCGCCGCCAGCCCCGGCCACGTCCGTGCGGCGATCCTCGTCGACCCGGCACTCCCGCGACCGCGGACGGGAGCGCCGAATCCTCTCGTTGCCGCGCTCTTCCTCTCCTTCCTGACGCCCGGAATCGGTGAGATGGCGATGACCAGCCGCCGCGGTGTGCCGCCCGAGAGGCTTGTCGAGAGGACCTTGGCGCTGGTCGCCAAAGACCCTGGCAGGGTCGCGGAGGAGGTCCTCGAAGCGCACCTCGAGATGGCCCGCCATCGGCACGGCAGCTGGGACGCCGACCGCGCATTTCTCCAGGCGTCCCGTTCACTCCTGGCGACGCTGGCCCTGAAGAAGCGCTTCTACGAAAAGGTCAGAAAGATCACCTGCCCGACCCTCCTTCTACACGGCGCAGATGACCAGCTGGTGCCGGTGGAAGCCGCGCGCGAGCTTGCCGCCGTTCGTCCCGATTGGGGCTTTCACGTTTTCGACAACCTCGGCCATGTCCCACAGATGGAGGATCCCGAAGCCTTTCTTGCTGTCGTCGAGCCCTGGCTTGAATCGGTAAAGGCAGGGCAGGCGGCTTGAGAACGGTCTCTCGGACATCCCAACCGACAGCGCTCCCCGCGTTCGCAGCGGGCGTTATGCTCCCACACGAGGCAAACCCTGAGCAAACCGTCAGAAAGGTTTGGACGCGTTGCTGACACCTGGCAGGAGGACTGCAGGAGGACTAAATGACCGGAGCCTGGACTCGACGTGATTTCGTCAAGCGTGCCGGACTCGCCGTAGGCACGATCGCAATCGGCGGGAGCGGGGCGGAATTGCTGGCAGCCTGCGGCGCTCCCGGCTCGGACACATCGACGACGATTGCGAGTGGGCTGCCGGAAACGATCAAGATCGGGATGAACACCACCATCACCGGCAAGGCGGCCGCCGAGGGCGAACTGGCGAAGAAGGCCGCTGAGCTTGCCGTCGCAGAGATCAACAACAAGGGTGGCGTCGCCGGCAAGGGAAAGATCCAGCTGATCGTGCAGGATTCGCAATCGACCGATCAGGGCGCCGTCACGGCCTTCCGCAAGTCGATCGACTCCGACGCGGTGGACGTGTTCCTGGGCCCGGTGAAGTCGACTCAGGTGCTCGCGATGATCGACCAGATCAACGAGGCCAGGATTCCCACGATTGTCGGTGGCACCAACGTGACGCTGACGCAGAAAGGGGTCAAATGGCTGTTCCGGATGCGGCCCAACGACGGGGTGGCGGCGCCCGCCATGGTCAAGTACATCACCGAGGAGCTGAAGCTCGGCAAGGTCGCGATCCTGCACGATTCGGATGCTTTCGGGAGCGGTGGCGGAGATCTTGTCGAAGCCGCGCTCAAGGCCAAGAACCTGACTCCGGTGAGGCGTGAGAAGTACAACGGTGGAGACAAGGACTTCACCGCCCAGCTCTCGAACATCCAGAAGGCGGGGCCGGAGATCATGGTTCTTTACGCGACGAACATCGCTGACGATGGCGTGATCCTCAAGCAGGTCAAGCAACTCGGGCTCTCATTCAAGATCATGGGTTCGCCGTCGACTGCCCAGACTACGGTTTACGACCTGGCCAGGGAAGCCCAGGACGGCATCTTCGCAACCGTCGACTACGTGCCCGGATCGACCCCCGTGGCCCAGGGCTACGCGGATGCTTACCGGAAGAAGTACGGCATCGAACCGGACGACCTTAGCGCCTGGGCCTATGACGCCATCTATGTCTTCGCGGATGCAATCAAGGCGGCCGGATCTGTGGACAAGGCCAAGGTCAGGTCCGCCATCGGTGCCATCCACAGCGATGTCCGAGTCATCGGCACGGTCAACTTTGACAAGCTCGGCGACGGGCTTCATTCGGTGGCAGTCGTCCAGATGGCAGGCGGAAAGAAGCAGCTGAAGAAGGTCGAGACGGTTCTGCCGGCGAGCTGAAAGGTAGTCCTCGCTAGTTGTCAACACTGGTCCAGCTGACCGTCACGGGGCTTGCCTTCGGGTGCATCTACGCTCTTGTCGCGCTCGGTTTCGTCCTCATCTACAACGCGGTCGGGGTGGTGAACTTCGCCCAGGGTGAGTTCGTGGTGATACCAGCCTTCGTGGCGGTCACTTTTCTCAGCTTCGCCCACCTGCCCTGGTACATCGCCTACGCGGCCACGCTGGCAGTGATGGTCGTCTTCGGTCTCGCCTTTGAACTCATCGCCTACTACCCCCTGCGCAATCGGACGTTTCTGCCCGTCGTCATCAGCACGATCGGCGCTTCGATCTTCCTCCAGAATTCGGCGCAGCTCATCTGGGGAGCCCAACCGCTGCCGTTTCCGAGCCTGTTTCCAAACGACCAGACGATCGTTGTGGGGGGTACCCACATCGTCCCTCAGCACCTGCTCATCCTCGGGGTGACAGTCGTGCTCCTCGTTGCCCAGTACCTCCTCTTCGAGAAGACGCTGCTTGGCAAGAAGCTGCAGGCGGTCGCCCAGGACAAGGACACGGCCCGGCTTCTAGGGGTCCGTTCGGGGACGATGATCGCGATCACCTTCGCGTACAGCGCAGTACTCGGGGCCGCCGCGGCAGTGATGGTCGCCCCGCTCTTCACCGTGACGACGGGTTTCGGCGGCGCCCTGGCGTTGAAGGCCTTCTCGGCGAGCATCGTCGGTGGCTTTGGAAGCGTTCCGGGAGCGATCGTCGGGGGGATCATCCTCGGGCTGGTTGAGATTTTCGCCGCCGCCTTCCTCAGCCCTGACTACAGGGATGCCTACGCATTCATCGTGATGATCGCCGTCCTACTCCTGCGCCCACAGGGAATCTTCGGCGAGAAGGTGGTCGAACGGGCTTGAAGGCGCTTCGCTGGCTGGGCCCGGTCGGCTGGCCGGCGGTCGCCGTGCTCCTCGCCACCATCCCCTTCCTGGGCTTGAGCCGGTACTACCTCACGCTCATGGACCAGGCCATGATCTTCTCGATCGCCGTCCTCGGCCTCTACTTCGTTCTCGGGATGACCGGCCAACTCTCGCTCGCGCAGGCAGCCTTCTTTGGCCTCGGCGCCTACACGGCTGCGATCCTGGCGGTCAATTTCGGCTTTCCCGTGTGGGTCAACATTCCCATCGGCATCGTCGTGGCGGCAGTGTTCGGGGTCCTCCTCGGCGTTCCCTCGCTGAAGCTGAGTGGCCACTACCTGGCGATGACGACGATCGGCTTCGGCGTCATCCTGAACCTTGTCTTCAGGAACTGGAAGCCTGTGACCGGGGGCACCGACGGCATCCCGGGCATCCACGCCACGACGCTCGCCGGGAGCTCGCTGTCTCACCCCGGCCTCTTCTACTACGTAATCTTCGCCAGCCTGGTCGGGGCAGCCGCTGTTGCCTGGCGGGTGAAACGATCCCGTCTTGGCCGGGCCTTCAACGCCATCCGTGAGAATGAGCTGGCGGCTGAGGCGGCGGGCGTCGACAGCACGCGCTACAAGGTGATCGCCTTCGCCCTGAGCGCGGCCTACGGCGGCCTGGCAGGGGTTCTCTGGACCCACTTCGCACGTTTCATAGCTCCGGAGACGTTCGGCTTCGACACCTCTGTACAAATGCTCGCGATGCTCGTGATCGGGGGCTCGACAACTGTTGCCGGCAGCCTGATCGGCGCCTTCATTCTTACTTTCCTGCCCGAGGTGCTGAGGTTCCTGCAGGGAAGCTACATCGCCGTCTACGGTGCCGGGATCATCCTCCTGATGGTCTTCCTTCCCGAGGGCATCGCCGGCGGCGTGCGCCTCCTCGCCAGCCGCTGGGCAGGGAGTGCCGAGGACGCACCTCGGATGTTGAGCCAAACTGCAGATGCGGTCGGGGAGGTCCGAGACGATGTCAATCCTTCGGGTTGATTCGCTAGTCAAGGACTTCGGCGGGCTGCGTGCCGTCGACGGTCTCTCCTTCGAAGTCGAGAAGGGCCATGTCCACGCTCTCATCGGACCCAACGGATCGGGCAAGACCACAGTGCTCAACCTGCTCAGCGGCGTCTATACGCCAACGTCCGGCCGATTAGAGCTCGAGGGGACGGAGCTCGGACGCTGGCGTCCCCACCGGATGGTCCGCAGCGGCATGGCAAGGACCTTCCAGAACATAAGGCTGTTCAGGGAGATGACCGTTATAGAGAACGTCATGGTCGGTTGCCACGCCTGGACGCGGGCCGGCCTCCTCGGTGCAGTGGTCGGTGCCCGGCGCGAAGAGGCCGAGATCCGCGCCCGCTCCCATGAGCTGCTGGACAGAGTTGGAATCGCCGACCGCGCCGACTCGCTGGCGCGCAACCTTCCGTATGGCCAGCAGCGGCTCCTCGAGCTCGCCCGAGCTCTTGCCTCTCGCCCCCGTCTCCTGCTGCTCGACGAGCCGGCGGCCGGCCTCAACTCGGACGAAACGGAGGAGCTGTCGAATGTCCTGCGCCGGCTCCGCGCGGAGGGCCTCACCCTCCTCCTCGTAGAGCACGATATGAGTATCGTGATCCCCCTCTCCGACCGTGTGACCGTCCTCAACTTCGGTCGCAAGATCGCTGAGGGGCCGCCGCGCCAGATCCAGGACGACGAGGCCGTGATCGAGGCGTACCTCGGCCGGCCCGATGAGCAGGAGACGGCCTGAATGCTGGCGATCTCCGAGCTCGAGGCCGGCTACGCCGCCGTCCGTGCGCTGAAAGGGATTTCGCTCGAGGTAGGGCCCGGGGAGGTCGTGACCTTGCTGGGGGCAAATGGGGCCGGCAAGACGACGACGCTGCGCACCATCTCCGGCCTCCTGCGGCCCATCAGAGGCACCATCACCTTCGAGGGGAGACGCATCGATCGCCTGGCCCCGGAGGAGATCGTCCGCCTCGGTATCTCGCATGTGCCAGAAGGTCGAAAGATCTTCCCGGGTCTCAGTGTCGTCGACAACCTACAACTCGGAACCGTCGGCCGTGAGCGGCCCAGTCGAAGCAGCGTGCTCGACGACCTCGACCGCGTTTTCACGCTCTTCCCTGTCCTCAGGGAGATGGGCTCGCGGCTGGGTTGGATGCTTTCGGGCGGCCAACAGCAGATGCTCGCCATCGCCCGGGGCCTCATGGCCCGCCCCCGCCTTCTCCTGCTCGATGAACCATCGCTCGGCCTCGCGCCTGTGCTCGTTCAGCAGGTCTTCAGGACGATCAGGGAGATCAATGCCGAGGGCACCGCAATCCTTCTCGTGGAGCAGAACGCGAATATGGCCCTGCGAACCGCAGCCCGGGCCTACGTTCTTGTTACAGGCCGGATCGTGCTCGATGACGCGGCGGCGTCACTGCTGACGGACGACCGGATGCGGCGCGCCTACCTGGGCGCCAGGATCGAGGCCTGAGCAGACCGGGATCCAAGTCCTCGCTCTTCAATCCCGGCGACCACGGGGCGTGCCGGAAACCCTCGGTGGAAGAAGGGCTCAGTGGCTCGGGGTGCCGGCGAGCAGCGCCAACAGGCCGCCAAATATCAGTATCACCAGGATCAGCACCACGGCGGCGAGCGCAAGGTGGACGTAGCCCGAGATCATCCCGATCAGGGCGAGTCCGTCGCCCGCCTCTCCCGTCTTTCGGATCTCGCGGCGCGCCAGGTGGCCGGTGATGACGGCGGCGATCGCTGCGACGACCGGGAGAGCGAGCCAGCAGAGGATCCCGCTGACGAGGCTTACGAGGGCGAGCGTGTTGGTCTTCTGGACGGGTGCGACCCAGCCCGGCGGCGGCGGTCCCGTTGGTGTGGGTTCTTGCATATCGGGGCCAAGTCTATGGGTGTGAGAGGCCGGTGGCACAATCGAGCGATCGATGGCGACTGAAGAAATTCGAAGACGGCTGCGCGCGGTGCCCCAGGCTCCGGGTGTTTATCTGTTTCGGGACACAGGGGCCAAGGTCATCTACGTCGGCAAGGCCGCACGCCTTCGCGATCGCGTTCGCAGCTACTTCGTCGCCGCCCAGGCGCAGCGCACCGTCGAGATGGTGCGCCGCATCCACGACTTCGAATTCGTGCGCTGTGCAAATGAAGTCGAGGCCCTCCTCCTCGAGAACGAGTTCATAAAGCGCTATCGGCCGCGTTTCAACATCCGCCTCAAGGACGACAAGAACTACCTCTACCTGAAGCTCCCGGTCACCGACGAGTTTCCGCGCGTCCACTACTCACGCCGGGTCCTCAACGACGGCGCCCAGTACTTCGGGCCCTATACGAGCGCGCTCTCGCTGCGCCAGACCGTCAAGTCCATCCGCCAGTTGCTGCCCTTCCGGACCTGCTCCGACGACATTTTCAGGCAGGGTCGCGTCTGCCTCGACTATCACATCAAGCGTTGCCCGGGGCCCTGCGAGGGCAAGATCGGCGCCGACGAGTACAAGGCGAACATCGCCGAGGTCGCGATGCTCATGGAGGGTCGTTCCGACCTCCTCGACAAGGCACTCCGGCAACGCATGCAGGCCGCCGCCGACCGGCTCGACTTCGAGAACGCGGCCCGTTATCGCGATCGCCTCCGGGCCGTCGACAAGATCGCCGACCGCCAGAAGGTCATCACCCGTGGCCACGACGACCAGGACCTGGTCGCATACGCAAGGGCCGGCAAGGAGGTGTTCGTCGAGGTCGCATACGTGCGCCAGGGAAAGATGGTCGGCCACGATGGCCACGCGCTCGAGGGCGCGGCCGATTCACCGGAGGCCGAGCTGCTGCGCTCCTTCATCGTCCAGTACTACGACAGCGCGACCCACGTACCACGTACCGTTCTCCTTCCGGGGGCGGTCGATGAGCCGGAGCTGCTCCAGGACTGGCTGGCCGCCAAGCGCGGCGGTCCGGTGTCTCTCGAGGTCCCGGTGCGCGGGCGGAAGAAGGCTCTCGTGAACCAGCTCTGCGAGACCGCTGCCGAGGAGCTCAAACAGCTCCGCATCCAATGGGACTACGACCGGGCGCGGACCGAGCCGATGGTCAGCGCCCTCGCTCAGGCGCTGGAGCTGGACGAGACCCCTCGGCGTATCGAGTGTTACGACATCTCGAACCTCCAGGGCGATTCCGCGACGGGAGCCATGGTCGTTTTCGAGGACGGGCGTCCCAAGAACGAGGACTACAGGCATTTCAAGATCCGGTACACGCCGGGTCCGAACGACTTTGCGATGCACCAGGAGGTGCTGAGGCGTCGCTTCAGCCGCCTCGAGAGCGCGCTCCGACGGGAGGACTCGGACGAGGTCTCGGACCGCTCCTTTTCGACCAGGCCCGACCTCATCCTCATCGACGGCGGCAAGGGCCAGTTGAGCGCGGCGCTGGAGGTCCTTGAGGAGATGGGTTTTGCCGACATTCCGACGTTCGGCCTCGCCAAGGAGCGCGAGGAGATCTTCGCTCCCGACCGGTCCGACCCGATCATCCAGGAGCGCGATTCACCGGGTATGTTCCTCGTCCAGAGGATCCGCGACGAGGCGCACCGGTTCGCCATAACGCTTCACCGCAAGGTCCGTACCAAGAAGGCGTTGAGCTCCCCCCTGGATTCTGTCGAAGGCATCGGGCCGGCGCGCAAGCGGGCCCTCCTGCGCGCGTTCGGCACGGTCCAGGGAATCCGCGACGCGCCGCTCAGCGAGCTCCTCGCCGCCGGGATCCCCGAACGGCTTGCACAGCGCCTAAAGGAGAGCCTGTGACCCTGGTCGCGGTTGGCTCGTCCACGCCCGAAGAGATGGAAAGAGCCATTCAGGTCTTCGAGGGCGCCGGCTTCCGCACCGAGACAGAACTCAAGGACCCGGGCGCGGCCGACGTGCTCGTTCCTCTCGGCCAGGGCGCGGCGGCTCGCCTGCTCGAAGCCGACCGGCAGGGGATCAAGTACCAGCTCGTCCACGTGGGGGGGAACGACGGGGTGGACGAGGGCAGCTACCAGCGGGCTCATCACCGGGTCGAGCTGGGCTCGCTGGCAGCCCTGGCTCAGAGGCTCAAGAGCCGCGCGCGCATGCTCGTCCGCGTCCTTGCCTTCGGCTACAAGCACGGGCTCCCGGAGGACGCCGACTGGGTCATCGACGCCCGCTTCCTGAAAAACCCCTACTGGGTCGAGGGGCTGCGCCACCTCGACGGCCGCGACAGCCCGGTGCGCGACTACGTGCTGGGCCAGTCCGCCGCGGCCGATCTGATCGAGAAGCTGGCCGGTCTCTTCGCCACGATTCTGCCCGCCTATCGAGCGCAGGGAAGGACCGAAGTGACCATCGCCTTTGGCTGCACCGGCGGCCGTCACCGCTCCGTCGCACTCGCGGGCGCTCTCGCCGCACAGCTGGAAAGATCGGTCGACGCTGACGTCGAAGTCGGCTTCCGCGAGCTTTGAAGGCTCCCGGCGGCTTCGAGGCGCTCATCTTCGACTTCGACGGGCTCATCCTCGAAACCGAACACGCCGACTACGAGAGCTGGGCGAAGCTGTATCGCGACCACGGCGAGGACCTCTCGATGGAGCTCTGGGGTAACGTCATCGGCCGTGGCCACAGGTTCTTCGACCCCTTCGTGGAGCTGGAACGAAGGCTGAATCGACCTTTGCCGGAGCGGGACCGGCTCCTTACCGAGCGCCGGGCGCATCACCTCGCAATGATCGAGGTGCTCGAGGTGCTGCCCGGAGTCGTCGACAGAATTGCCGAGGCGCGCGAGATGGGACTCAAGCTGGGGGTCGCCTCGAGCTCGTCGCGGGGCTGGGTGACCGGCCATCTCGAACGGCTCGGCATGGGTGACTGGGATTGCATCCGGACCCGAGACGACGTCGTCGAGGCCAAACCCGACCCCGAGCTCTACCTCAGCGTCTGCGCCTGCATCGGGATCGGCCCGGCGCGTGCGGTCGCGCTCGAAGACTCGGCAAACGGCATCCGTGCGGCGAAGGCCGCGGGAATGAAGTGTGTCGCCATACCGAACCCCATGACGGCTGCCCTGGACCTCAGCGCGGCCGACCTTCGCCTCGTATCCCTCGCCGACGTGGGGCTTGGCGTCATGCTGGAACGGTTGGCATGAAAGCGCTCGTTCTCGGTGGGACCGGCTTCATCGGCGTCGCAACCTGTAAGGAGCTGATGAGACGTGGTGTCGAGACGATCGCGGCCAGCCGCACGGCGGCTCCGTACGGCACCTTCACGAGCCACCGCGCCCTCGACAGGACGAATGAGGAGCAGATGAAGGCGGTCCTGGCCGAGACGCAGCCTGATGTTCTCATCGATCTCGCCGCCTATCAGCCACGCGACGTCGAGTGCGTCATCCGGAACTTCACGGGCGAGCGCTACCTCTTCATCTCGACCGGAACCTATCCGGACGAGCACGGTGGGACACCGGCGAAGGAGGAGGCTTTCGTGCCCAAGGAAGGCCCGGTGCCCGCCGAGGACCAGGACTACCGCGAGGGAAAGCGCTGGTGCGAGACCGTCCTGATCCGGACCGACGACTTCCCGTGGACGATCATCAGGCCGCCGGCAGTGCTGGGAGCCGCCGATCACACCTTGCGCGTGGCCGCCTACCTTCAGCGACTGGAGGATGGTGGGCCGCTGCTCGTTCCCGAGGAGACCTACCAGCGTCAGGCGGGGCTGGCCTGGGTTCGCGATGTCGGCTACATCTGCGCGCTGGCGTCGGACCTCCGCAAGCCTGCCTCCCGGCGTGCTTACAACGTCGCCTTCGAGGGTGTGAGTATCGAGGACTTCCTGCGTGGGCTGGGCCGAGCCATGGGCCGCGAGCCAAAGCTCGTCCCCGTGCCCTATGACGTGCTGATGGAGAAGGCGCCGGCATCGATTCCCTATGGCCCGGACCCGAAGCGCTCGGCCGGTTACGACCTGGCCCGATCCCGAATGGAATTGGGGTTTGAACCGTCCGAACTCGAGGACGCACTCGCCGAGGTCCTGGCCTGGTACCGCGCGGCGCGGCCACGGCATCCCGGTTACGCCTCCAGGGCTGCCGAGCTGGCGCTGGCCGCCACCTACTGAGTCCTGTAGGCCTCGTCGTCGCGGTAGGCTGCCATCCGGTAGGTCGTGATGAAGCCGCCCTCCCACCAATGATCCCTTGGCATCGTTCCCTCGAGCCTGAAGCCGGCCTTCTCGTAGGCGCGGCGCGCGCCGGGATTCGACTCGTAGACATTCAGGTAGACCTTCTCCATGCCCAGTTCCCTGAAGGCGTAGGCCGTCGTCAGACGGCAGGCCTCGGTTCCAAAGCCCCGGTTCCAATGCTCCGGTGGGCCGATCCAGATTCCCCATTCGCAGTTGCGGTTGCGGAAGTTGAGCTCGCGGAGGCCGGTGCAACCGACCATCGAGCCCAATTCGATCGACTCGATCGCCCAGTTGATCGTCGCCGGGTCGTGGCGATGGATGAAGTCGCGCGCCTGCTCGACTGAGTAGGGACCATGGGCCCAGTGGTCGAGCGTTCGCGCCACCTCGGGGTGCGAGAGGCCGGCCGTGATCGTGTCCGCATCCTCGTCGCGAAGGCCGCGAAGTCGCACGAGGTCGCCCTGAAGGTCCATTGAAGCGGAGTCTAGGGTGCACATCCCTCGGGACGGCGCGATCTCCGCCGAAGGGGTTGCTCGACCACACCAGACTTGGCGGTTCCCTTAGGTCGAGATTCCGCGACAGAGGAGAGGCGCTGCCGCCTCAACCGAGGAGTTGTTCAGGCTAGGCGGGAATCGTCAGGGAGTCGATGTCGCGCGGGTAGTCCGTCATGACGCGGTGGCCGTCCCCGGTCACCACGACGGTATCGGAATGGCGAAAGCCGCCCAGGCTGGGCAGGTAGACGCCCGGCTCCACGGTGAAGACCATCCCCGGCTCGAGGACTGCCTCCTCGCCGCGGTCCAGGAAGGGTGCCTCGTGGGCTTCAAGCCCGATTGCGTGGCCCACGTGATGACGGATTCGGTCGCCGACCTCGAGACCCTCGGCCAGTCTCAGGACCTCGAGCTCGATCGAAGCGGCCGTCGCTCCGGGCCTGAGAAGCGAGATCGCGAGGGTCTGCATCTGGAGCATGGCATCGAAGTTGGAGCGATGGGCCGGGGTGGGCTCGCCAACGATGAAGGTTCGTTCGAGCTCACTGAGGTAACCGTCGATGTCGGCCGCTGCACCGCTCACAAGGGTGTCTCCCAGCTGAACGCCATGGCCGCGGACGAAACCATGTGGCATGGCCGTCGAACGGCCACCCACGAACATCGCCGTCAATCCGTTGCCAAAGCCGCGGGGGCGCCAGCCGGGCATTTCAGCGATCATCTCGCGCAACGATTCGAGATGCGCCGGTGCGTAGGACTCCATCTCCGTCTGCCCGATCCTGATCGCGTCATGCATCCGCCGGTGCGCGCGCCCAGCCCAGTCGCAACTCAACTGGATGCAGGCCAGCTCCATCTCCGACTTCACTCGCCGTAGCGACTCGATGAGCATCTCCCCGTCGACGACGGGTTCGCCGGTGAGATCGCTGAGGCGCGGTCCGCGGTAGCCCCAGCGTGGCAGGTAGCCGTCGGAGTCGGCGGCTGTGCGCCGCGATGACGCATTGACATCGCGAAGCGCGGCCATGACGCGTTGGAGAGGATGCGTCTGCCCCGGGTACTCGAAGTAGACGTCAACGCGGTCGATTCCGGGAGTCGACTCCCCGTGTTCCTTTTCGACCGCGGGGACGATCAGAGCGGCATAGCCTTCACTCAGGACCAGAGCGACCGGTCGCTCGGTGGGCAGGTGATGAAAGCCGGTCAGATAGGCGATTCGCCAGGGGTCGAATACGACCAGCGCATCTAGTCCGGACGCCTCGAGCCCGGCGCGAACGGACTCCGTCCGAAGCCCGTACTCGGCCGTCGAGATGGCGGGCGGAGCGCTCAGTAGGAGGCCAGCCTGCGCATGCCGTCGGCGATGCGCTCGGGACTCGGCAGGAAGAAGTCCTCCTGCGGTTTGTTGAAGGGCATCGCCGGGACGTCGGGCCCGGCGACGCGCAGCACCGGCGCGTCCAGGTATCCAAATCCTTCGTCGGCGATGATCGCAGCGACCTCGGCGCCAAAACCTCCCGTGAGATTGTCCTCATAGACGATCAGGGCGCGTGCCGTCTTCTCGACGGAGGCAAGGACGGCATCCTTGTCCAAAGGCTTCAGTGTCCGCAGGTCGATCACCTCGACGTCGATGCCCTCGCCGGCGACGATCTCCGCGGCCTGCATCGAGTGGTGAACCATCAGGCCCCAGGCGAAGACGCTCAGGTTGGTGCCCGGCCGCCGGATCACCGCCTTGCCGATGGGAGTGAGGTAATCGCCTTCGGGGATCTCACCCTTGATGAGCCTGTAGGTCTTCTTGTGCTCGAAGAACATCACCGGGTCGGGATCTCGGACCGCCGACTTGAGGAGGCCCTTGGCGTCCTCGGGAGTGCTCGGGATGACGACCTTCAGCCCCGGCACATGGGCGTAAAACGCTTCCACGGACTGGGAGTGGTAGAGGCCGCCGTGAACCCCGCCACCGTACGGCGCTCGGATGACGATCGGACAGCTGAAGTCCCCGTTGGAGCGGTACCGGATGCGCGCCGCCTCGCTGACGATCTGATCGAAGGCGGGGTGTATGAAGTCGGCGAACTGGATCTCGGCGATCGGTATCGTTCCGTTCATCGCGGCGCCGATGGCCACCCCGATGATGCTCGATTCAGCCAGGGGGGTATCGAGCACGCGGGCCTCACCGAAGCGGTCGTAGAGGCCTTCCGTCGCCAGGAAGACTCCTCCCTTGCGTCCGACATCCTCGCCCAGGATCCAGACGCGGGCATCGCGCTCCATCTCCTCGCCCATTGCTTCGCGGACGCCTTCGATAAGTGTCTTGACAGCCATCTAAGTCCCTTCCTCGGCGTAGACATGCCTGAGTGCGTCTTCGGGTATCGGCGGCGCCGCGGCCTCCGCATACATGACCGCCTCGTCGACCTCCGCGGTGCACTCCTGTTGAACCCGCTCGTCCTCCGTGTCCGTCATCAGGGACTCGTCCAGGAGGTAATTGCGAAAGCGTTCGATGGGGTCGCGGCGAAGAAGGGCCTCGAGCTCGGCCTGCGGACGGTAGCGGCGCTGGTCATCGTCGGACGAATGCGAGGTGAACCGAGCCACCTTGGCGTCGATGAGCGTCGGACCCTCGCCCGCCCGCGCCCTGTCCATGGCCCGCTTCATCACCTCATAGGAGGCGAGGATGTCGCCGCCGTCGACACTCTCGCCGGCCATCCCGTAGCCGGCCGCGCGCTTGGCGACGCTGTCGACTCCCATCTGCAGGCGATGGGGGACGGAGATCGCGTAATCGTTGTCCTGGACAATGCAGATGTAGGGCAGCTTATGCACCGCTGCGAAGTTCAGCGCCTCGTGCCAGTCGCCCTGCGAGGTTCCGCCCTCGCCGATGCAGGAGACCGAGACCTCGTCCAGGCCGCGCACCTTTGACGCGTAGGCAAGGCCGGCGGCGTGAACGACCTGGGTTCCGACGACGCTTGAGGTCGTGACGATGCGTGCGCGCCTGAGGCCGAAATGGGAGGGCATCTGGCGGCCGCCAGAGCTGGGGTCCTCGGCCCGCGCGAAGACGGAGAGCAGGAACTCGCGGGGTGTCAGGCCGAGGGCCATGCAGAACGGCAGGTCGCGGTAGTAGGGGACGAGCCAATCCTGGCCGACGCGCATCGCCGTCGCGGCAGCGACCTGGATGGCCTCGTGGCCCTGGCCAGAGATGACGAAGGGAGCCTTGCCCTGGCGGTTCAGCACCCACATGCGACGGTCGACCGCCCGCGACAGAACCATCTGCCGGTACATCGTCAGCAGGCTGTCGGGCTCCAACCCGAGGGCTGAATGACGTGTCTCTTTGGCAGTTGCCATCCAATCCCGATCATACGGCCCCGCGCCCGCCGCGGGGAGACACACCCGAACGGCGGACGGTACTAGACTGGAAGCCCGGGAGCAGGGGGAAAAATTCCGGTGCCGGAGGTCCATCAATCTCTTTCTCAGCCGAGGTTAAAAGCGAGCTTTCAGGCCTTATGCCGGCTCGTCAGTGCTGCCAGCTCGCCGAGTTGACGGGCATCTATTTCGCCACCCGTGGCCGTCTCATCAAGACGGGTACGGGGAACTCGGCCTACTTTTCGCTGCTTCGCAACACCGTCGCGCGCAAGGTCGTGCGCCTCTCGCGCACGGTGGCCCACATCGAGGCCAAGTACCACGCCGTCCGGACCGCGAAGCGGACCGCCTTCTTCATCGAGCTGCCACTGCCGCAGGTCCTGGAGCCCGCCTTCACCGTCTCGGCTGCGCGCGCCCTGCCCGAGAAGCCCTGCGACCGCAAGGCCTTTTTTCGCGGATTTTTCCTGGGCTGTGGCTCGGTCAACGCGCCGAGCACCCGCTATCACCTCGAGATGGTCGCTCCGACCCTTGGCTGGGCCACCGTTCTCCTCTGTCTGATGCACGAGGCGCAGATCCGAGCTGGGGTGGTGGAGCGGGCGGGCACCCACGTCGTCTACGTGAAAGAGGCGGACGGAATCGTGCGCTCGCTGCAGCTGATGGGTGCCAACCGGGCGGTCATGGAGTTCGAGAATGTTCGCGTCGTCAGGGACGTTCGAGCGCAGGTCAATCGGAGGATCAACTTCGAGACGGCGAATATCGACAAGACGATCGGCTCGGCGATGCGCCAGGTCGAGGCCATCGAACTGCTCTCGTCCGAGCCGGGAATCGAGGCTCTCCCGCCCTCGCTGCGGGAGATGGCCCGCTGGCGCACGGAGAACCCCGAGCTCAACCTCTCGGAGCTTGCCGATCGCATGAACCTCTCGAAGTCAGCCGTCAATCACCGCCTGCGCAGACTCATCGAGATCGCCGAGGCGGGCGCCGAGCAGCACCAGGCCGCGATCTAGATTCCGGCCGCGCGGCCGACGCCGGCGGCGGTCCTGCCCGGCGCCGAGGGCTCCGCAACCGGGTTCGCCGCGGGGTCCACGCCGACGTCTGGCCTCGGCGTCGAGACCGCTACCCTGTAGTCGAATACGTTTCGTTCGCTCTGACGGAGGCTTCAATTTGACTATCAAGGTTGGAATCAACGGCTTCGGCCGTATCGGGCGGAACATCTTCCGCGCGGCCCACGAGCTCAAGGCCGCCTTCGAGATCGTCGCCGTCAATGACCTGGGCGAGTCGCGTACTTTCGCGCACCTGCTCAAGTACGACTCGGCCCTGGGGACCTTCGGGCCCAGGGTCGAGGCCAAAGGCGACACCATCGAGGTCGACGGCAAGCCCGTCAGATTCCTCTCCGAGCGCGACCCGGCCAGCCTCCCCTGGAAGGACCTCGGGGTCGACATCGTCATCGAGTCCACGGGACTGTTCACGGACGCCACCAAGGCGCGCGTCCACATGGACAGGGGCGGCGCGAAGAAGGTGATCATTTCAGCGCCGGCCACCAACCAGGACTACACGTTCGTGATGGGGATCAACCAGAAGGGTTACGACCCCAAGACCCAGCATGTCGTCTCCAATGGCAGTTGCACCACCAACTGTCTCGTCCCGCTGGCCAAGGTCCTCAACGACACGTTCGGCATCGAGCGCGGGATGATGACCACGGTCCATGCCTACACGGCGGACCAGAAGCTGCAGGACCTCCCTCACAAAGATCTCCGTCGCGCCCGTGCCGCCGCCGACAACATCATTCCGACCTCCACGGGCGCCAACAGGGCTGTCGCCGAGGTTCTCCCAGAGCTGGCGGGTCGCTTCCAGGGCATGGCCTTCCGGGTGCCGCTTCTTGACGTGTCGGTCGTTGACCTCACGGTCCAGCTCCAGAAGAAGGCCACAGCTCAGGAGATCAACACCGCCTTCGACGAAGCCGCCGCCGGCTATCTGAAGGGCATCCTCGCCGTGAGCCACGAGGAGCTGGTGTCGTCCGACTTCAAGAGCAATCCGCACTCCTCGATCGTCGACGCGCCGCTGACAATCCTCCAGGGTAACGACTGGGCGAAGGTCGTCAGCTGGTACGACAACGAGTGGGGGTTCAGCTGCCGGATGATCGACCTGATCATGTTCATGAGCAAGTCGCTCTGATCAAAGCCTCTTTCGAGGAACTCGCCCTCCGGGGAAAGCGCGTCCTCCTGCGGGAGGATCTCAACGTGCCCATGGAGGGCGGGAGGATCACGGACGACTCCCGGATTCGGGCCGCCCAGCCCACGATCGACAAGCTTCGTGAGATGGGCGCGCGAGTCCTCGTCACCTCTCACCTCGGACGTCCCAAAGGCGTCGATCAGTCGCTGAGCCTGGCGCCGGTCGCCAGGGCGATGGGTCTCGCGTTCGCAAAGAACTGCGTCGGCCCCGAAGCCGAGAAGGCCGCTCGGGCCCTGAAGGACGGGGATGCGGTCCTCCTCGAGAATGTTCGCTTCCATCCCGAGGAGGAGGCGGACGATCCGGAGTTCGCCAGGCAGCTTGCTTCGCTCGCTGAAGTTTTCGTCAATGACGCTTTCGCCGCCAGCCATCGCGCACATGCCTCCGTCGTCGGGGTCGCCGCCTACCTGCCGGCGTACGCCGGGCTCCTAATGCTCGGCGAGCTCGATGCCCTTCACAAGGCTCTCGATGAGCCCCGGCGGCCGCTGACCGCGATCGTCGGCGGAGCCAAGATCTCGACGAAGGTGGGGATGCTCCGCAACCTCCTTCCCAAGGTCCAGCACCTGATCGTCTGCGGCGCGATGGCCAACACCTTCTTCAAGGCGCGTGGTGCCGACGTCGCCGCCAGCCTTGTCGAGGACTCCGCGCTCGATGAGGCGCGCCGGGTCGAGAAGGAGGCCGGCGATAAGCTGCTGCTACCGGTCGACACCCTCTGCGCACAGAAGGTCGAGGCCGGCGCCCCAACTCGCGTCTCCGGTGTCAATCACGTCGAGTCGGGTTGGATGATTCTCGACATCGGGCCACGTTCGATAGAGCTTTTCAGGGACCGCCTGCGGGGTGCCGGCACCGTGGTCTGGAACGGGCCCGCGGGGGTTTTTGAGGTTCCCGACTTCAGCCGTGGCACCCGGGCGATCGGCGAGGCGATCCTGGCGTCGGGAGCGTATTCGCTGGTTGGCGGAGGAGACACGGCGGCGGCCGTCGAGAAACTCGGGCTCCGCGGGTTCTCCCACATCTCGACCGGAGGGGGCGCGACGCTCGAGTACCTCGAGGGTAAGGAACTTCCCGGCGTCGCGATTCTGAAAGAGGGCGAGCATGGCTAACAGGCCGGTCCTGGCCGCGAACTGGAAGATGAACCCCCTCAACATCGCCGACGTCAGCGCTCTCGTCGGCGGGTTCCTGGAAGTGGCCCGGTCCCAGTCCGAGGTCCAGGTCGCGCTCTTCCCTCCCTACGTATGGCTCCTCGGGGTGGTGGAGCTGTTGGCGGACACCGGCATCGACCTCGGGGCCCAGGACTGCTTCTGGGAACCGTCGGGCGCCTACACGGGCGAGATCTCCGCCCAGATGCTGGCGGGCATCTGCCAGTGGGTGATCGTTGGCCACTCCGAGCGACGCGCCCTTGGCGAGACCGACGAGCAGGTCGCCAGGAAGGCCGGCGCCACGCTTGCCACCGACCTCTCGGTGATCATCTGCGTTGGCGAAAACCAGGCGCAGCACGACGCCGGCCAGGCGGCGGAGGTCGTCACGGCGCAGGTCAAGGCAGCCATGTCGGAGTGTTCCGCGGACGATTCGGCCCGACTGGTGCTCGCCTACGAGCCGGTCTGGGCTATCGGCACCGGCAAGAGTGCCGACCCGGAGCACGCCTACAGGACGATGCGGATCATTCGCCAGGCGGCGGCCGACATGATCGGTGCACAGGCGGGCCAAACCCTTCGCGTCATCTACGGGGGCAGTGTCAATGCGGCCAACATCGAGGCCTACGTGGAGCTTCCGCAATGTGACGGCTGCCTTGTCGGCGGCGCCAGCCTCAACGCGGACGAGTTCTCGGACATGATCCGGAAGACCGTCGGCGTCTACTCCGCCGGCGCCACGACTTGAGGAAGATCCTCTACGTGGTCCTCGACGGCCTCGGGGACCTCCCTTCAGCCACGCTCGGGGGAAGGACGCCTCTCGAAGCCGCCGACACACCGTTCATGGACGAGCTGGCCCAGAAGGGCGAGACCGGCCTGATGGACACGATTGCTGCGGGGGTGGCCCCTGAATCTGACGCGGCGGTGATGTCAATCCTCGGGTACGACGTCGACAGGTACTACACGGGCCGCGGGCCATTGGAGTCGTTCGGTGCCACGATGGACGTGCCCGAGGGCTGCCTCGCCTGGCGTGCGAACTTCGCGACCGTGGACGCGGACTGGACGATCACCGACCGTCGCGTCGGCCGCAACCTCTCCGACCCTGAGGCCCGCGAGCTTGCCCAGGCCATCCAGGCCGAGGTGAAGCTCGACGGTGCCGAGTTCCAGTTTGAGCACACGCTCGGCCACCGCGCCTGCCTGGTGATTCGCGCGCCGGAGCCCCTGTCCGGCCAGGTCGACAACTGCGACCCGGCCTACCAGCGCCACGGGGTGTTCTCCGTCGCCCTCGCGGACCCCGGCACCCACGTCAAGGAGGCGCGAGCGATCGACGGGTCGTCAGGCGCGCGCCGCGGGGCCGAGCTGACCAATGAGTTCATGCGCAAGAGCTTCGAGGTCCTCGAGCGTCATCCCATCAACCAGCGGCGCCGGGCCGAGGGCAAGATGCCGGGCAATTTCATCCTCGTCCGCGACGCCGGCGATCGCCTACCCAGGCTCCCAACCTTCAGGGACCTCTTCGGCATTCGCTTCGGCAGCCTCGTCGAAATGCCTGTCGAGATCGGCATCGCGAAGCTGACGGGGATGGGGGAGGTGCCGGTGATGTCCACGGCTTCGGACCCCGAGGCGGGCTTCAGCGACTGGTCGGCGAAAACCCTCGCGGCGCTCCACGAGTACGACGGCCTTTACGTCCACCTCAAGGGACCCGATGTCTTCGGCCACGATGGGGACGCGGAGGGCAAGAAGCACAACATCGAGCAGATCGACCGCTTCTACTTCGGCCCGATCGTCCGACGGCTGCACCTTCCCGACCACGTGATCGCCGTGACGGCCGATCATTCGACCCCCTGCGAGATCCGCGCGCACTCGGATGACCCGGTGCCGCTTCTCATCTCGAGCGGCGGATTGGAGCCGGAGGGCGCCCTTCAGTTCGGCGAGTCCGAGGCGGCCCGCGGACGGCTGGGACGCATACAGGGACCGGAGCTGGTCCCCAGGCTCGTGGAACTCTCCCGGGGCTGAGCAGAGGCTGGATGGTGGGGGCTCCGCCTAGACGGAATGCGCCCCCTGACCGCTTCTAACTAGACTGGAACCTCAGCCAACCGGTCCGTTGAAAGAAGAGGAGTTTCCCACATGGCTTTCGAGCTACCAGCGCTTCCGTATTCAGCCAACGCCCTCGAGCCGCACATCGACGCCCGGACGATGGAGATCCACCACGACAAGCACCACCAGACCTATGTGACGAATCTCAACGGGGCCATCGAGAAGCACCCCGAGCTTGCCGCAAAGAGCGTCGAGGATCTTCTCCGCGGGATCAATGAGGTCCCTGAGGACATCCGCACCGTCGTCCGCAATCACGGCGGCGGCCACTCCAACCACAGCCTCTTCTGGACCTTCATGGCGCCCAACGGCGGAGGCGAGCCAACCGGCAAGGCGGCCGACGCGATCAAATCAGCATTCGGCGACTTCAACGCCTTCAAGGAGCAGTTCACAAAGGCCGCCACGGGCCAGTTCGGCAGTGGGTGGGCGTGGCTTGTGAAGGACTCGGGTGGGAAGCTCTCGGTGATCAACCGGCCGAATCAGGACAGTCCCTTCATGGAAGGTCTGACGCCAGTGCTCGGCATCGACGTTTGGGAGCACGCGTACTACCTCACCTACCAGAACCGCCGGCCGGACTACATCACCGCGTGGTGGAACGTGGTCGACTGGAACGGCGTCTCCGGCAGGCTGTAGCGCACCGGCCGGCCCGGGCAGCGCGTCCGGGCCGGGTAGAATCGCTCTCTCATGGACCTGAGGCGCGTGATGGTGGTCGTCGAGGTGATCATGGGAATCCTCCTCATGGGCTTCATCCTCATCCAGACCCCCAAGGCAACCGGACTTGGCGGCACGATCGGCGGCGGTGACTCCGGTCTCACCGGCGGATACCGCACCCGTCGCGGACTCGAACGCCAGATTTACTGGACGACCTGGGTTCTTGTGGTGGGCTTTCTCGTCGTTTCCCTCGCGAACATCCTGATCAGCACTCACTCGAAGTAGTGGGCCGTCTCCGAGCCGGGCTCGGGCTGCTCCGGCCGATCTCCCTGGCGCTCTTCTTTCCCCTCCTCTTGCCGCTCCTATCGGGAGCCGCCTGCCAGGGAGCCGCTGCCGGGCCACCCGCACCGAGCTCGATCGCCTCCATCGCCAGATCTGGCTCCGTGCGGCCCTTTACGGAAGCCGTGGCGGGGACTGCCGGCTATCTGGACCCGCTCTACGCCAACGAGGACAACGCCCGCGAGATCGATGGCCTCATCTACCAGGGCTTGACCCGTGTGGGCGCCGATCAGCAGGCGGAGCCTCTACTTGCCAGCGCAGTCGCCGTCTCCGCGGACCGCCTCACCTACACCGTCACCCTGCGGGCAGGGATCTCCTGGGCGGACAGCCAGCCGCTCACCGTGGCGGACGTGCTCTTCACATTCGTCTCACTCCAGGACCCGAGCTACAACGGTCCCGAGGCGGCCGCCTGGAAGGGTGTCACCGTCAAGCAGACCGGGGACCTGACGGTGGACTTCGCACTCAAGGCTCCGAGTGCGGCATTTCCGCTTTCGCTGCGAATTGGAATCATGCCCCAGCACCTCTTTCCGGGCGGCGTCGGGAGCTTCCCCGTCAACCCGCACAGCGGCGCCCAGGCTCTCGGCACCGGGCCTTTCCAGGTCGAATCGATATCGTCCGATCGCTCGCTGGTGATACTGAAGCGGAACCCGCGTGCGGTGCCGGCTCCGAAGCTGGACAGGTTCATCTTCAAGGGCTACGGAACCCTTGTCGACGCGGCCCAGGCGGTCGCGCGAGGTGAGGCGGACGCCGTCGGAGGTCCCGACCCGACCGCGCTGGCCCCGGTGCTGCATCTGAAGGGGACCGCGGTCAACGAAATCAGGACCTTCAGCTTCGCGTCGGTCTTCCTGAACATCGCGGGCGACCCGGCCCTTTTCGGCAGCCCGGCCGTTCGCCGAGCCCTCACTCAGGCGATCGATCGTCAGAAGGTCATCGATGAGGTGCTTGGCGGCCGCGCCGATCCGCAGCTCGGGCCCCTCCCGCCCAGCGACTGGGCGTACTCGGCGGCGGACGCCGGCGCCTACGGGTTCGACCCGGTCGCCGCCGCGAGGGCGTTCGAGGAAGCCGGCTGGACGCTGCCCGGGCAGGCTCTCTATAGGACGCGGGGTGGCAGCGACTTCGAGGTCGGTCTCGTCGCCGCGGACGCGTTTCCGTACCGCCAGGTCGCGGCATCCCTGCGGACCCAGCTGCTGGCGGTCGGGGTTGGGGTGAAGGTCAGCCTGGTTCCCGTCGCGCAGCTGGTCAGCCGCTATCTCGTCGGGCACAGGTACGACATGGCCCTGGCCAGCTACGACAACGGTCCCGACCCCGACCAGTTCGCCCTCTGGCACTCCAGCCAACGCGCCTACCCGCTCAATTTCTCGAATCTCCCCAAGCAGGCCTTCATCGACAAAGACCTCGAGGACGGCCGCAGCGGGGCCGACGCAGCCCAGCGCAGGCCCGCCTACGCCGATCTTCAGAAGCTGATGGCGGATGCCGTCCCGGCTCTCTTCCTCTACGAGCCGCACTACCTCTATGCGGTTTCGAAGCGGGTCACGGGCGTCCGAATCAACCCAGCCATCGAGGCGCCCGACCGCTTCGAGTACGTCGCGGAATGGTCAATCGTCTGATTGGAACTCTTGGAGTGAGATCGCTTTCGCCTGCAGCCGGGCTCCGACCCTAGACTCGGGAGAGATGCTTACGGAGACCCGCCGACCCGCTGACCACGGCCTCTTCGGACCCGGCTCGGTGGCGTGGCGACTACACCGCGAGCCGGCACTCCTGATCGGGGGGCTGCGCGCCCTCATGTACCAGGCTCTGCATCCCCTTGCGATCGCCGCGATCGTTCGCCACAGCGACTACAAGAAGGACGTCTGGGGCCGCTTCAACCGCACCAGCAACTACGTCATGACGACGGTTTTCGGCTCGACGGAAGAGGCCGAGGGCCTCGGCCGCCGCGTTCGCGAGATCCACCGCACAATCCGCGGCATCGACGAGGTCACGGGCCTGCCGTACAGCGCCGACGACCCCGTGCTCCTGCTCTGGGTCCACACGACCCTTGTCGAGTCCTTCCTCCTCAGCTACCTGCGCTTTGTCGGCCCGCTCTCCGCCGCGGAGCAGGACGCCTATGTGGCCGAGATGGTGCGCCAGGCCGCGCTTGTGGGGCTCTATGCGGACGACGTGCCTGCGACCGTCGCGGCGAACTCGGACTTCATCGAGTCCTGCCAGCCGATACTGCAGGTGACCCAGGCGTCCCGGGATGCGCTCGAAACCGTGCTGCGGCCGCCGCTGCCGCCGCACCGCCGTCCTGGCTGGTGGGTCGCCGGGCGCGCAGCGATCTCGCTGTTGCCGCCGAGTGCGGTTGCCCTCTATGGGATCAGGAGCCTGCCCGCCGTTGATTCCGCGGTGCGTCCGCTGGTCGGCGGGGGGTCAAAGCTGGCGGCCCGCTTCCTGGCCCCGCCCAAGGTCCTCGCCGAAGCGCGGGCGAAGGCATTTGCGGCAGGCAAGAGCCTGTAAACGAGTCTGTGGACTGGGCGCGGCTTCCAGCACGGCCAGTTCCCCGTCGGAGGATCGAGAGCGGACGGTGGGCTATCCTCACTGGAGAGAATGGAACTTGGACTGAAGGGACGCCGCGCGCTTGTCACCGCGGCCAGCCGAGGCCTGGGCCGCGCCTGCGCTGAAGCACTCGTGCGCGAGGGTGCGCAGGTCTTCATTTCCTCTCGCGACGAAACCGCGCTCTCCGACCTGGCCGCGCAGCTCGGCGCCGCCGGGCACAGGGCCGGGGACGTTTCCAAGGCGGCGGACGTCGATGCCGTCGTCGACGCGGCCGTCGAGACTCTGGGTGGTCTCGACATTCTCGTCGTGAACGCGGGTGGCGCGCCCCCCGGGACTCTCGACCAGCTCACGGACGAACAGTTCCTGGAGGCGTTCCAGCTCACGACGATGAGCGCGATCAGGCTCTGGCGGCGTTCAATTCCTCACCTCAGGAAGTCGCCCCAGGGGCGCATAGTCAACATCACATCGGCGTTTGTGAAGGAGCCGAGCAGCGTGCTCCTCCTCTCCAACGCCCTTCGGCCCGGCGTCACGGCCGTAGCCAAGATGCTCGCCACCGAGCTTGCGCCGGCCGGGATCACCATCAACTCCATCGGCCCCAATGCGGTTCTTACCGACCGCACTCGCCAGGTCGCCGGCGGGGCCGCGGAGAAGGCGGGTCTGAGCGTCGAAGAGCAACTCGACCGAACCGCGAAGACACTGCCGATGCAACGTTACGGAGACCCGTCAGAGGTAGGTGCGCTGTGCGCCTTCCTCTGCTCCAGCCATGCCGGCTACATAACCGGCCAGACGATCGTTGTCGACGGCGGCACTTCTCGCTCCATCTTCTAGCGGTTCCAGTGCACCGCATCAGGGAGGGCAGGTCCGAATGACAATCAAGTTCGCGGAGCGGATGAACCGCATCGGCACAGAGGGCGCGTTCGTGGTCCTTGCCAAGGCGCGAGCGCTCGAGGCCGAAGGGAAGGAGATCTTGCATTTCGAGATCGGCGAGCCCGACTTCCCGACCCCCGACATCATCATCGAAGCCGCCGTGTCAGCCCTCAACAACGGCTACACGCACTACACGCCCGCGGCCGGAATCTTCGAGGCGCGGCAGGCGGTGGCAGGTTTTGTCAACAAGCGCCTCGGTACCGACATCGACCCCGCTGAGGTTGTGCTCGTGCCCGGCTCGAAGAACATCCTCCTGTTCACTCTGCTGAGCTGCATCGAGCCCGGCGACGAGGTCATCCTGCCCGACCCCGGCTACCCGGTTTACGAGTCGCTCGTCAACTTCGTCGAAGCCGTGCCCGTGTCCATCCAGCTCCGCCAGGAGAACGACTTCCGGATGGACATGCAGGAGTTGG
>JAYUBK010000293.1:0-3374 GCA_043740835.1 Chloroflexota bacterium
CGACGACGGGCGGTTTCGTCTCCAGCGTGATCGGGCCGGAGGCGACCTACCAGTCGCTCGGCGTCGGTCTCCTCGCGGTCGCTGCGGTTGTCGGAATGCTGTCTCGCGAAAGGCGCTCCGTCCACGAAGCCACTCCGTAGCACGCGGAGTGAAAAGCACTCCATACTGGCGCTCGTCGCCATTCCGCCCAGACGGAGTCTCATGAGCAGGACAATGCCACAAAGGGCAGTTGAATCTGGCGAAGATCCAGGGCCCCCAGTCCGCCCGAAGAGCAGTCGCTCGCTCCAGATCGCGCTGGGTATCGCCGGGGTTCTCATCGCGATCGCGGTCCTCTACCTGATCCGGGATGTCCTCGGCTCGTTTGTCCTCGGGGCCCTTCTCGCGTTTCTCATCAATCCGATGGTGGACTGGTTGCAGCGACGCTCCGTCCCCAGGGCTGCCGCCATCATCCTCATCTTCGTAGCTCTGATCGTCGGGCTGGTCGGGGTGGGGTCCATCTTTGTCCCGCTCTTGACGACCGAGGTCGGGCAACTCCAGCTCCAGGCGCCGACGATCCTGGACCAGGCTCAGGCCCAGATCGTCGCCCTGCAGGGCCGACCCATCACGATCTTCGGCTACAGCGTCGACCTGACCGGCTACGCGAAGTCGACCAACCAGCGCGTAGCTGAGTTCCTGCTCGGCCAATTCGGCAATGCCCTGGGCATCGGTCTGGCTGCGATCAACGCCGTACTTCAGCTCCTCCTTCTCTTGATCGTCGCCTTTCTCGTCTCGCTGGACGCCCACGGCATCAGCGGATTCGCGCGCAGGCTCGTCCCGGGTGATTACCGGGAGGATTTCGACGAGATCTGGCGGCGCATAAAGTCGATGTTGCGAGGTTATCTGAGGGGCCAGCTGCTGCTCGGCGCCATCATCGGGGTCGGCGTCGGGGTGGCTCTCTGGCTCGAAGGCGTGAACTTCGCCTTCGCCCTTGGTGTGCTTGCAGGGATCACTGCTTTGGTACCCTTCGTCGGACCCTTCATTGGAGCGGTGCCGGCGGTCCTCGTAGGTCTATCGGAGAGCCCGCTGAAGGCCGTCCTCGTCGGAACGACCTACTTCCTGGTGGCCAACTTTGTCTTGCAGTTCCTGTTCCCCAAGATCATGGGCAGCGCCGTGAACCTCCCGGCCTTGGCGATCATCATCGCCTTCCTGGCGGGGTTCAGTCTGGCGGGCATCCTCGGCATGTTCGTCGCGATCCCGGTCGCCGCCACGATGGCGATCCTATTCGAGCACATCTATCCAAAGGTGCATGGCACCGGCGCATGAAGATCGCCGTAGTCTCGGACATTCACGCCAATTGGCACGCGCTCGAGGCCGTGCTGGCCGATATGCCGGCCGTAGCCGAGGTCATCTGCCTCGGGGACGTGGTCGGATACAACGCCGAGCCGATGAAGTGTCTCGATTTCATAAGGGAGAAGCGCTGGCCGACGCTAGTGGGGAACCACGACAGGGCCTGTACGGACGTCGACATCCTCGACTGGTTCAACGATGACGCCGCCAAGGCCATCGAATGGACCGTCAATCGGCTGGGCAAGGATCGCCTTGACTGGCTGGCGGAGTTGCCGGACGAGAACCACATCGGGGATGAAATCCTCCTCGTCCACGGCAGTCCCCGTGATCACATATACGAGTACATCCTCGACGTACCGACCGCCGAAGCGAACCTCGACATGATCGGCAATTTGGTCTGCTTCCACGGTCACACCCACGTGCCGGGGATTTTCCGGCGCGAGGACGGGATTCTCAAGCACGAATACTCCACCGCCGGAGTTTTCAAGCTCGAGGGGCCGTCGCTCGTGAACCCCGGCTCCGTGGGCCAGCCGCGCGACGGCATTCCAGACGCCAGCTACGCGATATGGGACCGCCAGGCGGGCACCTTCGAGTTCCGCCGCGTGCCCTACGACCGGGAAGGCGCGAAGGCAGCCATCCGCGCCTCTCGGCTGCCTGAACGTTTTGCGGACCGGCTCGACCTAGGCAGGTGAACCGGTTCACCCGGGCGCGTGTTCGCCGCCTCGGACTCGCCGGGGCCTCCCTCGCCTCACTTGAGGCGTGCGTTTTCTACGCCCTGACCTGGATCGGGGTCATGCGGTCCGACCTGCACGGGCCTGACTTTTTCAGCTTCCACTCGGCGGCGAGGCTGTTCCTGGCGAGGGGCGGCGAGCACGTCTACGAGCTGGCGTCCCAGAAAGAGTTCCAGGACCAGGTCACCATCCACTGGAGCGGCGGGCCGTTCATCCTCCTTCCCTACATTCACCCGCCCTACTACACGGCTTTGATCGCTCCGCTCGGCTACCTCGACTTCCACACCGCTTACGTCGTCTGGGCGTTTATCAACGTCGTCCTGGCAGTGGTCGTGGTGGCGATCCTGGTTCGCGCCAACGATCTCCGGGGCTTGCAGGTCGTGGTCGCGGTCGCCATCGCCGCCGGCTTCCTGCCGCTCTTCGTGACGCTCCTCCAGGGCCAGTCGGACCTCGTGATGCTGGCTCCTCTGGCCGGCTCCTACTACGCCTGGACGCGCGGGCGCTCCGGGCTGGCGGGCGTCCTGGCTGGGTTCGCAATGGTGAAGCCGCAGATGTTGCTGCTCATCCCGCTCCTGTTCCTGGCCCGCCGTGCGTGGAGGGCACTGGCCGGGTTTGGTGCGGTGGCAGCGGCATTCGCGCTGCTGTCACTGGCTTTATTCGGCCCGGGAGGCATTGTCAAGTACGCGTCAATAATCGCGCCCTGGGCGGTGGGCGGCGAGCAGGTCTGGCCGATCACGGGCCAGACCGTCTACTCGCTCCGTGGACTGCTCGAGCAGTTGCCAGGAGGGCGCCTCCCGGCACTCCTACTGCTTGCGATACTCCTCGCCTTCGTGGCACTCTCGCTTCTCTGGCAACCAAATCGGCCGCGGCTCGACTTCGCTCTTGCCGTCGCGGGATCGGTGGCGCTGAGTCCCTACCAGAACCTGCACGATCTGGTCCTGATGCTCCTGCCCGGGTTCGCCCTCGCGGGGATGATCACGCGACGCGAGGTGCGTTATCCGGTGCTTGGCGGCGTGGTACTCGTACTGGCCGCCTTCGGCACCGATCTGACTCTGTACGTGGGCTCTCTCAGCGCCGCCGCGGCGGTGCTCCTCCTAGCCGGCTACCTCGTCGCCGAACGCCTCGCCGTTCGCCCGGAGAGTATCCCAGCGGGCCAGGTGGAATGGAGCGGCCCGCGCCCCCGTCGCGTAATAGTCCTGCCTGCCTACGACGCCGCGCGAACGTTGAAGGAGGTCGTCGGGCTGATTCCAGCGGGCCACGCCGACCGCATCCTGCTGGTCGATGACGCCTCGCGTGACGCGACCGTCAGCGTCGCCA
>JAYUBK010000294.1:0-3356 GCA_043740835.1 Chloroflexota bacterium
GCGAATCCGATCAGCAGCGCCGAAAGCATGAAGACGAGAACTGACGTTGTCAGCCAGGTGGGACGCCGGAACAGGTTCAGGTGCTTCACGCCTTCTCCATCAATTGTCGCAGGACCATCGGCAGGACGCCGCCGTGGCGAAGGTACTCGACGTCGGTCGCGTTGTCGAGGCGGGCCACGACGTCGAACGCCTTCATGGACCCGTCGGGTGCCCTGGCTTCGACCTGGAGGCGCTGGCGGGGCTTCAGCGAGGCCATGCCGCGGATCGTGAATGCCTCCTTGCCGGTGAGGCCGAGCGACTCCCTCGAGGCACCGTCGACGAATTCGAGTGGCAGGATACCCATGCCGACGAGATTGGAGCGATGGATCCGTTCGAAGTTCTCGGCGATCGCCGCCTTGACCCCCTGAAGAAGGGGGCCTTTGGCAGCCCAGTCGCGGGAGGAGCCGGTGCCGTACTCCTTTCCGGCAAGGATGATCAGCGGGGTGCCCTCCTGGCGGTAACGCTCCGAAGCGTCGAAGATCGTCATCGGCTCGCCGTCGGGCTGGTGGGTCGTCCAGAACCCTTCCTTGTCGGCCAGCTCGTTGCGGAGGCGGATGTTTCCGAAGGTGCCGCGAATCATCACCTCGTGGTTCCCGCGGCGCGCACCGTACGAGTTGAAGTCGCCCTTTTCGACCCCGCGCTCCAGGAGGTATTTACCGGCCGGCGAGTCGCCGGCGATGTTGCCGGCCGGCGAGATGTGGTCGGTCGTCACGGAGTCGCCGACCATCGCGAGCACGCGGGCGTCCTCGATGTCGCCCAGCGGCTCGGGTTGAGGGGACATGTTCTCGAAGTAGGGGGGCTCCTGGACGTAGGTCGACTTCGGATCCCAGGCGAAGCTCGATCCGGTGGGAGCGTCCATCGTCTTCCACTTCTCATCGCCATCGAAGATGTGCTCGTACTCGCGCTTGTAGTGCTCCTGGCGGACACACTCGCGGATCGTCTCGGCGACAAGCTCAGCGGACGGCCAGATCTCGCTCAGCAGGACTTCGCCGCCATCCCGATCGGTCCCGACCGGCTCCGTGCTGAGGTCCCTGCGCAGGGTGCCCGCCAGCGCATAGGCCACGACCAGTGGAGGCGAGGCGAGGTAGCTGGCCTTCACGAGGGGGTGGATGCGGGCCTCGAAGTTGCGATTCCCGGAGAGCACCGCTGCCACAGCCAGGTTGCCGTCGGCCACCGCCTTCTCGACCTCGGGGCTGGACAGGGGGCCGGAGTTGCCGATGCAGGTAGTACAGCCGTAACCGACGAGGTAGAAGCCCAGCTTCTCCAGTGGCTCCATAAGTCCCGCCTGTTTCAGGTAGTCGGTCACGACTCGCGAGCCTGGCGCCAGCGATGTCTTGACGTGGTGAGGCACTTTCAGTCCGCGCGCGACCGCCGCCTTGGCAAGGAGCCCGGCGGCGACCATCACCGACGGATTGGAGGTGTTGGTGCAGGAGGTGATGGCCGCGATGACGACCGAGCCGTTGGCGAGGTCCGCGTCGGGCCTGGTGGCGGTTGCCACCCTGGCCTTCTCGCCGGCTTCCTGTGCGCCCCCCTCGTTGTCCATCCGCCGGGGCCCGTTACCGGCCGGCTCCTTCGCCTCTTCGGTTCCGAAAACCTTCGTGAAGGACTGCCAGACGCCGGGCAGCGAGACGCGGTCCTGGGGCCGGCGGGGACCGGCCAGGCTCGGTTCGACCCCGGCCAGGTCGAGCTCGAGGATCTCGCTGAACTCGGGGATCGGTGAGTCGTCGGTCCGGAAGAGGCCCTGCTCGCGGCAATACGCCTCGACGAGACGGATCTGCTCGGAGGACCGGCCCGTGACCTCCAGGTAGCGGAGGACCTGGTCGTCGACTGGGAACAATGCCGACGTGGCGCCGTATTCGGGGCACATGTTCGAGAGCGTCGCCCGATCGGGGACCGACAGGCTCGAAAGGCCGGTGCCGCAGAATTCGACGAACTTGTTCACGACCCCGTGCGTGCGCAGCATCTCGGTGAGGGTGAGGACGAGGTCGGTGGCCGTGGCGCCCGGCCTCATCGCTCCGGTGAACTTCACGCCCACCACGATCGGGGGAGTGAGGTACATGGGCTGGCCGAGCATTGCGGCCTCGGCCTCGATGCCGCCCACGCCCCAGCCGAGGACGCCGAGGCCGTTGACCATGGTGGTGTGTGAATCGGTGCCGACGAGCGTGTCCGGCATCGCGATCAAGCGGTCGCCTTCCCGGCGGGTCTGGACGACTCTGGCCAGGTACTCGAGGTTGACCTGATGGCAGATGCCCATGCCGGGCGGCACCACCGAGAAGTCGTTGAATGCCTGCTGCGCCCAGCGGAGGAGGGCATAGCGCTCGGAGTTTCGCTCGTACTCCCGGACGAGGTTGACGTCGTAGGCCTTGAGCGTGCCGAAGGCGTCGACCTGGACCGAATGATCGATGACGAGATCGGCCGGAACCAGAGGGTCGATGCTGGCGGCATTCTTGCCGGCGCGTTCCATCGCCGAGCGCATCGCCGCCAGGTCCACCACCGCCGGAACGCCCGTGAAGTCCTGGAGAAGTACTCGCGTCGGGGTGAAGGGAAGTTCGGCGGAGGCGGGCGGCGGCTTGGGCCAGTTGGCGAGGGCGCTGACGCTCTCCTCGCCGATCCGGCCCGCGGCGGCGGCGCGCAGCATTCCCTCGAGGAGGACCCTGATGGTCATGGGCAGGCGGGCCAGGTCCGGCTCGGCACGGCTGTCCAAGCGGAAGATGTCGATGTTCTCGAACCCCGCCAGCGCCGCCCGGCCGAACTGCTCCGCCATACCGCATCAAGGGTAACTCGCGGCCCCAAGTCGCCCTCGGGACCGCTAACCTCGCTGGCGTGGGGAAGCCACCGCTTGATGGGATCAGGGTCCTCGAGGTCGGCAATTTCATGGCCGGGCCCTTCTGTGCAATGCAGCTGGCCGACCTCGGCGCTGACGTTGTCAAGATCGAAAACCCCGCCGGAGGCGACAACGTCCGCCTGACACCGCCCTTCGTCGCGGGGGAGTCGTCGAACTTCATCAGGCTCAACCGCAACAAGCGGTCACTTGCCCTCGACCTGAAGGACCCGGCCGGGAAGGCGGCCTTCCGACGCCTCGCCGTCAGGGCCGACATCGTTGTCGAAAACCTCCGGCCCGGCACCATGGCCGGACTGGGGCTCGACTACCCGCAGCTGGCAGCGTTGAACCGTGGCCTCATCTACGTCGCGGCGTCGGGTTGGGGACGGGACGGGCCCTACTCCCGCCTCGCAGGCCTCGACATCATGGCCCAGGGCATGAGCGGGCTGATGTCAATCACCGGTACCGAGGGCGGCGACCCGGTCAAGGTCGGTGT
>JAYUBK010000295.1:0-10816 GCA_043740835.1 Chloroflexota bacterium
GTCGCCGAGCGGATCCCGAATACCGCCTACCTGATGGGGACCGTGTTCGCCGTCACGCTCCTGCTTGCAATCCCGGTCGGTATGTACACCGCCCTGCGCCAGTATTCGGCCGGCGACCACCTGGTCACCGGTGTCACCTTTGCCGGCCTCTCGATGCCGACCTTCTGGCTCGGGCTTCTCCTGATCATCGTCTTCGGGCTCAATCTTCGACTTTTCCCCCTGGGCGGCATGGCCACGCCCGGCGCCGACTTCGATGTGTTCGACCGCGCGCGCCACCTCGTGCTCCCGGTCGTGACCCTGAGCTTTGTCGGCATCGCGCATTACAGCCGCTACCTGCGCTCGAGCATGCTCGAGACCCTCGGCCAGGACTTCGTCCGTACGGCACGCGCCAAGGGCATGTCCGAGCGGCGCGTCGTGCTCGTGCACGCGTTCAAGAACGGGGCGCTGCCGCTCGTCACGCTGGCGGCGCTCGACCTTCCGGAACTCTTCGCCGGGGCGCTGGTGACGGAGCAGATCTTCGGCTGGCCGGGCATGGGCCGGCTCTTCTGGGATGCGGCCACCCGCGCCGACTATCCAGTCCTGATGGGAGTCCTCGCCGTCTCCGCGTCATTGATCGTGTTCGCGAACATCGCGGCTGACGTCCTGTACGCCTATGTCGATCCCCGCATCCGCCTCGTCTGATCTGGCGCCGGCCTCGGGCTTCGTGCTCGAGGGTCGGAGCGCGCGCGTCCTCGAGCGGTTCCTCGCCCACCGGGTGGCCACGGTTGGACTGCTGGTCCTGGCGCTGATCGCCGTGACCGCGGTTGTCCTGCCCCTGGTGATCCCGTTCGACCCCAACAAGACGAATCTCGACGAGATCTTCCTGGCACCCTCGCCCCGGCACCTCCTGGGTACCGACAGCCTCGGCCGCGACCTGGGCCTCCGGATGGCCCACGGCGGTCGAATCTCGTTGGCGGTCGGCATCCTGGCCGTCGCCATCGCCGCCAGCCTGGGGACGTTCGTGGGAGCTCTGGCCGGCATTTATGGTGGATTGGTAGACGCCATCCTGATGCGCTTCGTGGACATGATGCTGTCCTTCCCCCGCCTCTTCCTGCTGATCCTCGCATCAGTCCTGCTGCGCGATTCGAATATCCCGTCCTTCCTCGTGATCGTCGTGCTGCTCGGGGCGCTGAGCTGGATGAGCGTCGCCCGCATCGTGCGGGCCTCCGTGCTGAGCCTCAAGGAGCGGCAATTCATCGAGGCGGCCCGGTCGATCGGCGCGACGGGTTTCAACCTGCTCTGGAGCCACCTGCTGCCGAATTCGCTGGCGCCCGTCATCGTGGCGGCCACGCTCGGCGTGGGCACGGCCATCATCAGCGAGAGCACGTTGTCGTTCCTGGGCCTGGGTATCCAACCGCCGACGGCAAGCTGGGGCAATCTCCTGAAGGACGCCCAGACCGACATGCTGACCGCCCCCTGGACGGCGATCTTCCCCGGGCTCGCGATCTTCCTGACAGTCGTCAGCGTCAACTTCGTGGGCGACGCCCTCCGCGACGCGCTCGACCCCAGGCATTCGCGCTAAAAACTGAATCAGAATGCCGATCCACGCCCTCTCGCAACTCGCCAACAAGGCCGCCGGCCGTCCTGATAGACTGCCCCGAGCAGTTCCTTTAAACCGGTCCCGAGAGGCCGAGAAGGAGGTTTTTTCATGGTCTGGCGCCAAACCGCGAGTGTCCCCGGCGAGGCACGCATGGGTGACACCGCTTTAGCCACCGACGGTGACCTGAAGCACGTCCTCGAGTCGCAGCAATTCTCACGTGACCGGCTGGAGGAGGTCTGCGACAGGGCCATCGAGATGGAGAGAAATCCGCACCGGGCGGCGGGCCGCCTCCAGGGTCGCGTGATGGCGGCGCTCTTCTACGAGCCTTCAACGCGCACCCGCCTCTCCTTCGAGGCAGCCATGCTCCGGCTCGGCGGGAGGACGATGGGAACCGAAAACGCCCGCGAGTTCTCCTCCGCGGCCAAGGGAGAAACGCTCGAGGACACCATCCGAATCGTCAATGGCTACGCGGACGTGATCGTTCTGCGTCACGACGAGGAGGGCGCCGCCCGCCGGGCCGCGGCGGTGAGCGGTATCCCGATAGTCAACGCCGGCGACGGCCGCGGTCAACACCCCACCCAGGCGCTGCTCGACATCCACACGATCCGCCAGGAGATCGGCCACATCGACGGCATCCACATCGCGTTTGTCGGCGATCTTGCCAATGGCCGGACGGTGCGCTCGCTTGCGTACCTTCTGAGCAAATACAGCGGCGTCACCGTCTACTTCGTCGCGCCGCCGGCGGTCGCCATGCGGCAGGACATCAAGGACCACCTGGATGAGCACGGCGTGCGCTGGATCGAAGAGCCGGACCTGCAAAAGGTCCTCTCCGTGGTCGACGTCGTCTACCAGACGCGCATCCAGAAGGAGCGCTTTGACTCCTTCGACGAATACGACTCCGTCAAGGGCGTCTACCGGATTGACGCCGAGTCGATGACGCACATGAGGAAGGAGGCCATCCTCATGCACCCGCTGCCGCGTGTCGACGAGATCGCTCCCGAGGTCGACAGCGACCCGCGCGCCGCCTACTTTCGGCAGGCCCGCAACGGTCTCTACATCCGGATGGCCCTCCTCGATATGGTCCTGAGCTGATGACCACGCGGGCGAACTCTTGTCCGTAGCAAACCTCAAGGCGACCGTGATGGACGCGGACGCGATCCGGCGCTCCCTGACGCGAATCGCCCACGAGATCGTCGAGCGCAACCGTGGCGTCGACGACATCGTCCTCATCGGTGTGATGGCCAAGGGCGATCCGCTCGCTCAGCGCCTGGCAGCCAAGCTCGCTGAGCTTGAAGGGCGTGCGGTTCCGACCGGAGCACTCGACGTCAGCCGCCACCGCGACGATCTGCACCTTCGCGAGCCTGCGGTGCGTCCGCCGTCGCGAGTTCCGGAACTGGACGGGAAGGTGGTGATCCTGGTGGACGACGTAATTCAGCACGGCCGCACGGCCCGAGCCGCGATGGATGCGCTGATGGAGTTCGGCCGGCCTCGCGAAATCCAGCTGGCGGTGATGATCGACCGCGGCCATCGCGAGCTTCCGATCCGACCGGATTACGTCGGCAAGAACGTCCCCACCGCACTCGCCGAGCGCGTACAGGTCCTGCTTGTCGAAACCGACGGCCTGGACCGCGCAGTGATAGTCGAATGAGGAGTCGCATGGGGGGCAGGCCCCCCCTACGGAACCCCCCGGCCGACGACGTAAACGCCGTGCTTGCGTGTCGCTTACACAACTCAAACGCCAAGGAAACCTTGGCTTTCACTCCACGCACCCAATGCCCAGGCCACGGCCACGGGCGGCGCGAGTGCGCCGGCGGGGCGAGAAATCGCGAGGACCGCGATTTCGGAGGGGCTTCAGCCCCCCCACAAACCAAATCAAGTCTCCGCGAGGGTCGTCCACCCCAGGAACCCCAAGAATGATGTCCCGCTTTGCGGCCCTGGTCCTCGAGGACGGGCGCTCCTTCGTGGGCCGCTCCTTCGGCGCCCCGGTGACAGGCGAGGGCGAGGTCGTGTTCAACACCTCGATGACGGGGTACCAGGAGATCCTGACCGACCCCTCGTACGCCGGCCAGATGGTCTGCATGACGTACCCCCTCCAGGGCAACTACGGCGTGAACTCCGCCGACGGCGAGTCGATCCGGCCCTGGGTTCGTGCCCTGATCGTCCGTAAGCCGTGCGGCCAGCCCAGCAACTTCCGCGCCGATCGCTCGCTCGACGACTTCCTTCGCGAACACGGTATCCCGGGCATCTGGGGCATCGATACCCGGGCTCTCACCCGCCACCTGCGCTCCCGGGGAGCCCTCCGGGCTGTCCTTTCCGTGGAGGAGGAGCGGCCCAGCGGGGCTCGCCTTGCGGAGCTGGCGATCGCTGCCGGGCTTGTGACACCGCTTGCCGACCAGGACCTGGTCGCCGAGGTTTCGCGGACCGCCCGGGCCGAGTGGACTGAGCCGCTCCCGCCGGAGCTCCGCAACTCGGGCGGGCCGGATGGATCCGGCCGTACCGTCGCGGTCGTCGACTACGGCGTCAAGAACAACATCCTGCGCTCGCTCCGCGAGCGCCGATTCCGAGTCGTCGTCCTCCCTCACAAGGCGACCTGGGCCGACGTCGAGGCGACCGGCGCCGAAGGCCTTGTCCTCTCTAACGGTCCCGGCGACCCCGCCGTCCTCGAGGGGCCGATCGAGCTCTGCCGGCAGGCAATCGGCAAGATCCCGCTCTTCGGCATCTGCCTCGGCCATCAAATCCTCGGCCGGGCGATCGGAGGGACCACGTCGAGGCTGCCCTTCGGCCACCACGGAGCCAATCACCCGGTCAAGGATCTCGAGACGGGGCTTACCCACATCACGAGCCAAAACCACGAGTTCCAGGTCGACGCGGCCTCGCTCCCCGTGGGTGACTTCTTCGTCAGCCAGCTGAACTTAAACGACGGATCGGTCGAGGGCATCAGCCACCGGCGCCTCCCGGTCTTCAGCGTGCAGTACCACCCCGAGGGCGCGCCGGGGCCCCAGGACAACCAGCATCTCTTCGACCGATTCGCCCTCTCAGTGGTCGAGCAAGGGGCTGTGCTGCGCTCGGTCGGAGGCGCGGCGGCAGCGCCCGAGAAGCCGCGCAAGGTGTTGATCATCGGGTCCGGCCCGATCGTGATCGGCCAGGCCGCCGAATTCGACTACGCCGGCACCCAGGCCTGCAAGGCTCTGCGCGAGGAGGGTGTCACCACAGTCCTTGTCAACTCCAACCCGGCCACCATCATGACCGACGAGGAAGTTGCCGACCGCGTCTACATCGAGCCCCTCACGCTCGAGTCGCTCACTGCGGTGATCGAGCGTGAGCGCCCTGATTCCATCCTTCCGACACTGGGCGGCCAGACCGGTTTGAATTTGGCCGTCGAACTGGCCGAGGCCGGCGTCCTCGAGAAGTACGGCGTCCGCCTCCTGGGCACGCCCCTCGTCAGCATCCGCAAGGCCGAGGCGCGCGATGCCTTCAAGGCGATGCTGGAAGAGATCGGCGAGCCCGTGCCCGAATCGGCCGTCTGCGAGACGCTGGAGGCGGCGGAGGAGTTCGCCGCCGGGGCCGGGTTTCCGCTCATCATCAGGCCGGCCTACACGCTGGGCGGCACCGGCGGCGGTGTCGCCAACGACATCGACCAGCTGCGCGCCGTCACCCGCGGCGGCCTCGCTGCGTCACCCATCCACCAGGTCCTGGTAGAGCGCTCTCTGATCGGGTGGAAGGAGCTCGAGTACGAGGTGATGCGCGACGCGGCCGACACCTGCATCACGGTCTGCAACATGGAGAACCTCGACCCGATGGGTGTCCATACGGGCGACTCCATGGTCGTCGCGCCCTCGCAGACGCTCACCGACCGCGACCACCAGATGCTGCGCACCTCGGCGCTCAAAATCATTCGGGCACTCGGCATCGAGGGCGGATGCAACGTCCAGTTCGCTCTCGACCCGAGGTCGCACCAGTACCACGTGATCGAGGTCAATCCGCGCGTCAGCCGCTCCTCGGCGCTCGCCTCAAAGGCAACCGGTTATCCGATCGCGCGGGTGGCGGCGAAGATCGCCTGCGGCCTGCGCCTGGAGGAGATCCGCAACCAGGTCACCGGCCGCACCTTCGCAGCCTTCGAGCCGGCACTCGACTACTGCGTCGTGAAGATCCCTCGGTGGCCTTTTGACAAGTTCCCGGTCGCGGACAGGACGCTCACAACGCAGATGAAGTCCACCGGCGAGGTGATGGCGATCGAGAGAACCTTCGAAGGGGCCCTCATGAAGGCCATCCGCTCGCTCGAGCAGAAGCCCCCGACAGTTGTCGAACTCGACGACCCGTCGCTCATCGACCGTCCCAACGATCGCCGCATTTTCGCCCTCCTGCACGCGCTCCGTCGGGGCGTCTCTCCGGCCGAACTGAACACCCGGACTGGCATCGACCGCTGGTTCCTCGACAGGATGCTCGAGCTCGTCGAAACCGAGCGCGAGCTCGACGCTAATCCCCAGTCGCCGGCCACGATACTTAAGGCCCGCCAGGCCGGCCTCGTCGCGACGGGCGAGGGCCGCCCAACCTACAAGCTCGTCGACACCTGCGCCGCCGAGTTCGAGGCCGCGACGCCCTACTTCTACAGTTGCTGGGAGGAGGAGGACGAGTCCCGCAGGGGCGATGGCGAGGTCGTGGTCGTGATTGGCAGCGGACCGATTCGGATCGGTCAGGGAATCGAATTCGACTATTGCAGCGTCCACGCAGCCTGGGCACTCCGCGACGCCGGCCGTCAGGCAGTCCTGATCAACTCCAACCCGGAGACGGTCTCAACCGACTTCGACACCTCCGACAGGCTCTACTTCGAGCCTCTCGACGAGGCCGCGGTGAGCCAGGTCATCGCTGCCGAAGCGGCGCAGGGTGTCGTCGTCCAGTTCGGAGGACAGACGGCGATCAACCTCGCCGACCCGTTGACAACCCTCGGGTTCAACATCCTGGGCTCCTCCACAGAGGCGATCGATTTGGCCGAGGACCGCCGGCAGTTCGCCAGGGCCCTGGAGTCGCTGGGGATCCCGCAGCCGCTGGGCGACACCGCCACGAGCCTGGAGGAGGCGGTCGGTATCGCCGACAGCGTCGGCTACCCGGTCCTGGTTCGTCCGTCGTACGTGCTTGGCGGGCGGGCGATGGAGATCGTCCGCGACCGCCGCGACCTCGAGCGCTACATGGCCTGGGCGCTGGGGGCCCAGCCGCGTGGCCAGGTCCTCGTCGACAAGTACCTGCAGGGCGTCGAGGTCGAGGTCGACGCCGTGAGCGACGGACAGACCGTAGTGATCCCCGGCGTCATGCAGCACGTTGAGCGCGCCGGCGTCCATTCGGGCGATTCGTTCGCGGTCTACCCGGCGCCCGGCCTCGAGCCCGGCGAGCTGGAGGCCGTGATCGATTACACGATCCGGATAGCCCGAAAGTTCCAGATCCGCGGTCTCCTGAACATCCAGTTCGTCGTCCATCGCGGCCGCGTATACGTGCTCGAGGTCAACCCCAGGGCGTCAAGGACAGTCCCGGTCATCAGCAAGGTCACCGGTCTGCCGCTCGTGAACCTGGCCACGCGAGTGATGCTCGGCGAGAAGCTGGAAAATCTCGGCCACAGCAACGGCCTGCTGCCTAACCGGCCCCTGGTCGCTGTCAAGGCGCCGGTCTTCTCGATGGCCAAGCTCTCGGCCGTCGACAGTTACCTCGGCCCGGAAATGAAGTCCACGGGCGAGGTGATGGGCCTTGATAGTGATCTGGCCGGAGCCCTGGAGAAGGCTTTCCTGGCCGCGGGCCTCAAGGTCAAGCGAGGTGGCACGGCGCTGCTGACAATCGCGGACGCCGATAAGCCGGAGATCTTTCCCATCGCCTCCCGGCTGGTTCAGCTCGGCTGCACGATCCTCTGCACGGAGGGCACGGCAACGACGCTCCGCGACGCCGGCTTCTCGCCGCGCGTTGTCGCCAAGATCGGCGAGGAGGGACCGACGGTTCTCGACGTGATCGAGGGCGGCGAGGTCGACCTGGTCATCAACACGATGAGCAACCTCCGCCGGGAGCAGGCGGGGAAGAACGGCGATGGCCCGGGCAAGGGCGTCGGCGTCATCCGGGATGGTTTCGAGATCCGTCGCGCCGCCGTCGAGAGGCGGATCCCCTGCCTGACCTCGCTCGACACCGCCGCCGCCCTGCTTGAATCGGCGGCCGCGTCGCACGGCGTGCTGCGTGTCCGGACCGTAGACGAGTGGAGGGGTGGTGTTCGAAACTGAGGCTGCGTTGAAGGGCCGCCGCCGGGTCGCCCGTGACATGTGGGTGCTCGCATTCGCGGCACCCGAGATCGGCCACTCGGCGCTGGCGGGGCAGTTCGTCAACATCGGGCTCCGGCCCGGGCCGCTGCTCCGGAGGCCGTTCTCGGTCTACGACGGCGGCGACACCGTGGAGATCGTCCTGAAGGCCGTCGGGATCGGCACCGACCAATTGGTCGATCTCCGGATCGGCGACAGGGTCAACCTGCTCGGACCGCTCGGGCGTGGCTTCGAAATCACTCCCCGCGGCGCCGTCGTCCTCCTGAGCGGAGGCCTCGGCGTCGCTCCCATGCCCCTGGCCGCCAAACAGGCGAAGTTGCTCGGATGCCGAGTCCAGTGGGCCCACGGCGCCCGCACCGCAGCGGACCTCTGCGTCGAGTGGCATGGTGACGAGCGCAGCCAGGCGACGGACGACGGCTCGGTCGGTTTACGAGGTAGCGTCCTCGGCGTGGTGCCGGCAGATGATCCGATGCAGGCGCCACAGGTTTTGGCCTGCGGACCCAACCCGATGTTGGAGGCCGTCGCCGACCGCTGGCCTGACGCGCAGGTTGCCCTGGAGACCTACATGGGATGTGGAACCGGCGTCTGCCTCGGCTGCGCAGTCCCACTCCGCTCGGGCGGTTACGACAGGGCCTGCAAGGAGGGCCCGGTCTACCGGGCAGCCGACGTCGACTGGCCGTCCCTTCCCGGCCATCTTCACTACTCCCCGACCCGATGACCGACCTTTCGGTGGAGCTTGGCAACCTCACCCTGCGCGGGCCGGTGTTGGCCGCCAGCGGGACATTCGGCTATGGGACCGAGGTGCCGTTGCTCGAGCGCTCGGCGATGGGTGGAATGGTCTCCAAGGGAATCTTCCTGAAGCCCCGCCCCGGCAACGCGCCGTCACGGATTGTCGAAACCCCCAGCGGGATGCTCAACGCCATCGGGCTCCAGGGACCCGGGGTCGAGGGGCTCATCCGCGACTACCTTCCGCTCTGGGCGGGCTGGGACTTTCCGGTACTCGTGAATCTCAACGGCGAAACCGTCGAGGAATACGGCGAGCTCGCCGGCCGCCTTGACGGTCTACCGGGCGTCAGCGGTTTCGAGGTCAACATCTCCTGTCCCAACCTCCGCGAGGGGGGCATGTTTTTCGGCATCGACCCGCGGGCGGCAGGCCTGGTCACGGCGGCGGTGCGCGCCAGGACGAGTCTTCCCGTGTGGGTGAAGCTGACGCCGATGGTCACCGACCTCGGCGTCATCGCGCAGGCCGTCGAGGCCGCGGGCGCGGACGCCCTCTGCGCTGTCAACACTTTCGTCGGGATGTCCATGGACCTCCGGACGGGGAGTCCCCGCCTCGCTTTTGGTCGGGGCGGCCTCTCCGGCCCCGCGATCCGGCCCATGGCACTGCACTTAGCCCACCTGGCCGCGCGCTCTGTCTCGATCCCCGTGATCGGTATCGGCGGCATCGAAACCGCCTCCGACGCCCTCGAGTACCTCCTGGCCGGCTGCTCGGCGGTGCAGGTCGGCACGGCGACGTTCGTCGATCCGAGGGCGATAGCGAAGGTCCACGAGGGCATCGGCGAGCACCTCCGAACGTGTGGCGTGGCGCGGCTGGCGGACCTCCCCCGCCACCTTCCTCGCGACTGAGGGCGCCATTGGCTTCCGAGGACCTCGTCCGGCGTTGGGCCGACGCCGAAGCGCTTTACCGAAAGACCGAACATCGCGGAGTCGACGAACCGGATCTCATCCGTATCACGGGGACGGGGAGGGCACGTTTCATCTTCAGCGCTCCCCACTCGGTTCGGAGCGTTCGCAACGGCGGGCCGAAAACGGCCGACATGGGTTCGGGGGGCCTTGCCGAGCTCCTCGCCGAACAGCTCGAGGGCCTGGCGATAACCACCTACGGCAGGCAGAGTGGCGACCCCAATTGGGATCGCCAGGAAGGCGAATTCAAGCGTGAGTTGCTGCGCGGAGCCGGGCCTGGAACCATCGTCGTTGACCTCCATGGGATGAGCGACCGTTGGGATCACGACCTAATCGGCGGCCTCGGACCCGTGCCTGACCTGGCGCGAGAGCTCGGGCAGGGACTGCTGGCGGCCGCCGCCCGCCACCACCTCCGGGCGCGCACCGGTCCTCCCTTCGACGCGGCGCGCCCAGGGACCGTCACCGCGGCTCTCCAGGCCGCAGGCATCCGGGCAATCCAGGTCGAGGTCGCCGGCAGCCGCCGTCGCCCGATCACGCGCCCAGCGCTGGCGGCGCCGCTCGTCGAGACATTGCTGGACTGGTTGCGACCGCTGGCCTGAGCGGTGACTCCGACGATAATCCCAAGAGGTGCTGGAAGTTCACGGTCTGTCGAAGCGCTACGGCGACGTCTGGGCCGTGAGGGAGATGACCGTGAGCATCGCCGGCGGCGGCTGCTTAATCCTCCTGGGTCAGAACGGCGCCGGCAAAACGACAGCCATGCGCTGTATGTCCGGGGTTGTACGGCCCACGGCCGGTAGCGTCCTCGTGGATGGGGTGGACGCCGTCGCCGATCCCGACGGCGCGCGTGCCCGGATCGGGATGGTCCCGGAGACCCCCGGCCTCTACGAGCGCATGTCGTCGCGCGCCTACCTCGACTATTTCGCCCAGGTCTACGGCCTCGACGAAACAACCCGGACCCGCCGCATCGGTGATCTGTTGGAACTCTTCGATCTCGCGGCTGCCGACGATCGCTGGCTCGGAACATTTTCGAAGGGCATGCGGCAGAAGGTCGCCCTCATCCGCGCAACCCTGCACGAGCCGCGCCTCGTGCTGGCGGACGAGCCGACCTCGGCTCTCGACCCCGACAGCGCTCGGGTCGCCTGGGATTACCTCCTGGAGCTCCGCGCCAAGGGTTCTGCCCTTGTCGTCTGCACGCACGACATGGAGGAGGCGACGACCCTGGCAGGGCGTGACGGGACCATCGGCGTGCTGAGCGACGGGCGCC